>LAEA01000037.1 GCA_000961745.1 Rhodospirillaceae bacterium BRH_c57 | reverse complement strand
CGCAAGAAAAGGGCGAACCCCCTCATGGGTTCCAAGGGCCACTCGGCCCTTTGCGGGTCCGGGCGGCGCCCGGCCTTTCCCACCAGGCCTTCCCATACTGTCAGCACCCATGCGCTTGCGCGCAAAACGGCTTTTCAGCCGCCTTCTAAAAATCGCTGCACCGGCCGTTGCGTTCCCAGTCCCCGAATCGGGTCGGCTCGGCGCCTTTCGGGCCGCCGATTTCCTCGGGCGTGTCGGAATCGGGAGCCTGAGGTTCGCGCTTAGTGTCCGCACCGGGTTCGGGCAAAGCGCTTTCTGGGGCAGGGTTTTCGGGTTTGTCAGGCGTCATCATCGCTCTCCTCGTGCCGTGTCGCGGCGCATGCATCTTGATGCCGCGTCCCGCGCGCTCTACTTATCACGTGGCACAGTTCCGAGTGCACCGCAACGGGGGGGCGCCGCGCTGGCAACGCCTCGGCAAGAAAGGGATGTCGCAACCATGAACTTCGCCCGCACGGCCGTCCTGCTCGCCGGCATGACCGCGTTGTTTCTTGGCGTGGGGTACATGATCGGTGGCGCTGGCGGCACCATGATCGCCTTCCTGCTGGCCTTGGGCATGAACGTGTTCGCCTACTGGAACTCCGACAAGATGGTCCTGCGCATGTACGGCGCGCGGGAGGTTGACGCGTCCACCGCGCCTGGCCTGTACGGCATCGTCGAGCAACTGTGCCTGCGGGCCGAACTACCCATGCCCAAGGTCTACATCATCGACAATCCGCAGCCCAACGCGTTCGCCACAGGGCGCAGCCCCGAGCGCGCCGCCGTGGCGGCGACCACCGGCCTGATGAAGATGCTCAATCACGAGGAACTGGCCGGCGTGATGGCGCACGAGCTGGCCCACGTGCGCAACCGCGACACCCTGACCATGACCGTCACCGCAACCCTGGCCGGCGCAGTGTCGATGCTGGCCAACTTCGCGTTCTTCTTTGGCGGCAACCGCGACAACAACAACCCGCTCGGTTTTGTCGGGGTGATCATCATGGCCATCCTCGCGCCCATGGCCGCCATGCTGGTGCAGATGGCCGTGTCGCGCAGCGGCGAATACGCCGCCGACCGCGCCGGAGCCGAGATCTGCGGCCATCCCTTGTGGCTGGCCGCCGCCCTGGAGAAGATCGACCGCGCGGCGCGCCACATCGACAACGGCGTGGCCGAACGCAACCCGGCCACCGCCCACCTGTTCATCATCAATCCGTTGCACGCCCACAAGATGGACAGCCTGTTTTCCACCCACCCCAAGACCGAGAACCGCGTGGCCCGCCTGCGCCAACTGGCCCAGCAACTCGGCCAGCGGCCGGCCACCAGCGGCCCATGGGGATCCTATGCCTGAGTGACGGGCCCATCTAAAGAGGGGCCTGGGCAGATCACGCCGTGCCGCGGGGAGGGTATTGTTTCTCGATCACGAAACGGATGCCACTGAGGATGTCGTCAAAGGCGGCGCGACCGAACGTCGTGGTCTGGATGGACGACATATAGAGCGTGGCGTCGGGCCGCACCAGAAACACGCCCGGTTCGGAGAACCACGGCGGTTCCTTTTCGGCGATGGACTCGGAGATCGCCAAGCCCCAGGCGCGGGCGGTGCTGATCGGCAGGCCATAACCGACCGGCAGGGTCTTGAGGCCCCAGTCGTCACGCGCCGCGCGCGCCCGGTCAATGCTGTCGGTACTCAACGCCACTGGCTCGACGCCAAGGTCCCGGAACTGATCCGCCAGCCCGTCGAGCTTATGCAACCACAACCTGCAGGCCGGGCAGTGCAGCCCGCGATAGAACGCCAGCAGCGTGAACGCGCGGGGCCGGGCGGCGTGGACGTCAAAGCGCCCGCCATCGACCACGTCTACCGCCAGCGCCGATACGGCCAGTGCGGGTTTGAGCATGAATCCCTCCCATCGGTGAACACGTCTGCGTGAGGCACGGCAGCACGGATTTCCCGTTGGTCGTTACGGGACTGCCACTTCCCCTGACAGGAGAGCATCAAGCAAACCTTCGTACTTTGGCAGTATGCGCCGCCCTTTCCACTTGGGGTCCGGTCCTGGCCCAGGATCACCTGGACTGCGCTGGTCAACGCGCGACGGGCTGGCGAGGATGCCATCAACACCGTCCCGTGTCGGGGACCGAGCCACACGGCCGGACGACGGCGTCCTCTACACCGCTATCGTCAACCAGTAGGGACGGGTGTCGTCGCGCGAGGCGGCATGGCGGCGTCCACCGTGACCGCGAAGCCGACGTCCAGGCGCATGCCCTGTAGCACCGTGAGGGGCTGCGGCTTGATGGCGGCCAGGACCACCTGGGTGCCATGGCGGCGACAGCGGTCGATCACCCCTTGCAAGGCATGAACCCCGGTGGCGTCGATCACCGGCACGTTGGTCATGTCGATGATGAACAGGCGCGGCGGCGTTGCGATATCGTCGAGGACATCGCTCAGCTTGCCGGCCACCCCGAAGAAGAACGGGCCGTTGATGCGATAGACGGCGACGTCGCCGTTGCCGCGCGGCTCGTAGGCGGCGCGATCGGTTTCGGTGAAGTCGTTGACGTCATCGGCGATCAGGGTGACGCCGCTCTCGGCCTCCACGGCGCGGGTCATGCGGTGCATGAACAGGATGGCGGCCATCACCACGCCGACCTGGATGGCCACGGTGAGATCGACCAGAACCGTAAGGCCAAAGGTCACCAGCAGCACCAGACGGTCGCCCGGCGGCGCACGGAGCAGGTGGCGGAAGCGGTCATGCTCGCTCATGTTCCAGGCCACCACCACCAGCACCGCGCCCAGCGAGGCCAGCGGCAGGTACGACGCCAGCGGCGCCAGCGCCAGCACGAACACCAGCAGGAACACCGCGTGCAACATGCCCGACACCGGGGTGCGGGCGCCCGACCGCACATTGGTCGCCGTGCGCGCGATGGCGCCGGTGGCCGGGATGCCGCCGGCCACGGCCGAGGCGATGTTGGCCACCCCCTGGCCGACCAGTTCGCAGTTGGAGCGATGCTTGCGTCCGGTCATGCCATCGGCCACCACGGCCGACAACAGGCTTTCGATGCCGGCCAGCAGGGCGATGGTGATGGCAGGCGGGATCAGCTCGACGATGCGCGCCCAGGTCACCACCGGGAAGCTCGGGATCTCGAAGCCACGCGGGATGCCTCCGAACCGGCTGCCGATGGTCTCGACCGGCAGGCCCGCCGCCCACACCAGCACGGCCCCGAACGTGATGCCGACCAGGAATATGGGATAGCCCGGCTTGATCTTCTTCACGCCCAGGATGACGGCCAGGGTCAGGACGGCGACGACCAGCGTGGTGAGGTTGACACCATCCAGGTTGGCGACGATGGCCTGCCACTTTTCGATGAAACCGGGCGGCTCGTCCTCCAGGCGCAGGCCGAGGATCTCGACCACCTGGCTTGAAAAGATGATCAGCGCGATGCCGGCCGTGAACCCCGTCACCACCGGATAAGGGATGTACTTGATGAAGGTGCCGAGCCGCGCCAAACCAAACAGCACCAGCAGGATGCCGGCCATCAGGGTGGCGATGACCAGCCCGTCGTAACCGTGGTCATGGACGATGGCGAACACGATGACCACGAACGCCCCGGTCGGCCCGCCGACCTGAAACCGCGACCCGCCCAGGGCCGAGATCAAAAACCCCGCGACAACGGCGGTAACAAGCCCGCGCTCCGGCGGCACGCCCGAGGCGATGGCCAGCGCCATGGCCAGCGGCAGGGCGACGATGGCGACGGTCAAACCGCTCACCGCATCGGCCCGCAACATGCCGAGGGTGTACCCCTCGCGCAGGACGGTAATTAACTTGGGGATGAACAGGGCCCAGGTGCCCCGGCCGGACGCAGGTTGCATGGATGGTTCCCAATGATGAAGCCGGCGCCGCGGACACCGGCGTCGGCTCCATCATCACATTCTGGTACCGTCGCCGTCTAGAAGGTAACCTGCCCCTGGAGATAGAACGCCCGGCCGGGCTCGTTCACCTGGATCATTTGCGGATCGATGCCGTTGCCCCGGCTGAGGTGGCTGGCATAGGCCTCATTCAGCAGGTTGGTGACGCCGACGCGCAAGGACACCGGCTTCAGCCCGTCATAGGTGGCGAACAGGTCGAGCGCGCCATATCCGGGCGTCTCGCGCACGTCCACACCGCCCAGCGCATCAATGCGGCCCTGGCTGGTCGCCCAGCGCAGGGTCGAGCCGACACTCCAGGTCGGCTGCTCATAAGCGGCCTCCAGACGGCCGGACAGCGGCGGGATCTGGGCCAGGGCGCGGCCGTCGGTGGAGTTTTCGCCCCACGTCCAGGCAGCGTCGGCGCTGACCCGCCAGACCGTGGCGATGCGCCCGCTGACACCGGCTTCAAGACCGGCCAGAGTGGCGTCAACGTTGCGATAGACCGTGCGGCCGTTGGACACCAGAACGCCCGACTGCCCGCGCGCGATGTCGCGCAGGATGAAGTCCTCGACGCGGTCGGCCCAGCCGGTCGCCTCGACCGACCAGCCGCCCAGGACCGCCGTCGCGCCGACTTCGGCCTGGGTGTGCTTCTCCGGCGCGATGCCCGGATTGCCGACCCATCCGGCAGCCACCGGGCGGGCCATGCCGCGTTCGGAGGCATCGGCCGTGCGCACCGACCGGCTGACCGAGGCATGGCCGGTCCAGCCGCCGTCGAAGGCGTGGGTCAGGCGGGCGAGGCCGCCGACGTTCAGTTCCTCGCGGCTGGTGTCGGTGGTGCCATAGGTGGCGGCGTACAGATCGCGCGCCGTCACCCCCAGACCGGTGCCGATGGTGCCCGGCTGGTCGGCCTTGGAGGCATGAGCCTGCACGGCGTCGAGGCGCGCACCAACGGTCACCGTGGTGCGGTCGCTCAGCGGATGGTCCAGTTCGGCGAACAGTCCGGTCTGGGCGATGGTCATGCCCGGCCACATCTGCGCCATGGCGGCGCTCGGCGCCATCGTCCGGGGACCAGCCAGCAGCACCGCATCACGAGCATTAGTGCGGTGGTCGATGCCGGCCTCCAGCACCCCGGCAGGCGTCTGGAAGGTACCGGCCACGCGCCCCCCGAAGGTGTCCGACGTGGTGTCGGCCTGCATCCGCATAAGCCCCGTCAGGGGCCGCAAGGAGAAGTTGTCCATGGTGTGGTCGACGGCAGACCGGTACGCCTCGGCCTGTACCCCGGTCAGCACACCGCCGCCCTGCACCACATGGTTCAGGCGGGCGCGGAAAGTGTCCACCACGGTATCCGGCGCGTCCATGCCGGCCCCGGCGAACAGGGCGTCCCGCACGATGTCGCGGCCACCGGACACGCTCAGCGTGGTGCCGGTGGACGCCCGCCAGCCGACCTGGAGATCCCCGCCGTATTGCTCAAAGCCGGCCCGCACGGCATCACCGTTGCCGTCCTCATAGGACCCGGCGCGCTTCCACTGGCTGTCGAGCCGCACCCAGCCGTTCTCGGCCCCGGCCTGAAGATCAGCGAAGCCGGATCGCATGGCGCTGTTCGACGTATAGCCGCCGCCGATGGTGCCGCGCACGCCGGGCTCGGTGAACTCGGGGTCCAGGCGCTCGAACCGCACGGTGCCACCAGGGCCACCGGGGCCATTGGTGACGGTCTGATAGCCGCGCTCGACGATCACCGCGTCCATGGTGGACACCGGAATGGAGGCGGTCGGCGGGTCCATGCGGTTGGGGCAGCCACCAAAGGTCATGGCGCCGTCGCTGATGATGTTCAGGCCATCCTGGCCAAGACCCCGGATGACCGGATCAAGACCGTGGCCACCCATGCGGCCCAAGCTGACGCCGGGCAGGGTGCCCAGCAGATCCGCCGCGTCGGCCACCGGCGCGTGGGTCAGGACAGTCGGCAGGACGGTGGTGGTGGAGGGCGGTGCGAGGCGCTCGGCCTCAACCACGACGTCAGCGGCAAGGGCCGGGGCCAGCGGAGACACGGCGACGGACAGGGCAACAAGGGCAGTGCCGGTGCGCAGGCGAACGCGCCCCGCCGCACCGCAAAGGCGATGGTCGGACATGAAGGTTCCTCACGAACTAAAGGGACTGAGGGCCGACCGGCCTGGTGTTGCCCGCAAAAGGTGGGCTGCCGCCCACACCCGCTCGGAGCCATGGCCCCGAACCCCTTTTCTTTCTTCAAGAAAAACAAAGAGGTTTGGAGCTTTGCTCCAAATGGGTGCGGGCGATAGCCCGTCCGCGTCAGCGGACTATGGCGGTCAGGTCAAAGGCCAGTCGGCGTAAAACGCAATCAGACCAGCAGGACGGGAGGGGCGCGGGCTTCGGGCAGGCCGGGGGCGGGGGCTGCGGCGTGTGTGGCATCCTGGCCGGGGCGGGCGAGGGTGCCCGCCGTGATTGACGGCGGCGGGACCACCACGTCGCTGGCTGACAGGGCACCAAGGCCGGCATTGACCAGCGGCAGGCAGAAGGCGCAAAGCTGGATATCGCCGTTGGTGGGGTCGGCCAGGGGCCGGCTTTCGCCATTGAGGCCAATAATCCGCATGCCCGAGGGCGTGCAGATGACCATTTGACCGGACTGAGGGTCCGAGATCGACAGCGCGGCCGCCGGGCCGTTGATGAGGACCGGCGCCAGGACGTTGAGGGCAAGCACCAGCGCGGCCAGCCACGCGGTGACGCGGCGGCGGGCGGACTGCTTTCCTGAACGGCGCGGAACGACTGTGGTCACGCGATCTCCCCTCTCGGAACAGGGATTATCGGGCGGAGACGGGGCCTGTCAAAGAAATTCAACTCTTCAGCCGGTCCCGCAAGCGAAACGTCACCGGAACCTCGACCACGGCGGCAACCGGGCGGCCCGCCTGCGTCGCCGGGTGGAACCGCCAGCCGCGCACCGCCCGCACAGCCGAGGCGTCGAGGGCATCGGTGCCGCTTGATGTGACCACATGCAGAGACGTCA
>LAEA01000190.1 GCA_000961745.1 Rhodospirillaceae bacterium BRH_c57 | reverse complement strand
TGCTTCGGCTTCGGCCACGGCGGCTTCGCTTTCGCTCAGCATTTCGGCGGCTTCGGAACCGTCGGCATTGCGCCGCCGACGGCGACCCCCCCGACGCGAGCGGCGGCGGCGCTTGCTTTCACCGTCGGCGGTGGTGTCGGTGTCGCCTTCGGCGCTGGCGCCGGCCGTTTCTTCATCGTCTTCGCCGGACGCTTCGGCGCCTTCCTCAAGGACTTCCTCTTCGGCGCTCATGGCGCCTTCAGGAGCCTCCCCGGCTTCGGGGGCATCGCCGGGACGCCGACGACGCTTGCGGCGCTTGCGGCGCTTGCGACCGTCGCCTTCGGAGGTATCGGCCGCGACTTCGACGGCTTCGACCGTTTCGGCCTCGATGACGTCTTCCTCGATCAGGTCCTCGGCCTCGGCCTCGTCGGCCGGATCGTCGATTTCAATCTCGCGTTCCACGCCGGGCGGCGGCGGGGCGACGGTGCCCTTGACGCGTTCCATGCGGTAGTCGGGCGGGATCAGGCTGTCATCGCCGAGCAGGAACACCTGGAAGCCATAACGGGCCTCGATGTCGGCCAGGGCGGAGCGCTTGTTGTTGAGGATGTAGAGAGCCACCGGGGTGGCCACCGAGACGGTGATTTCGGTCGAGCGGCGGCGCACGCCTTCTTCCTCGATCACGCGCAGGATGTGCATGGAGGCGCTTTCGACCGAGCGCACCATGCCGGCTCCGCCGCAATGCGGGCAGGTCTCGAAGCTGGTTTCCATCAGCGACGGACGCAGGCGCTGACGCGACAGTTCGAGCAGCCCGAAGTGGCTGATACGGCCCATCTGGATGCGGGCGCGGTCCTGCTTCAGGGCCTCCTTGAGGCGGCGTTCGACCTGGGCGTTGTTGCGTGATTCCTCCATGTCGATGAAGTCGATCACGATTAGTCCGGCGAGGTCGCGCAGGCGCAACTGGCGGGCCACCTCGTCGGCGGCCTCCAGGTTGGTCTTGAGCGCGGTTTCCTCGATGTGCCGTTCCTTGGTGGCGCGGCCCGAGTTGACGTCGATGGCGACCAGCGCCTCGGTCTGGTTGATGACCACGTAACCGCCCGACTTGAGCTGCACGGTCGGGCTGTGCATGGCGTCAAGCTGGCTGTCCACCTGATAGCGGTGGAACAGGGGCATCACCTCGTCGCGGTAGGGCTGGACCTTCTTCGCGTGGCTGGGCGTCATGACCTTCATGAAGTCCTTGGCCGCGCGGTACCCCTCTTCGCCGTCTACCAGCACTTCCTCGATGTCCGAGGAATAGATGTCGCGGATGGCGCGTTTGATGAGGTTGGCTTCCTCGTGGATCAGGGCCGGCGCACGCGATTGCAGCGTGGTGTCGCGGATCTGGGTCCAGGTGCGGGTCAGGTAGTCATAGTCGCGCTTGATCTCGACCTTCGAACGTTCCTGTCCGGCGGTGCGCAGGATCACGGCCATGGACGGCGAAACGTCCAGGTCGGCCATGATTTCCTTCAGACGGCGGCGATCCTGCACGTTGGTGATCTTGCGCGACACACCGCCGCCCTTGCCCGTGTTGGGCATGAGCACGCAGTAGCGGCCGGCCAGGCTGAGGTAGGTCGTCAGGGCCGCGCCCTTGTTGCCGCGCTCTTCCTTGACCACCTGCACCAGCATGATCTGCCGGCGCTTGATGACTTCCTGGATCTTGTAGTTGCGGATGTTGCGGGTGCGCTGGCGGGGGGACATTTCCTCCGCCTCGTCGCCGCCGACCGTCTCCACGCCTTCGTTGTCGCCGTCTTCGCCGTCGTCCGCGTTGTTCTCGGCCTCTTCGGCCATCAGCGCCTGACGGTCGGCCACCGGGATCTGGTAATAGTCCGGGTGGATTTCGCTGAACGCCAGAAAGCCGTGCCGGTTGCCGCCGTATTCAACGAAGGCGGCCTGAAGGGACGGTTCTACGCGGATGATCTTGGCGAGGTAGACGTTTCCTTTAAGCTGTTTTTTGGTGGACGTTTCAACGTCGAGCTGTTCAAGCCGGGTGCCGTTCACGACGACAACCCGAGTTTCCTCGGGGTGCGTCGCGTCGATGAGCATACGCTTGGCCATATAACGTGTATCTCCGTGTCGCCACGCCGCGGGCGCGCAAGGCGATCAACCGCGGGCGCGAAGTCATGCCAGCGAGGCCGGCGGCGCCGCACACGGCTGGAAGAACGCACGAAAAGACGTCCCCGGCACCGCACGAGGCGGGGCTGGAAAACGTCGAAGGTGCATCTGTCAGGCCGAGGGGCTGCACGTCTGTGCCTCGAATTCGAGTGTAGTTTGGATCGTCAGAGCGGCATCGCGCCACAATGTCGTTTGGATCGTCAGAGCGGCGTCTCGCCGCAATGGCGTCGAATAGAGCCACCAGTGTTGTTCGACCGTGGCCCCGTCACGCGACGGGGATGGGCCGGACACCCGGCGCGTCTCCTGCCGATGCCATCGGTCCGATCATCAACAATGTCGGCCCGAGGAGGGGAAGAAGGGCAGCGCGCGTTTGCGCTGGCGGCGGAAATTCGCAATGCCACCATACCCGTGCCGCCGCCAATCCACAACGGTTCTTTGAGCGGGGCTGGCCGCGCCCTCTGGTTGCTCCATAGGGATTGCTTGTGACCGGCATCACTTGCACTGCGACTCGGTTTGCGCGAAACTGCCCACAACCGAAAAGTATTGCGATGCGGGATGGCGAGCAAAGACATGAGCGGGGCGGGGCACGAACCGCAGGACGATGATTGCACGCCTACGAAGGTCGTGACCTCGGTGGGCGAGGGTGCCGTGCGTCCCCTGGCCCGTCCCCTGGCCCGGCGGGGTGTGCTCGGCGGCATGGTCTGTGCCGCCGGAGCCCTGCTGTGGTCGGGAACCGCGTCGGCGTTGTCGGCGTTGGGGGTGCGGCTGGGCGACCACGGCGGGTTCGTGCGCGTGGTGCTCGACCTGTCTGAATCCGTGCCGTTCAGCCTGTTCACCCTGGCCGAGCCGTACCGCATCGTTATCGATCTGCCGGAAATGGAGTGGGCCTTCCGCGAGCAGGGCGTGTTCGGCGGCAACGGGATGGTGCAGGCGGTGCGCTACGGCCTGTTCCAGCCGGGCAATTCGCGCGTGGTGCTGGATCTTGGCCGCCCGGCGGCGGTGCGCAAGGCCTTCCTCCTGCCGCCCGGCGAGGGCAACGGATGGCGCTTCGTGCTGGATCTGGCCGAGGCGTCGCCGGCCGAGTTCCTGCGCGTCGCCGGTCCCGGCAACCGCATCGGCAGCCCCGACTGGAGGGGCGTTGTGTCACGCCCGGAGCCGCAGGAAGTGGCGGTGCAGGTCCCCCAGGACCCGCGCGACATGCCCAACCGCAAGCCGGTGATCGTGATCGACCCCGGCCACGGCGGCGTCGATCCGGGGGCGCTGGGCGTCTCTGGCGTCTACGAAAAGAACATCACGCTGTCGGCGGCGCGCGAATTCCGGTCCCTGCTGGAGCGCACCGGCCGCTACACCGTCCACCTGACGCGCGACCGCGACGTGTTCCTGCGCCTGCGCGACCGCATCGGCATCGCGCGGCGCCACAAGGCGGACCTGTTCGTGTCCATTCATGCGGACTCGATCAAAAACCCGGCGGTGCGCGGCCTGTCGGTCTACACGCTGTCGGAAAACGCGTCGGACGGCGAGGCGCATTCTCTGGCCGAGTCGGAAAACAAGGCCGATATCATTGCCGGCATCGACCTGTCCCACGAAAGCGTCGAGGTCACCAACATCCTCATCGACCTGGCGCAGCGCGAGACGATGAACCTGTCGGCCCGCATGGCACAGGTGGTGATCGGGGAGTTGCGGCGCGAAACAACCTTGTTGCCACGCTCGCACCGCTTCGCCGGGTTCGCTGTGCTCAAGGCCCCGGACGTGCCGTCTGTCCTGGTTGAATTGGGATACCTGTCGAACCGCGACGAGGAACGCCTGCTGCGCACCGCGTCCTATCGGGAAAAGCTGGGCCGCGCCTTCGTCCGCGCCGTGGATCAGTATTTCGAGGCGAAGCAGAAGGCCAGCCGCTAGACCTTCGGGAATTCCGCTTCATAATGCGGCCATTATTGGTCCGTATTGGGGACACGACCCCTCGGGGCACCCTGCGTCGCACCGTGGTTGCTTAGATACATCACTCTTTTTGGGGCCTTCACACCGTCATGCTCAGGTATCTGGTGATTACCCTCAGCGTCGTCTTCCTGCTGGCCGTGGTCGGCGTGGGGGCGGTGGGTTACACGCTCTGGCATTTCGGACGTGGCCTGCCGGATTACCGGCAACTGGCCGACTACGAGCCGCCGGTGACCACCCGCCTGTATGCGGGCGATGGCCGCCTGGTGACCGAATACGCCACGCAGCGCCGCGTGTTCGTGCCGCTGTCGGCCATTCCCCGGCCGGTCATCGCGGCGTTCCTGTCGGCCGAGGACAAGTCATTCTTCACCCATCCGGGCCTGGACTACCAGGGCTTGGCGCGCGCCGTCATCACTAACATCAAGAACCTGGGCGCCAACCGCCGCCTGGTCGGCGCATCGACCATCACCCAGCAGGTGGCCAAGAACTTCCTGCTGACCAACGAGGTGTCGATTGACCGCAAGATCAAGGAAGCCATCCTTGCCCTGCGCATCGAGCAGACGTTTTCCAAGGAGCATATCCTTGAGCTGTATCTGAACGAGATCTATCTCGGCATCGGCAGTTATGGTGTGGCCGCCGCCGCCATGAACTATTTCAACAAGTCGCTCGACGAATTGACCCTGGACGAGGTCGCCTACCTTGCCGCCCTGCCCAAGGCGCCCAACAATTACCACCCGGTGCGCCGGTACGAAGCCGCCGTGGAACGTCGCAACTGGGTGATCGGCCGCCTCCAGGAGGAAGGCTACATCACCGCCGAGCAGGCCGCCGAGGCGCGCGATGTGCCCCTGCGCACGCGGTCGCGCGACGAGATGGAGTATGTGCGCGGTGGTGGTTACTTCGCCGAGGAAGTGCGCCGCGAACTGGTCGAGACGTTCGGCGAGAAGGCGCTCTACGAAGGCGGCTTGGCCGTGCGCACCACGCTCCAGCCGCAGCTTCAGGCGTATGCCAACAAGGCCCTGATCGCCGGGCTGATCGACTATGACCGCCGCCACGGGTGGCGTGGCGCGCTCGGGACCATGAACGCCGGCACCGACTGGGTGCAGCCGCTGGCCTCGGTGCCGCGCCCGGAGGGGGCGCCCGACTCCTGGACGCTGGCCGTGGTGCTCCAGGCGTCGGCCGAGGAAGCGCAGATCGGCCTGCCGTCCGGCGCCTCCGCCCGCATTCCGTTCGCCGAGCTTAAGTGGGCGCGTCCGTGGCTGGAGGGCCAGCGTTTCGGTGCCGCGCCCAAGAAGGCAACCGACGTTCTCAAGAGTGGCGACATCGTGCTGGTCGAGGCCGTCGAGAAAAGCGAGGACGGCAAGACGACCTATCCGGCCGATACTTATGCCCTGCGGCAGATCCCGGCGGTCAACGGCGCCCTGGTGGCGTTGGACCCGCATACCGGGCGGGTGCTGGCCATGGCCGGCGGCTTCTCGCAGGAAATGTCACAGTTCAACCGGGCGACCCAGGCCCTGCGCCAGCCCGGCTCGGCGTTCAAGCCGTTCGTCTATCTGGCGGCCCTGGAAAACGGCTACACCCCGTCGACCCTGGTCCTGGATGCGCCGTTTGTGTACGACCAGGGGCCGGGGCTGCCCAAGTGGAAGCCCAAAAACTACTCCGGCGAGTACTATGGCCCGACCACTCTGCGCATCGGGGTCGAGAAATCGCGCAACCTGATGACCGTGCGCCTGGCCCAGGCGGTCGGCATGGACAAGATCGCCGCCAAGGCCAAGACCTTTGGCATCGATCCCAATTTCCCGAACCTGCTGGCCGCCTCTCTGGGGTCCGGCGAAACCACCGTCCTGCGCATGGCGGCGGCCTACGGGATGCTGGCCAACGGCGGGCGGCGCATCACGCCGACCATGATCGACCGCATCCAGGACCGCACCGGCGCCACCATCTACAAGCACGACGCGCGGGCCTGCGAAGACTGCACCGACGTGTTCTGGACCGGGCAACCCATGCCGCAGTTGCCCGACGCGCGCGAGCAGATCGCCGACGCCCGCTCTGTCTATCAGATCGTGCACATCATGGAAGGCGTGGTCCAGAGCGGTACCGCGCGCCGCCTCAGCAGCCTGGGTGTGCCGCTGGCTGGCAAGACCGGCACCACGAACGAGAGCATCGACGCGTGGTTCATGGGGTTCACGCCCGATCTGGTGGTTGGCGTTTTTGTCGGCTTCGACGAGCCCAAGTCCCTGGGTGCGCGCGAAACCGGCTCGTCGGCCGCCCTGCCGATCTTCCAGACCTTCATGACCGACGCCATCAAGGACGTGCCGGTCCGTCCGTTCAGTGTGCCGCGCGGCATCCAGTTGGTGCGCGTCAACCACGACACCGGCCGCATCGCCATGCCCGGCGACAGCAATGTCATCATGGAGGCCTTCAAGACTGGCAACGTGCCGGTCGCCTCCGCCGGCGCGGTCATTGACGGGTCGGCCGCGTTCGATTTCTCCAGCGCTGACGGCGACACCGGGTCGAACGTCATAATCGATGGCAACGGAACTATTTCGGAGCCCGGTTCCTTCCGGCCCAGCGCTCCGGTGCGCCGGGAAGCGCCGAGGGCTGGCGGGCTTTATTAGGTGGCGGTTGAGCCAGCCGCCGGTTTGTCCTAAAACGGGCCTTCCAAGCAAGACCAGACGCAAGAGGTAAAGTCACATGCGCGCCGAAGCGGAAACGATCACCCACGAGATCAGGCAGGCGATGACCCTGCTGAGGAGGCATCTTTGACTGGGAACCTGCCCTTCTCCGTCTCGACGAACTGAACGCCCAGGCCGAAGATCCGAACCTGTGGAACGATTCCGCCAAGGCTCAGAAGCTGATGACGGAGCGCAACCACCTGGACCATGCCATCACCGGGTATCGCACTCTCGAAAGCAGCCTGGACGACGCCGTGACCCTGATCGAACTCGGCGAGGCCGAGGGCGACGAGGACACCGTCCAGGAAGGCATGAGCCAGCTCAAGGTTTTGCAGGCCGAAGCCGCCAAGCAGCAGCTTGAAACCCTGTTGTCCGGCGAGGCCGACAGCAATGACTGCTACCTTGAAATCAACGCCGGCGCTGGCGGCACCGAGGCCCAGGACTGGGCCTTGATGATGCTGCGCATGTACACGCGCTGGGCCGAGGCCCACAAGTACAAGGTCGAAATCGTCGAGGAAAGCGGTGGCGAAGAGGCCGGCATCAAGTCCGCCACCCTCCAGGTCACCGGCCACAACGCCTATGGCTGGCTGAAGACGGAAAGTGGCGTGCACCGTCTGGTGCGCATCTCGCCGTTCGACAGTTCGGCCCGTCGGCACACGTCGTTCAGTTCGGTGTGGGTCTATCCGGTGGTCGATGACACCATCACCATCGACATCAACCCGGCCGACTGCCGCATTGACACCTATCGTGCCTCGGGCGCCGGCGGGCAGCACATCAACCGGACGGACTCGGCGGTGCGCATCACCCACATGCCCTCGGGCATCGTGGTCGCCTGTCAGGCCGAACGGTCGCAGCACAAGAACAAGGACACCGCCTGGAAGATGCTGCGGGCCCGCCTGTACGAGGCCGAACTGCAACGCCGCGAAGCCGAATCCCAGGCCCTGGCGGACAGCAAGACGGACATCGGGTGGGGTCACCAGATCCGCTCCTACGTCTTGCAGCCTTACCAGATGGTCAAGGACCTGCGGACGTCCGTGGAAACATCGGACACCGCTGGCGTGCTGGACGGCGATTTGGATCAGTTCATGTCGGCTGCGCTGGCCTCACGCATCCAGGGCACCGCCGACAAGGAAGACGCCTGACGGTGCCGGCCAACAGCCTGATGACCGCCGCGCTGGTCCTGGCCTGCGTTCTTGCGGCGGCCTATGGCGCGGTGTTCCTGGCGCTGTACGGCCTGCAAAGGTCGATGATCTTCAAGCCCGACCGTGCGGTGCCGTCGCGCCACGCGGCCGGGCTTGAGGCCATGGACGAGGTGGTTCTGCGGACGGCCGATGGCCTTGACCTAGGCGCGTGGTACAGCCCGCCGCGCCCCGGCCGACCGACCGTGCTGTACTTCCACGGCAATGCCGGGAACCGGGGCTGGCTGGCCCACAAGGCGCTGCCGTATCTGGAGGCCGGGTATGGCGTGCTGCTGCCTGACTACCGGGGCTATGGCGGCAACGCCGGGGCGCCGACCGAGGATGGCCTGCGGGCCGATGCCCGCGCGGCGCTGGACTTTGTGCGCGGGCAGGGGGCTTCGACAGGTGATGTGATCTACCACGGCGAAAGCCTGGGCAGCGGCGTGGCCGCGTGGCTGGCCTCGGTCGAGCCGCCCCGCGCGCTGGTCATGGAGGCGGCGTTCACCTCCATGCCGGCGGTGGCCGCCCTTCAGTATCCATGGCTGCCGACCCGGTTGGCCGTGCGCGACCGCTTCACGTCCGTGCGCCGCATCCGAAGCATCACCGTGCCGACTCTGTTCGTGCACGGTGTCAACGACACCCTGGTACCGGTCGATCATGCGCGCACGCTGTTCCAGGCCTCGGCCGCGCGGGTCAAGGATTTGGTCCTGCTGCCCGGCGGGTTGCACGCCGACCTTTATGACCATGGTGCCGGTGCTCTGATCCTGGACTGGCTGACGGGTCTTCAGGACCATTGACGGTGGCGGGTGGTGGCGCATACTGGAGGTCGGGTATTTCCAACCCATAGGTGCCGCCATGATTTCTGCCATCGGTTATTCCAGCGTGTCGCCCCTGTCTCAGCCTGCGGACAGGGCAAAGCCTGCTGCGGCGCCCAGCGCCCCGACCCTGCTTGATACGTGGGAGCAGACCCAGCGGGGGATGCAGGAGAAGATCCTCAGCGACCGTCTGGCCACGGTGGAAAAGATCGCCAACGCCCTGACACCGCTGTTGGTCAACGCGTCCACGGGCGCCACGAGCCGCTCGCTGGCCAGCACCCTGTCCTTCCTGGGCCGCGAAACCCAGGACATCGTGCGCCAGATGGAGGGTGAGCTGACACGCCAGGGCGATACCGCCGCCGCCGGCAAGGGCGCCGTGTCCTCGGGCTTTCACGACCTGATCGGCAAGGCCGAATGGAGCTTGCAACGCGTCAGCGGGATGCTGCTGGCCGTGGGTGATTCCAACGAAGAACCGCTCCCAGGACGCATGACGGCGAGCGAGATTGCCAACGAAGGTGCGAGGCCCCTTCTCGCCGCCTGGGATACCCTCGGCACCCTGAAGACCCGCTACGCCGGCATGGGCATTGCCCGCATGGATGTGATGGCCTGAGGGCTGCCATTCTCACCGAGACTTCTATGTCTCTGTGGTTCCCGCTTCACGTCCTTAACCCGTTCACGGCTTGATCTCGATGGTGATGCCATCGGGGATGCGGGACCACAGGTCTTCGATTTCAGTGTTGGTGACGGCGATGCAGCCGTCGGTCCAGTCGCCGTCGCGGTGGATGGCAAGTGCCTTAGCCGGGTCCACGCCGTTGGGCAGGCCATGGATGACGATGTCACCGCCGGGGTTGACGCCCCGGTGTGACGCCATGATGCGATCCCACCGCTCGGGATAGGATATGGCAAGGGACAGGTGGAATCGGCTGTCGGGATTGCGGCCGGTGATCCAGTACAGCCCTTCGGGCGTGCGCTTGTCGCCTTCCTGTTGCTTGGTGCCCACCGGGTTGAGGCCCAGGCGGATTTCATAGGTTGCGATGATCTCGCGGTTGCGCCACAGCGTCAGCCGGCGGGCGGCTTTTTCTACCAGCACGTAGTCGGCCTGGAGCGCGGCGGCTTCCGGCGGCGGCGCCACCGGGGGCGGGGCAGACGTGGCCCCCGCCATGGCCGGTGCGGCGATCATCAGGGCAAGGGCAAGCAGGAACAGGCGCATGGTCGATCGTCTCCATCCAACGATCCGACTGTACCCTTGCCATGTCTAACGTCTGGTAAAGGCGGTCTACTTTGTCTTCCAGCCCGCCTTGGAGAATGCGTCGGCCAGGGAGCCGGGCGCCTCGACCTTCGGCTTGGCCTGCATCTTGGCCGGTGCCGGAGGTCGCGGCGCGGTCGAGCGGGGACGGGCCTCCTTGGGGCCGGGTTGGTCGGACATGCGCCGGGTCAGGCTGATGCGTTTGCGCGGGGCGTCCACCTCCAGGACCTTGACGGTCACCACGTCGCCGGCCTTGACCACCTCGCGCGGGTCCTTGACGAACTTGTCGGCCAGGGCGGAGACGTGGACCAGGCCGTCCTGGTGCACTCCGATGTCGACGAAGGCGCCGAAGTTGGTGACGTTGGTCACGGTGCCTTCGAGGATCATGCCGGGTTCCAGGTCGGAAATCTTTTCGACCCCTTCGCGGAACGTGGCGGTCTTGAACTCCGGGCGGGGGTCGCGGCCGGGCTTTTCCAGTTCGCGCAGGATGTCGGTCACGGTCGGCAGGCCGAAGGTGTCATCCACGAAGTCCGCCGCCCGCAGGCCGCGCAGGGTCTTCACGTCGCCGATCAGGCCGGCGACGTTGGTGTTGGCGGCCTTCAGGATGCGCTGCACCACCGGATAGGCCTCCGGGTGGACGGCCGAGGAATCGAGCGGTTCCGTGCCGCCCCGGATGCGCAGGAAGCCAGCGGCCTGCTCGAACGTCTTGGGACCGACGCCCTGGACCTTGAGGATTTCCTTGCGCGAGCGGAAGGCGCCGTTGGCGTCGCGGTGGGCGACGATATTGCGCGCCGTGGTGTCGGTCAGACCGGCTACGCGGGCGAGCAGCGGGGCCGACGCGGTGTTCACATCCACGCCTACGGCGTTCACGCAGTCCTCGACCACGCCGTCCAGGGCGCGGTCCATCTTGGCCGGGCTGACGTCGTGCTGGTATTGGCCGACGCCGATGGCCTTGGGTTCGATCTTGACCAGTTCGGCCAGGGGGTCCTGAAGGCGGCGGCCGATGGAGGCGGCACCGCGCAAGGTGACGTCCACGTCGGGCATTTCCTGCGCCGCGAACGCCGAGGCGGAATAGATGGAGGCGCCGGACTCACTCACCACAACCTTGGTCAGCGGCAGGTCCTTGGCGCGCTTGATGAGGTCGATTGCCAGCTTGTCCGTCTCGCGGCTGGCCGTGCCGTTGCCGATGGAAATAAGTTCCACCTTGTGCTTGCGGCACAGACCCTCAAGGGTGTTGAGGCTCTGCTCCCACTGGCGGGAGGGCTCGTGCGGATAGATGGTGGCGATATCGACCAGCTTTCCGGTGGCGTCCAGAACGGCCACCTTGACCCCCGTCCGATAGCCCGGATCGAGCGCGAGCGTCGGCCGCGCGCCGCCCGGAGCGGCCAGCAACAGGTCGCGTAGGTTGGCGGCGAACACCCGGATGGCCTCTTCCTCGGCCGCCTCGCGCAGGCGTCCCATGAGGTCCATTTCGATGTGCAGGGCGAGTTTCACGCGCCAAGTGAAGCGCGCCACCTCGGCCAGCCACTTGTCGGCCGGGCGGCCCTTGTCGACGATGCCGAAACGGTGGGCGACCTTGCGTTCGCCGGGGCCGGGTTCGCGCGGGCTGGCCGGGTCCTCGGGGTGGACCAGGGCGATGCGCAGGGCACCTTCCTCGCGGCCCCGGAACATGGCCAGCGCGCGATGGCTCGGCGCGGTCTTGATCGGCTCGCGGTGGTCGAAGTAGTCGCGGAACTTGGCGCCGGTGGTTTCCTGGCCCTCGACCATGGTGGCGGTCAGGACGCCTTCGCTCCACAGGAATTCGCGCAAGGCGCCGACCAGTTCGGCATCCTCGGCAAAGCGTTCCATGAGGATTTGCTTGGCGCCGTCGAGGGCGCTAGCGGCATCGGGCACCGCCTTGATGTCGCCGTCCTCGGGCCGCAGGTACTTGGCGGCCTCGACCTGCGGGTCCAGCATGGGGTCGGCGAATAGGGCGTCGGCCAGCGGCTCCAGGCCTTGCTCGCGGGCGATCTGGGCCTTGGTGCGGCGCTTGGGCTTGAAGGGGAGGTAAATATCCTCCAGCCGCGTCTTGGTGTCGGCTGCCGCGATCTGGGCGCGCAGGGCGTCGGTCAGCTTGCCCTGTTCGTCGATGGACTTCACGATGGCGCCGCGCCGGTCCTCCAGCTCCCGCAGGTAGCGCAGGCGCTCCTCCAGGGTGCGAAGCTGGGTGTCGTCCAGGCCGCCGGTCACCTCCTTGCGGTAGCGCGAGATGAACGGCACCGTGGCGCCGCCGTCCAGCAGTTCCACGGCGGCAACCACCTGTTCTTCACGGGCGGCGAGTTCCTGGGCGATGATCGCGGCAATCGACTTCATGGGGACGGATAACCTGACTGTTTCAGGGAAGGGGGGCAGACTATACGCGGTCGTTTGCGTCTGTCGAGGTGGCCTCGATCAGGGGGGCGGGCTTGTAGCCAAACGCAAGGGCCATGAGGTTCGACGGGACGTGCTTCAGGCGGTCGTTGTACCACTCGGCCGCCTCGTTGTACTCCGCGCTGACCTTTTTCAGTCTGGCCGGCGGGCCGTTTTCGCCAATGGTTTCCAAATCGTGCCAATATCGTTCGACGTCCTTGCGGGCACCGACCAGCTTGACCAGAGATACGGCCGCATACAGCAGAACGCCCGTGCTCACGCCCAGGATGAAGACGTCGATGCCGTCCATGGTGGTTCCTCTTACAGGGTATCCAGGGCGCGGCGGATGCCGGCGGTGGCGCGGTCGAGTTCGGCGTCGCTCACGCAGTAGGGCGGCAGCAGGTAGACCACGTTGCCGAGCGGTCGCAGAAGCAGCCCATCACGGGTGAAACTCTCGCGCAGGCGCGGCGCTACGGCTGAAGCATAGCCGCTATCCCCGGCCTCCACATCAAAAGCCGCCACCGTTCCCTGAATGCGGGGCCGGGCAACGCGCGGATGGTCGGTCAGGGCGGCCAGGGCGGCACGGTGGTGCGCCTCTATCCCGGCCCGCCGGGCGGCGCATTCCGGCGCCTCCAGCAGGTCGAGCGAGGCCAAGGCGGCGGCGCAGCCCAGGGGGTTGGCGGTGAACGAATGACCGTGCAGGAACGCCTTGTCAAAGCCCTCGCCCAGGAAGGCGTCATGGACGGCGTCGGTCGTCACGGTCAGGGACATGGGCAGGAAGCCGCCGGTCAGGCCCTTGGACAGGCACACGAAATCCGGCGCGATGCCGACTTCCAGACAGGCAAAGATTTCGCCGGTGCGGCCGAAGCCGGTCATCACCTCGTCGAAGATGACCAGCACGCCGGCCGCCTTCAGGCGCTCCACCACGGCGCGCAGCCACTGCGGACGGTGCATCCGCATGCCCGAGGCGCCCTGGACCAGCGGCTCGATGATGGCCGCCACGGTCTGGGCGCCGTGGGCGTCGAGGTGGTGGTCGAGGGCGGCCAGCGCGGCGGCCTCTTTGGCCTCCACCTCGGCATCATCGATCCAGGTGGTCGGCACCGGCAGGATATCCATCGGGAACAGCAGTTCCCGCCACGCATCAAAGAAGTGCGAGGACACTCCGGCCGACATGGCGCCCACGGTATCGCCGTGATAGCCGCCATCGAAGGCGAGAAACCGGGTGCGCGTCGTGTCCCCCTGGTTGCGGCGGCATTGCAGGGCGGCCTTCAGCGCCACCTCGACGGCGGTCGATCCGTTGTCGGAAAAGAACACCCGGTTGAGCGGATCGGGCAGCAGCCCGGCGATGCGGGCCGACAGGCGGGCGGCCGGGGCATGGGTAAAGCCGGCAAAGATGACCTGCTCCAGCCGCGCAGCCTGATCGGCCACGGCCTTGGCAATGGCCGGATGGGCGTGGCCGTGCAGCGTCACCCACCACGACGAGATCATGTCGAGCAGCACCGAGCCATCGGCGGCGATCAACTCGGTCCCACGCCCCTCGACGATGAGCGGCGGTTCGGGCGCCGTGGCGGCCTGGGTGAAGGGGTGCCAGACATGGCGGCGGTCCAGGCGCAAAAGCTCCTCGGGCGTCATGGCAGCAGTCCCTTCACATCCAGATCGCGCGCCGCATTGGCAAGCGTTTCCGGCGTCAACGGGGCGAGCGGCGGAATTTCCCCGATCACCCGCACCGCGCCGAAGTGTTCAATAGCCGTCCGGTTGCGCGCATTCAGCGGCCCCAGCAGCACCACCCCGGCCACCGTCAGGTCACGCGCCCGCAAGGCTTGCAGGGTCAACAGCGTGTGGTTGATGGTGCCTAGCCCCGAGCGCGCGGCGACCACCACGGGCAGACCCAGGCGTTCCATCAGGTCGATCATCAACACCTGGTCATTCAGCGGCACCAGCACGCCGCCGGCCCCCTCGACCACCAGCGGCCGGTCGCAGGCGGGCAGGGTGAAGTCGTCCAGGGCGATGGAACGCCCCTCCAGCGCGGCGGCCTGATCGGGCGACAGGGGGGCGGCGAAGCTGTGGCGCGGCGGCAGGATGCGCCCGAACGGCACCCCGGCGAGATGCGCCACGATGCCGCTGTCGCCCTCGGGCAGGTCAGCCGTGCCGCTCTGCACCGGCTTCCAATAGGCGCCATCCAGGGCACGGACCAGCGCCGCGCTGGCGACGGTCTTGCCGACGTCGGTGTCGGTGCCGGTGACGAAGATGCCGCTCATGCCGGTTTCCTCCGAATGCCGTGCAGGACGTGGTAGGTCGCCGCGAAGCCGCGCATTCCCGCTTGGCGCATCACCCGGCGCAGGGTGCCGGGCGGGGTCGGGCGGGTGTCCTTTTGCCCGATGTGAGCGCCCAGGACCTTGAGGTCCTGGAGGAACGTCAGGGCGGAACTGCTTTCGGCCTGATGCCATGCTTCGATCACCTCGGCGCCATCGCCCAGCCAATCGGCGTAGGTGGCGGCGTCGGGATACTGCGGGGTGGCCGGGGTAACTCCACAGGCGGTGCAGGCGGCGCGCCACTCGGCAAACGTCTCCGCCCCCAGGGTCGAGATGGCCAGGAATCCACCGGGCCGGACCATGTCCCACAGCCCGGCCAGGGCGGCGGGCAGGTCGGTGAACCACTGCGCGGCCATGGATGAGCACACCAGATCGAAGCTGGCCGGCGTGAGGTCAGGGTGCTCGCCGTCCATGACGCGGGCCTCGAAGCGCGGCTGGCTGGCAAAGCGCCGTTCGCAGGCCCACACCATTTCCGGCGCGATGTCGGTCGCCAGCCAATGGGCGCCGGGCAGGCAGGGCAGCAGGCTGGCGGTCAGGAACCCGGTGCCGCACCCGACCTCCAGCACGCGCGGCCGGTCGGGCAGAGGCGCCAGGGCCAGACGCCGTGACATTTCGTGCGCCACGGCCCATTGGATGCGGCCGACGCGGTCATAGTCCTCGGCAGCGGTCCCAAAGGCGGCGGCGATACGGCTTTTCCAGGCTTCTGTCATGGGCGGGCCTCCATGATGGCGGCGGCCACTTCTTGGGGATGGGTGAGCGGCAGCAGGTGCCCGCCGTCCAGCCAGCGTACACCGGCCCCAAAGGCGGCTTCGGTCATGGCGGGCGGCACGATGGGGTCGGCGGTCCCGGCAATCACCGAAAAGCTGCGGCCGGGCAGGGCGGCGCGGCCGTCGCCATGGTGCAAAAGATCAAGCCCCCAGGCCAATTGGGCAAGGTCGGGGACACCCCCGGCCGGGCCGGCGCCGCAGCGATCCCGAAAGGCGTCCACCACCTCGGCCGGGGCGTCCTTCAGGCGGCGGGCCATGCGCTCGACCACGCGCGGGGCGACGCCAAGGGGGAAATCCGGGGCGGCGGTGAAGCGGGGAAAGCCGTTGACCAGCACAAGGCGCGCGGCCATGTCCGGCCGCTCTGTCAACAGGAACAGGGCGCCCAGGGAATGACCGACGGCCAGATCCACACGGTCGGGCAGGGTGGTCGGCGCCCCGAAGAACCCCAAATCCACGGCCTCTACGGCAACATCGGGCGGCAGGGCGGCGCGCACGCCGTCCCACAGGGTGGCATCAAACCCCCAGCCATGGACCAGCAGGATCATGCCCGGATCCCGGACAGGGCCGCAATGACGGCGTCCACGTCGGCGTCGGTGTGGGCGGCCGACAGGGACAGGCGCAGGCGGCTGGTGCCCTGCGGCACGGTCGGCGGGCGGATGGCGATGGCGAGGATTCCGGCCTCCTCAAGCTGTGCCTGGGCGGC
The DNA here is from genome assembly GCA_000961745.1 of Rhodospirillaceae bacterium BRH_c57. Classification (GTDB taxonomy): domain Bacteria; phylum Pseudomonadota; class Alphaproteobacteria; order Rhodospirillales; family Rhodospirillaceae; genus Cauispirillum. Next base: position 4,638 of record LAEA01000190.1, on the reverse strand, counting down.
CAGGGCGGTCGCCTCATCGCCCAGGATGGCCGGCACGATGTGGGTGGTCGAGGCCAGGGTGTCCAGTCCCTGCGTCTTCAACGCGATGCGCACCCGCTCCGCATGGGCGAGGACCCTGGCGCGTTCGGCGTCCAGGTCGGGCAGCAGATCCAGCGCGGCATCGACGGCGCCCAGCACCGACGGCGGCAGGGCGGTGGAATAGATGAACGCCGCGCACCGGCTGACCAGCCAGTCCCGCACCGTCCGCGAACACGCCACATAGGCGCCGAAGCCGCCCAGCGCCTTGCCGAAGGTGCCCATCACCAGATCGACCCGCCCGCGCACGCCGGGTGCGGCGCTGAGGCCCGCGCCGTGGGGGCCGAGGATGCCGGTGGCGTGCGCCTCGTCCACATAAAGGAACGCCCCGAACTGGTCGGCCAGATCGGTCAGCCCGGCCAGATCGGCGCGGTCGCCATCCATGCTGAACACGCTCTCGGTCACGATGAAGCGCGGCCCGTGGGTGCCGGAGTCGCGGCGCAACAGGTCGGCCAGATGCCCCAGGTCGTTGTGGCGATAGCGGATCTGGCGCACCCCGCCAAGCTGGAGCCCCTCGTGCATGGAGGCGTGGTTGAGGCGGTCGGTGTAGACCAGCGGCGGGGTGCCGGTCGCCTCCGGGCTGGTCAGCGCGGCGAGGACTCCGGCGTTGGCCTGGAAGCCGGAGTTGAAGATAAGCGCCGCCTCGGTCCCCTTGAGGGCGGCGAGGCGGTTCTCCAGGTCGGCGTGCACCGTAAACGTGCCGCAGACCAGCCGCGATGCCGTGGCGCCCGTGCCGAACCGTTCGGTCCATTCCATTGCGCGGGCCGCCAGGGCCGGGTGGCGGGCCAGCCCAAGGGCATCGTTGGATGCCAGATTAATCAGGCTGCGCCCGTCGCGCTCGACCATGCCGGCGTGGGCGCCGCGTGGCACCACTGGGCGCAGCACACGGCGCCGCCCGGCCGCATCGAGGTCGGCAAGGCGCGCATCGAGGCGGTCGAGGGTGGAGCGGTCCATGCGAGCGTGCATCCGTCAACGGTGATCGTGCGCCGTCTTACCAGGGTGCTCCACGGGGAGCAAGGAGCGCCCGGCGAAAGGGGGCGGGGCGGTTTTTTCTCACAACCCCACGTTATTGAGGGTGGGAGGGGGATGAGACCCTATGTTATAAAAGGAATTGCAAATTTAAGATGTCTGACGGCCCGCCGTTGCTCGCAGCGGGAAGGGCCTGACACAGAAAAAATGGGGGGAGTCGTTCATGAAGACCATCCTGCGCTCTGTTGCCGCCGCGTGCCTGGCCGTCGTCGTGTCACTGGGGCTGAACTCCGCCGCCCAGGCCGAAGCTCCGCTGGAGATTGCCGGGGCGAAGACGGTCGATGCCGCCGCCGTGATTGATCTGGTGCAGTCGAACGCGGCGCTGGTCATCCTCGACAATCGCAAGGAGGTGGACTTCAACGCCGGCCATATCCAGGGCGCCACGCGGCTGATCGACACCGACCTGACCAGCCCGGACGTGCTAGCCGCCGTGGTGCCGGCCAAGGACACGCCGGTCCTGTTCTACTGCAACGGCCTGAAGTGCGGCCGCGCTGCCGCCGCCACCACGCGGGCCGTTGAGTGGGGCTACACCAACATTTATTACTATGCCAAGGGCATGGAGGAATGGCGGGCTGAAGACCTGCCCGTCGATATCCGCTGATCCGGGCACCTGGTTCCGACGGAGGGGTCCCCATGCGCCTGAGCAAGATTTTGCCTGCCCTGTTCGGGGCGGGCGGGCTGATCACCATCATCGCCGGGATCGGCGTGATTCTGTTCCTCACGGGCCGTTACGAAACCCTTGTGACGGACCACCAGGAGCGTCAGACACAGGCCTCGGTGGACAGTCTGGTGTCTCAGGTGCTGTGGCATGAATACGTTGGCACCACCGGCGAACTGGCCGGCGCCGTTGCCCGTCAGGCCAGCCTGCGGAAGGCGGTTTCGGCCGCCGGCCGGGCGGGCGGTGGGACATCGGCGGAGGAGTTCGCGGAACTGGCCGCCGGCATGGGCCGCCAGGGTGCCGCGACCGGGGGGCAGGTGGCCTATCTGGGCGGCTCCATCCTGTCCCTGGACCTCGACATTTTGGGCGAGGCTCGCACCGAAGGCATGTCCTTCGCCCTGCCGGCCAGCCTGATCTCGGCCTTGCGGGCGCGTGAGGGCAAGGAGCGCCTGCGCCTGCTGCCCCATGTGTGGATGGACAACGGCAGCCCCCGTCTCAGCGTCACCGCTCCGGTCGGCGGCCTGCGCGTCGATGGCTATGCCGTGGTTCATGTGGATCCGATCTATGCCCTGGCGCAGATCGACCGCCATCTGGACATGGCCGTGACCATGGCCACCCTGGACGGCGGCCGCACGCTGGCCCGCCTGGAAAACTACACCCTGCCGGCAGACGCCGTCGCCGACAGCTACAATCTGATCCTGCACGGCCCTGACGGCGAGCCGCTGGCCGCTCTCAAGGTGGCGCAGGACGTCTCGGCTCTGTCTCATGCCATGGACGATGCGGTGACCGTGTCGCTGATCGCGGTCATCGGAACCCTGCTGCTGATTACCGTGGTCTCGGTGGCCGGAGCCTACGTGTTCCTGCGCCGCAACGAACAGCGCGAACAGGCCCTGGCCGACGCGGCCGAGGCCAACCGCCGCACCCAGGAGGCTGAGCAGAAGGCCCGCGCCGAAGCCGAACAGCGTGAACAGGACGCCCGCTTGCGCCGCACGGAAAGCATTGGCCGCCTGACCCAGGAGTTCGACGCCGCCGCCGCCGGTGTGCTGAGCGCGGTATCCGAGGCGACCAGCAACTTGACCACCGCCGCCACCACCATGGCCGCAATCGCCGAGGAAACTACGTCTCAGGCCGTCACCGTGTCCAATGCGTCGGAAGACGCCTCGGGCAACGTGCAGACGGTGGCCAGCGCGGCTGAGGAACTGTCCGCCTCCATCGAGGAGATCGGTCGTCAGGTCAACGCCGCCGCGACCATCTCGCGCGAGGCCGCCGACAAGGCCGGGCGCACTGACCAGATCGTGCGCGGCTTGGAAGACTCGGCGCGGCGCATCGGCGAGGTCGTGGACCTCATCAATGATATCGCGAGCCAGACCAACCTGCTCGCGCTGAATGCGACGATCGAGGCGGCACGCGCTGGTGAAGCCGGCAAGGGCTTTGCCGTCGTCGCCAACGAGGTGAAAAATCTGGCCGGGCAGACGGCGCGGGCGACCGAGGAAATCCGCACCCAGATCGCCGCCGTGCAAAGCGAAACCAGCGAGGCGGCGTCGGCCATCACCGAAATCGTATCGATCATCGCCAAGGTCAGCGAAACCGCCGCCTCCATCGCCGGCGCGGTGGAAGAACAGAACTCGGCCACCCGCGAAATCTCGCGCAGCGTCCAGGACGCCGCCCACGGCACCCGCTCGGTCACCGAAACCATCCACGGCGTCACCGAAGCGGCCGAAGAAGCCAGCCAGGCCTCCGCCCAGGTCCGCAAAGTCACCGACCGCCTGTCGGCCGAGGCCGATGATCTGCGGGCACTGGTTAGCAAGTTTTTGGATAATGTACGGGCGGCTTGATCAGGGAAGTGAAGGGATTTACCACAGAGGTCACAGAGAACACAGAGGTTTTGGTGCAAGTGGTTGCGCGCGGCGCATTAAAGTAATGTGCAGGGATATATTGCCTGCGGCGCAATATACTATTCTCATTCTCACTTCTCTGTGGCCTCTGTGGTTTACCACTTTACTTCCCCCTACGTCCCCCGAGGCTTCGCCCGGCTGGTCGGCGCGGCGGATTGCGGATCGTCGGGCCACGGGTGTTTGGGATAGCGGCCCTTCATGTCGGCCTTTACGGCGGCGTAGCTTGAGGTCCAGAAGCCCGGCAGATCCTGCGTGACCTGGAGCGGGCGGTGGGCCGGCGACAGCAGGTGGACGACCAGGGGCACGCGGCCTCCGGCAAGGGTCGGGTGGGTGGTGCAGCCGAACATTTCCTGAAGGCGGACGGGCAGCACCGGGGTTTCTCCGGTGTTGTAGTCGAGAGGGATGCGTGACCCGGTGGGCACCTGGAAGTGGGTGGGGGCCTCGCGGTCCAGGCGCTGTTGCAGGTCCCACGGTAGCAGGGCCTTAAGGACATCGGTCAGGTCCAGCTTGCGCAGGTGGTTGAGCTTGCTCATGCCACCCAGGAACGGCGCAAGCCAGTCCTCCAGGCCGGCCAGCAGCGCGGTGTCATCGACCGCCGGCCACGGATCCCCTTCGGCGGCGCGTAGAAAGGCGATGCGTGCCCGCAATTGGATGGCCCGCTTGTCCCACGGCAGGACGTGCAGGCCGGTGCGGCGGATGCCGTCGATCAGACCCTCGGCCAGCCGCGACGGGTCGGGGGCGGGCAGGGGCTTGTCCTCCAGCACACAGGCGCCCAGGCGGCGCTGGCGGCGGGCAACAACGCTTTCCGTGCGGTCATCCCAGCGCACCACCTCGTCATCGGTCAGGCTATCGGCGAAGGCGTCCTCGATCTCGTTGCGGGTCAGCGGCGCGGCGAGGTAGACACGGGCGTTCTGCGCCGCGCCGTCCAGGTCGCCGACGGCCAGGAAGTCCTCGGCCGCCAGCGGGTCGCCCTCGGCCAGC
>LAEA01000062.1 GCA_000961745.1 Rhodospirillaceae bacterium BRH_c57 | reverse complement strand
AAACGTGCCTCTGCCTCTGCACCGCAGAGACCGCCCGGAGACGGCCCAGAGAGCGGGATACAGAGCGGTAAGGTGGGGGCGGCAGACTCTGCAGATCTCGGCACTGTCCCGCAGAGGAAAGAGCGAACAGCAGGCTGGCCGATCAGGGGGTGGTTCGTAAAATCCGGAATGGCGTCGGAAAAAGGTAACCTCGGTCACCAAGCATCCAGAAGGGCGATAACCATCTGATGTGAAAGGAGAAAAATGTTACCCCTAAAGAGTAATTTGAAGTAACTAAAAAGGTAACTCTTCCGTAGAGGATTGTTTTTATTTAGTTTTGTGTGAGGCCAAAATTACAGAATGAAATGGTAACTAGATTACTAACTTATTACCTTATTATTACCTTTTCCAAATCGGCCTTAAAGCCGCTCTACGCCTACATTTTTTTGGTCAACCGCTTGTCCAGTTACCGAGGTTACCTTTTTCCGATGGGCAAAAGTTTTAGCGTAGGGGTTGACAGCGGGACAGGCGCAGCGCCATGTTCGCCCCCCTTGATCTATCCTATCTGTCCTGTTCTCCCTCGCGGTGCCGATGCGTCGGCGCACCCATAGCCGGCGGCCAGGAGAGGGCATGTTCGGCGGCGCGGCCGGCGCTTGGTGTGTAAGGGGCGCCTCGTTCCGAACCGGCCCTCTAAGGTGTTGATATTGAACAGGCTGGGTTTAGGGTATAAGTTCGGAATGCTGGCGGAAACGCTGGCTTCACAGAAGACTTTTAATCAGCGGGTCACAGGTTCGAATCCTGTCGGGCTCACCAGATACACCCCCGGAAAGCTTAGGTTTTCCGGGGGTTCGTGTCACATAGTCGCAAGCCGTTCACGGGGGACTACATGCTCGGTCTTTTCAGGCGTTCCAAGGCGATCAAGAAGTCGTCCGAAGGGCAACTCGCCAGCGTCCTCCAGGCGGCGGCCATCGATCTGGTCGTCGATGTTGGCGCCAACGTCGGACAGACCCGCGACAAGCTGCGCATGGCCGGCTTCAAGGGCCGTATCGTCTCCATTGAGCCGGGCCCCGAGGCGCATGCCGTTCTTCTCCGCCGGCAGCATGAGGACCGTGACTGGGTGATCGCCCCGCGGGTCGCCGTCGGTGCGCAAACTTGCGAGACCATGCTCCATGTCTCCGAGGCGTCGGACATGAGCAGTATCCTGCGCCCGGCTGACAAGCTACTTGAGGCGCTGCCTCGGAGCGAAACGATCAAGAGCGTTCAGACCGAAGTGCGCACCCTCGACGACCTGTTCGCAGAGTATGTGCCCGTTGGCGCAAGGACGTTCCTGAAGATCGACACCCAGGGATACGAGCGACAAGTCCTCCAAGGTGGGCCTAAGGCGCTTCAGGTCATCTGCGGCATCCAGTTGGAACTCTCCCTGTTCCCCTTGTACGAGGGGGAGGAGACCTACCTGAGCTTCCTGAACGACCTCCATGCGTGGGGGTTCTCGCCGCACATGATCATCCAGACGACGTTCTCCCGAAAGCTCAACCGGCAGCTCCAGATCGACGCCATTTTCATGCGGTAGGGAGGCCGCCCCTCACGCCCCGTCGATCCCGGTCCGGGGCGCCGGGGCTTGTCCTTGGTCATTCGGGACCTCCTGTGCCGGTGTTCCTGGTCGGCAGCGCGGTTTTCGGCTGATGGTGCCGTTTACGCCCACTACCGCAGCCCTGGTCGTCGAACCCACGCAGGCGCAGAGGCGCTGACTCTGGCACCAGAAAGCGGGCTCTGCCCGCACCCGCCAGGAGACTCAGTCTCCTGGATCTCGGGAGTTGGCCTCAGTAGAAAGCCGCGCGCAGCGCATTACATGTTTGAAGGAGTACCTGCCTGCGGCGCAAGGCAAGCGCAGGAGCGTTCATGGGTTCCAAGGGCCGTTCGGCCCTTGGCGGGTCCGGGCCGCGCCCGGCTTTCTCCCAAAGTCAGCGCCACTGCGCCTGCGCGGGAATAACGGGCTTAAGGCTGTGTTCTTTCGCAGCCTGTTAAATAAGGCCCGGTCGAAAGACCGGGCCTTATGCTTGTCAGCGTCCCTGCATGTAGGTCAGGAACGTTTCCACTTCCTTGTCCAGGCTGCGCGCGTCTTCACCAAGGGCAGAGGCGGCGTCCAGCACCTGGGTTGCGCCGTCGCCGGTGCGGCGGGAGGCGTCGGCGACGTCGGTGATGCTGGCCGACACCTGCCGCGTGCCCTGGGCCGCCTCGCGGACGCTGCGGCCGATTTCGGAGACTGCGGCGGCCTGTTCGTGGACCGCCCCGGCGATGCCCGAAGCAATCTCGTCGATGCGGCTGATGGTGCGTGTGATGCCGGCGATTGCCCCGGCTGCACGCTGGCTGGCCTCCTGTACGGCATCGATTTGGCGGCTGATTTCCTCGGTTGCCTTGGAGGTCTGGGCGGACAGGGTCTTCACCTCGTTGGCCACGACGGCAAAGCCTTTGCCGGCATCCCCGGCCCGTGCCGCCTCGATCGTGGCGTTCAGGGCCAGCAGATTGGTCTGGCTGGCGATGTTGGAGATCAGGTCAACCACCTCGCCAATGCGCGCACTTGCGTCGCCGAGGCCCCGGACCGTTTCGTCGGCCTGAGCGGCCTCGTCCACGGCGGTGCGGGCGATGTCGGCCGCGCTGTTGACCTGGCGGCCGATCTCATTGATGGACGCAGCCAGTTCCTCGGACGCGGCGGCCACGGTTTCCACGCTGGTGGTGGCTTGCTCGGCTGCGGCGGCCACGCTGCCCGACTGGTGGCTGGCGGACTCCGCGGAGGACGCCATGCCGCCGGCCAGGGTTTCCAGGCGGCTGGCCGACCGACCGACGTTGGCCGACACCACGCTGACTTTTTTCTCGAAGTCGTCTGCCATCTGCACGTACTTGCTCACGTCGTCCCAATTGAGCATCGGCCCCAGATAGGTTCCGTCACGGTCATAGATGGCGGTGACGTAGTTCTCGATGGTCACGCCGCCCATGGTGAACTTGCCGCGATAAGGCAGGTTGGCGGGGTTGGACAGCAACCGCTCGATGATTTCCGGCTTCTTGTGGAACGAGGTCACCTTGCGACCGACCAGCCCGCTGGGGTCTTTGGCGATGGGATGGTCCATGCCTTTGATCAGGTCCTCGGCGGCCTTGTTGATGTAGGTGATGGCCAGGGTCTTGGGATCGCACATCATGACCTTGGCGGGCTGTACATCGACCATCTGGCGCAGACGGAAGGCCTGGTCCACGGCTTCGCGCAGAACGCCCAGGGACTGGGCCATGACACCCACCTCGTCGCGCCGGCCAACGCCGGGGATGGCACTGGACGTGTCGCCCTCGGCGATGCGTTGCATGACCTTGGCCATCAGGGCGAGAGGGCGCGCGGTGGTGCGGGTGAAGAGCCAGGACAGGCTGCCCAGCATGACCATGCCGAGCACTACGATTATCAGATTGAGGCGGGCCTTTTCCATGAAGACCGTATTGATTTCATCGGTATAGACGCCCGACCCGACCACCCAGCCCCATGGCGCGAAGCCCGCGACGTAGGAAATCTTGTCCACCGGGTCGTTGAACCCCGGCTTAGGCCATTTGTAGGAGACCATGCCGGCCCCCTCGGCGCGCACCACGCTGACCATTTCGGCAAAGAACGCCTTGCCGGTCGGATCGGTCATGCCCTTCAGGGCCTGTCCGTCCATGGCCGGCTTGATGGGGTGCATGACCATCTTGTGGTCCATGTCATGGATCCACAGATACTCCTCGCCGTCATAGCGCATGCCGCGCAGAATGGCCTTGGCCTGCTCCTTGGCCTCGGCCTCGTCCAGGGTGCCGTCGGCAATGCGGCCCTGATAGTGCGTCAGGACGCCTAGCGCGGTTTCCACCACGCTGCGGGTCTGCTGGAGATAGGCATCCTCCAGTCGATCACGCAGGGTCATCAAATTGACTGCCGCGACCAGTCCCAGGCCGATGAGCGTAGCCGCCAAAAGAATGTGAAATTTGGTGGCGAGCCCAATGCGGCCCGTCAGTGCTTCAAGGCCGCTCGGGCTTTTGATTGCCGATGTGTTGGTCATTGCGCGCGCCTTCCCCGATGGGCTTAATGGCTTTCGCCGCCCTATGTATTATGGGGGGGACCATACTCCTAAAGGACATTTTGTGGAAGCTGGTTGCTGCTCAGGGACCGGTCTATTTAGGCCTTTGGTAGGGTCGTATTGACTATTAGTCGCAGAGTAAACCTCATTATTTGGAATTCCGGACAGCCTCGGCTTTCGGATGCTCGCTTTGGTTCACCCACTTTGACGGCTTGGGCGGGCGGTTGTCGTCGGTCTTGCTTTTGTTGGGCGGGGTGCGGAACTCGCTGATGTGGACCATCGGCTGAAGGTCTTCCGGGTCGAACTTCGCACCGAACCCGTCGCTGGTCAGCTTCACGCCATCGTCTTCGGTGCTGTCGTCCGGACTGAGCTTGATCGGGGTGGGCGGGGTGTGGGGGGGATCGGGGTCGGCGACCATATGAGTATCCTCATTCGCGAACCTCGCACCGGCGAAGATCGCGCTGATCCACTGGCGGTGCGGCGATACGCGGGCGAACCAGGAGGTTTCCCCATAGCCGCCTTCTTCGGTGCCGCTTGAGTTGACCCCTACGAGCATCCAGGTTTCCCCGACCTTCATCCAGGCGCTTCCGCCGCTGTCGCCCGAGCCCAGAAGGCCGACCATGCGCGTGGCCGGTCTCGCTCCGCCTCCCAGGGGATTTTCAAGGCTGCCGTCCTCCCTGGGAAGGAAGATGCCGAGGAAGTTGCCGGCATCCTCACCCCTGGGCGGCGGGGTGATGATGTCGGCCCAGTCCTCGACCAGTCCATGTGCGGCGGCTTTGTCGGTGCCACGGAGGAAGCGTTCCCGCTCGCCGCGCGACCCGATGCCCCTGCTGCCGAACCCGACGAAGGTGATGACCTTGCCCGCTTCGCCGCGCCCGGTGTAGAGGACGGGCGGCTGCCCGGTGTCGGTCATCGGCCTGGTCAGGCGGATGATGGCCAGATCGTACCCGCTCCGTGTCTCGATATCCTCGTTCCATTCCGGGTGTACCCACACGCGGTCGGCGCGGAATACGATGCCGCCGGGGGATCGCACGACATAGTCGTCGGGCCCGGCCGGCAGTTCAAAGACATGAGCGGCGGTCAGGATGTAGGCGTGGGTCGCGTCGTTGCCGAGCCATGTTCCCGACGCCAGACCCCATTCCTCGCCGTCCTCCGAAAGGCTGACGACGCTGTTGAACTGGGGCTGCGCGGCCAGGGCAAGGTGAGCCGCAAAACCCTTCCAGGGGCTGCTTTTTGTGCCGCCTTCCTCGCGCCATGTGCTGTCGAGAATGGTGACGCCCTGAGCGGGCAGGGCGAGCCCGACCAGGACCGCGCAGGCAGCGACCGACAGACCGAACCGCCACCGTGGCCAAAGTTTGCGCGTCCGCATGTCACTCACCGATCCGGCGCATGTCAGTGAGCGGAACGTCCTCGTCCTCGCTGTCGTCATAGCCGATGTAATGGACCGGGCAGCGGCCGTTGCGCAGCGGCAGGGACTTCACCTTGGCCTCATACCAGTCGCCTTCGGAGAACACTTCGACCTTGGCACCCTTTCGGCACAGGGAACTGGTCTGTGGCCCCCGGTCTTCACGAACAGGCTGTGCGGGGCGGTACGCCGGCTGCACGGGCTGCACGGGCTGGACGTCTTCGCAGCCCGACGTGCAGACGACGGATTCCTGGACTTGGCCGCCGCAGGTGGAATAGCAGATCCGGAAATCGCCGTCGCAGTTCTCGTTGCAGCCGCCGGTGGAACAGGCGCCATAGGACAGGAAGGAGTTGGGCGAGCGCTCAATTTCACGCTTTGCCGCTTGTTGCTTCCTGACGTACTGGTCGTAGTCATACTGCGCGCGGGACTGCTGCTGGGCCTTGCAGGACCCTTCTTCGGCGGCGCATGTCCGGCGGCAATAGGTCTTGACGGTCTGGCACTGAGTCGCGCACAGCTTGCCCGCGTCGGTCGGCGGCGGCGCATAGGAATACCGTGTCTCGAACTGCGGCCCGCAAGCCTGGACAAGCAGGCCCACCAGGATCACCATCGTGATCCATCCGTACTGTCTCATTCACCCTTCCCCTGGTCATGTTTTTGGTGTCGGCTTGGCATGGCCGAACAGCCGTACGCCCCATCTTTGGAGAATGATCTACGCCATCGGATTGGCAAGTGTTTTCAACGACGGCGCGAAGTGCCTCGCGCGGCCTGTTTTCCCCACGACAGCGCCTCGGTGGACACTGTAGGATGGGCGACCGCCAACCTGGATGATGAGGTCTTTAATGCCCAACGTGGCCGAGTTAAAACAACTGTTGCGGCTGGCCGAGGGCAGGATCGAGCAGTTGGTGGAGGAGAACCGCTCCCTGACCCAGTTCTGCAATGACCTGATGGATGCCCAGGGCCATGAGGCCGAACAAATGGCCGCCATGATGGAGCAAATCATTCAACTTGAGGATGCCCTGCGCAGCAAGGCGTCGGAGAAAGACGAAATCCTTGCCTTGATGGCGGCCCTCAACGCGCGCATGACGTCCATGCGGGAACAGGCGCTACAGGCCATGAAGGCGGCGGCCGACAACAGCTCCCGCCTTCAGATCGTGCGCCATGTGTTTGATATCGCTGCACACACCGAGGAAGATGAACTGGCTCGCCGGGTCGCCGAGTTCAATGCCATGATCGCCCCGGCCAAGTAGGCCCAGAAATAAAGGGTGCTTGATCAGCTTGCCCTTTGCGGCAAGACCCCTTAACTGAGGCGGATCTTCCCCCGCCCGAACGGATTTTCCATGACTGTTGCCTTTGCCGCGCCTGCGCCGGCCAAGCCGATCTTTTCCTATCGCCCCTACTGGGCCAAACGGTTTGGCACGGCGCCCTTCCTGCCCATGTCGCGGGCGGAGATGGACGCGCTTGGCTGGGACAGTTGCGACATCATCCTCGTGACCGGCGACGCCTATGTGGACCATCCCAGCTTTGGCATGGCCATCATTGGCCGCCTGTGGGAGGCCCAGGGCTTCCGTGTCGGCATCATATCCCAGCCCGACTGGAGCAGCGCCGAGGCGTTCAAGGCGCTCGGCAAGCCGAACCTGTTTTTCGGCGTGACGGCGGGCAACATGGACTCCATGGTCAACCGCTACACCTCCGACCGCCGGCTGCGCCACAACGACAGCTACACCCCCAATGACGAGGGCGGCAAGCGGCCCGACCGGGCGGTGATCGTCTATTCCCAGCGCTGCCGGGAGGCGTTCAAGGACGTCCCGATCATCATCGGTGGCATCGAGGCATCGCTGCGCCGCATCGCCCACTATGACTACTGGTCGGACAAGGTCCGGCGGTCCATCCTGGCCGACAGCAAGGCCGACCTTCTGGTCTATGGCAACGCCGAACGCGCCATTGTCGAGATCGCCCACCGCGCCGCCAAGGGCGAGGCGCCGCGCGCCATGCACGACATCCGCGGCACCGCGTTCATGGTCGATGGCGTGCCCGAGGGCTGGACCGAGATTGACCTCGGCTCCATCGACGAGGCGCCCTCGGCCCACACTGCGCGCGGCGGCGAGACCACCGTGGTCCGTCTGCCGGACTACGAGACGGTGCGCGACGACGCCGAGGTCTACGCCCAGGCCTCACGCGTGCTGCATCAAGAGGCTAATCCCGGCAACGCCCGGCCGCTGATTCAGCGCCACGGCGACAAGGACGTGTGGCTGACCGCGCCGCCGATCCCGCTGAGCACGCCGGAGATGGACGGCGTTTTCGACCTGCCGTACGCGCGGGCGCCGCATCCGTCCTATGGCGGGGCGCGCATTCCGGCGTGGGAGATGATCCGGTTTTCGGTCAACATCATGCGCGGCTGCTTTGGTGGCTGTTCCTTCTGCTCCATCACCGAGCATGAAGGTCGCGTCATCCAGAGCCGGTCGGAGAAATCCATCCTGGCCGAGATCGAACAGATCCGCGACAAGGTGGAGGGCTTCACCGGGGTGATTTCCGATCTCGGCGGGCCGACAGCGAACATGTACCGGCTGGCCTGCAAGGATGACAAGATCCAGAAGGTGTGCCGCCGGCCGTCCTGCGTGTTCCCCGACATCTGCAAGAACCTCGATACCAACCACGACAATCTCATCGCCCTGTACCGCAAGGCGCGGGAGCTGCCCGGCGTCAAGAAGGTGCTGGTCGCCTCGGGCCTGCGTTATGATCTGGCGGTGCGCAGCCCGGCCTATGTGAAGGAACTGGTCACCCACCACGTCGGCGGCTATCTCAAGATCGCCCCCGAGCATACGGAGGAGGGGCCGCTCGACAAGATGATGAAGCCGGGCATCGGCACCTACGACCGCTTCAAGCAATTGTTCGAGAAATTCTCGCAAGAGGCTGGAAAAGAACAATATCTGATTCCGTACTTTATCGCCGCCCACCCTGGAACCACCGACGAGGACATGATGAACCTCGCGCTGTGGCTGAAGCGCAATGGGTTCCGGGCCGATCAGGTGCAGGCCTTCCTGCCGTCGCCCATGTCGCTGTCGGCGGCCATGTATTACAGCGGCGTGAACCCGCTACGGCCGGTGCGGCGCGGCGGGTCGGAGGCGGTGTTTTCGGCCAAGGGCCTGCGCCAGCGCCGCCTGCACAAGGCCTTCCTGCGCTATCACGATGCCGAGAACTGGCCGCTGCTGCGCGATGCGCTTAAGGCCATGGGCCGGGCCGATCTGATCGGCAACGGCAAGAAGCATCTGGTGCCGTCCTGGCAGCCCGCCGGCACAGGCGGGGCAGGCGGCGAGGGTGTGCGCACGGGTCGCAAGCACGGGTCGCAAAAGTTCCTGACCACGCATTCGGGAAAGGGGCGCCGCCCGCAACGCCCGACCTGACCAGAACGTCTTGAAGGGGCGGAGCACGCTCCCAGGAGACGTTGTGGTGGAGAGATGTCGTGGAGAAACAGGCGACCAGTCGCGCGTCGGAGCCAGAGGGACTTGTCCATGTCGGGGAGATTGATCCCGATCATGCGCTTTTCCTGCGTCTGGATGATGGACAGCGGGTGATCGTGGATAGCGCGACGGACAAGGTTCTCGGCGGTGTGCCGCCCGATCTTTCGTCGGAGGATGCCATGGCATGGGCCGCCGGCTACCTGCGCGGTCACCATGACGGGCATGAACGGGGCTGGCGGGCAGGCTTGAGCCATGGCAAGGCGCTGGTCCGCCGTGCCATGTTGCAGGCCCTGGGGCTGGACAAGCTGGTCAAGTAGGGGGGCCGTTGGAAACCGAACGCCTGATCTTGCGCCCATGGCAGGCGGCGGATCGAGACCCGTTCGCCCGCTTGAACGCCGATCCTCGGGTGATGGAATTCCTGCCAGGGTGCCTGGACCGGGCCGAAAGTGACGCCTTGGCCGACCGCATCGCCAATCATTTTGCGGCCCACGGATTCGGGCTATGGGTGGTGGACGTGCCGGGCGCCGGGTTCGCAGGCTGCGTCGGCCTGCTGAGGGTGCCGGAAACCTTGCCCTTCGCGCCCACGCTGGAACTGGCGTGGCGCCTGGACCCGGCGTTCTGGGGCAGGGGCTACGCCACCGAGGCGGCGCAGCACTGCCTGAGGGTCGCCTTTGAGGACCTGGATGCCACTGACGTGGTGGCCTACACCGTGCCCGCCAATAGGGCGTCCTGGCGGGTGATGGAGCGTATCGGGATGGCGCGGGACGTGGCCGGGGATTTCGACCACCCGGCCTTGCCCGCCGGGCACCGGTTACGTCGGCACGTCCTCTACAGAATGGACAGGGCTGTACCGAATGAACCGGGCCGGGTGGCGGGGGTGAGGGGTTAACCGGCCGGCGGCGGGGCGTCGGGCGTGGCGACCTCCATGGTGGGGTCCTTTTCGAGCATGTCGGCGACATCCTCATAGGCCTTGGCGTTGCGGTCCATCTGATCGGTCAGGGCGGGGTTCTCACGGCCCACGGCGCGAAAGAAATTGGCTGCAGCGCGGAGCATGTCCGAGCCGACTTGGGCGATATTAGCCATGAATACTCCCGGTATTTGTGGTGTCGAGTGGGCGACCACCCTAACCCCTTGCTGCGCTGCGGTCAAATCGGCCCCCTGGTGGGGCGCCTGCAACCGCTGTATAAGAACCTCCGGGGCCGAAACCACGTCGTGGACGCGAAGAATGGCGGGGACGGGAAGACTAGTGGGGACGGGAAGACTAGTGGGGGAGGGGAAGAATGGCAGGACCTGATCGTATTATGGACCGCAAGGTCATCCATTCCGGCGCTTCCCTCTTCCGGGAAGGCGACGTCGGCGACCGCGCCTATCTGGTGCAGGAAGGCGTCATCGAGATTGTGCGCCGCCGTGCCGACGGGACCGAAGTCGTCCTCGGCGAGATCGGCAAGGGCGGCATTTTTGGTGAAATGGCCCTGGTCGATGACAAGCCCCGCATGGCGACCGCCCGCGCCTTGACGGCGGCGACGTTGCTGGTGGTCACGCGCGACCAGTTTAAGGACAAGCTGGATGCCGCCGATCCGTTCATCCGTGCGTTGCTCAAGATCTTCGTGCGCAACATTCGGCAGATCAGTTCGCAGATATGACGCCCTGACCAACTGCCAGGGTGGCATCCAGGGCCGTCGGCCCCCACATAGGCTCGGTCCCTACTTAGGCTCGGCCAGAACCGCTTTTCCAGGACGACCATGAACAACAGCGCCCTGCCACCGTCAGACGATTCGGATCAGTCAGCCCATGATGGAGCCCCGACGCCTGTCGTCCGTATGACCCTGGGCGCCCGGCTGCGAGCGTATTTCTTCGCCGGCATCCTGGTGACCGCCCCGGCGGCGATCACGTTCTATATTGCTTGGCTCCTCATCACGTTCATTGACGGTCAGGTCACCGGCCTGCTGCCGGAACGCTACAATCCCAACGAGTTCCTGCCGTTCTCGGTGCCGGGCCTGGGGCTGGTCATCCTCATTCTGTTCCTTATCCTGGTCGGCATGATGACGGCGGGCTTCGTCGGTCGCCTGCTGGTACGCACCAGCGAGAGGGTACTGGCCCGCATGCCGGTTATCCGGTCGGTCTATGGCGCGGTGAAGCAGATCTTCGAGACGGTGCTAGCCCAGCAATCCAATGCGTTCCGTCAGGTCGTCCTGGTCGAATACCCGCGCCGTGGCATCTGGTGCCTGGGGTTTGTTTCGGGCACCACCGTAGGCGAGGTCCAGAACCTGACGGCAGAGGAAACCGTCAACGTGTTCCTGCCGACCACGCCGAACCCGACATCGGGATTCCTGCTGTTCGTGCCGCGCAGCGATCTCGTGGTGCTGCAGATGACGGTGGAGGAGGGCATCAAGATGGTGGTGTCCGGCGGCATCGTCACCCCGCCCGACCGCCGCCCGCCGGAGCAGCAGAAGGTTCCCCTTGTCGGCGCGCACGGCACCGACAAAGGCAGCCGGGCTAAGGCGGCGGAGAACGCGGCGGAATAAAGCCGGTCTGCGTTTCCCTTGAAGCCTTGATCCGCTGTCGCGGATGGCTGCCGCCAGCCTGGAGCACCGCTCAAGACCTCCCTTGTTATCTTGAAGAAGAAAAAGGGGTTTGGGCGGCAGCCCAAGGTTCACGAGGCTTTAGCCTACCCCGACCGCAGGGTCCGCACCGCGGCGTCCCGCTCGAACAGGTACAGCAAGGTCCGCAGGGCCGGGCCGCGCGGGCCGTGCAGCCCGGCGTCGTGGGCCACGATCATCGCGGCATCTTCGCGGGCGGAGGCCAGCAGGTCGCCGTGCACGGCGAGATCGGCCAGCCGGAACTCCGGCATGCCGCTCTGGCGGGTGCCCAGCACCTCGCCGCCACCGCGCAGGCGCAGGTCTTCCTCGGCAATGCGGAAGCCGTCCTCGGTTTCGCGCATGATCTGGAGGCGCTGCTTGGCCGTCTCGGTCAACGGGTTGGCGTAGAGCAGCAGGCAGGTGGACGCCTTGTCGCCACGCCCGATGCGGCCGCGCAACTGGTGAAGCTGGGCCAGCCCGAAGCGTTCGGCGTGTTCGATCACCATGACCGTGGCGGCCGGCACGTTGACGCCGACCTCAATGACCGTGGTGGCGACCAGGACGTCCAGGCCGTCGCCGGCGAAAGCCTCCATGACGGCGTCCTTGGCCGGGCCTTTCATGCGTCCGTGGACAAGGCCGACGCGGTCCCCGAACACCTGCCTGAGGACGGCGTGGCGTTGCTCGGCGTCGCCGATGTCCGAGGTTTCGGACTCCTCGACCAGCGGGCACACCCAATATATCTTGGCCCCGCCGTCGCGCGCGCGCGCCGCCGCCCCGACCACGTCGTCAAGCCGGGTGGTCGGCAGGGCGCGGGTGTCCACCGGCTTGCGCCCCGGCGGCTTCTCATCCAGGCGGGACACGTCCATGTCGCCGTAGAGGGTCAGCGTCAGGGTGCGCGGGATGGGCGTGGCGGTCATCACCAGGACGTCGGCCGCCCGGCCCTTGGCGGCCAGTTCCAGGCGCTGGTGGACTCCGAAGCGGTGCTGTTCATCGATCACGGCCAGGGCGAGGTCGCGGAACACCACGTCCGGCTGGAACAGGGCATGGGTGCCGACAATGATGTCAATGTCCCCGGCGGCCAGGCGGGCCAGGATTTCCTGCCGGCCCTTGCCCTTGTCGCGGCCGGTCAGCAGGGCCACGTTGACGCCCGCCTCAGCACACAGCGGGCCGAGGGTTTCCATGTGCTGGCGGGCGAGGATCTCGGTCGGCGCCATGAGGGCGGCTTGGGAGGCGACCTCCACCGCGTTGAGCATGGCGAGCAACGCGACGACGGTCTTGCCGCTGCCCACGTCGCCCTGAAGGAGGCGCAACATGCGTTCCTCCTTGCCCATGTCGGCGTAAATCTCCTCCAGCGATCTTTGCTGTGCGCCGGTCAGGCCGAAGGGCAGGCGGGCCAGGATCTTCGCGCGCAGGCCGCCGTCGCCGCTGATCGCTCGCCCGGTGACGTTGCGGGAGTTCAGGCGAACCAGCAGCAGGGCAAGCTGGTTGGCCAGAAGCTCGTCGTAGGCCAGCCTCTGGCGCGCCGGGGTCATGGCGGACAGGTCTTCCTCGCCCTGGGGATGGTGGGTGGCGGTAATCGCATCAAACCACGACGGCCAGTTGCGCCGGCCAATCACCTCGGGCTCCTGCCACTCGGGCAGGTCGGGGGCGCGTTCCAGGGCTGCGCGGGCGCAGCGCACGGCGGTCTTGAGGACGATGCCCTGGGTGAGGGGATAGACCGGCTCCACCGTCTCGACACTCTCCCGCTCGCCCAGCGGAACGACATGGTCGGGGTGGGGCATCTGACGTTCGCCGTTGTAGACCTCGACGCGGCCCGACACCACCATGGTCTGGCCGACCGGCAACAGGCGGTGCAGGTAGTCGCCCCTGGCATGGAAGAAGGTCAGGGTCAGGAACCCGCTGTCGTCGCGGCAGCGCACCCGGTAGGGCGCCCGCGAGCCAGGGGGACTCGAGTGGTGGGACTCCACCGTCACGGTCAGGGTGGCGATCATGCCGTCCGGCGCCTCGGCCACCGAAGGGGCGAATCGGCGGTCGATCAGCCCGTTCGGGAGATGCCACAGGGCATCGACCACATGGACGGTTTCCGCTCCCGCAGGCCCCACCAGACGGGCATACAGGGGCGCCAGACGCTTGCCCAGGCCGGGCAGCGTATCGACGGGGGCGAACAACGGGTACAGTATTTCAGGGCGCATAGGATGACGGGTGCTTTTCCCAAGAGGTCAAAGGCTTTATATCACCCTCGTTCGCCTTCACGGAACCAGGACATCCCGATGGACCCCATCATGGACACGCGTCGCAAGCGCATACTCTACCGCGCCAACCATCGCGGCACCAAAGAGGCGGACGTCATGCTGGGCGGTTTTGCCGCCGCCCACCTTGCCGGACTGACCGACTCGCAACTTGATACGTTCGAGGCGCTGCTTGAGGAACTGGACGTCGAGATCATGGATTGGGTGATCGGCCGCCAGCCCTTGCCGCCGCGCCACGACACCGACCTGTTCCGCCTCATCCTGTCCTTCAAGCCCTACGCCTGATCTGTGCTGGATTTCCCCGCCATATTCGCCACGCCCGGCCGCCGCACCGTCGCCGGGCTGCCCGAAGGGTTCGACGCCCTGTTCCTGGCCTCCCTGGCGCGGTCGGGGACGGCACGCGACATCCTGCATGTTTGCCGTGACGACGTGCGTCTGGCGACCCTGGCCGAGGCGGTGCGGTTCTTCGCCCCGGACGTCGAGGTGATGGAGTTTCCGGCCTGGGATACCGTGCCCTATGACCGGGTATCGCCCAGCGTGGACATCGTGGCCAAGCGCATTGACACCCTCAGTCGGTTAGGCGGGCCGCGCGGGGGCGAGGCGCCCCGGCTGGTGCTGGCCACCGTTTCCGCCGTCACCCAGCGGGTGCCGCGCAAGCAGGTGTTCAACGGCGCGATCTATCCCATCAAGGTCGGCAAGGACCTCAACCTGGACGCCCTGATGGGCTATCTGGTGCGCAATGGCTATGCCCGGTCCGAACAGGTCATGGAAGCCGGCGAGTACGCCGTGCGCGGCGGCATCATCGACTTGTTCCCGCCCGGCGCGGAGGAACCATTCCGCATCGACATGTTCGGGGACGAGGTCGATGGCATCCGCACCTTTGACGCCCTGACCCAGCGCACCACCGGGGCCGTGAAGGGCCTGACCCTCAAGCCGATGAGCGAAGTGGTGCTGGACGACACCTCCATCGCGCGGTTCCGCACCAACTACCGCGAACTCTTCGGCGGCACCACCAAGGGCGACGACCCGCTGTACGCGGCGGTGTCCGAGGGCCGCAAAATACCCGGCATGGAGCACTGGCTGCCGCTGTTCCACGAGGGCCTGGACACCATCTTCGCCTATCTGCCGGATGCGGTGGTGACCCTCGACCATCAGGTGGACGAGGCGTGGACGGCCCGTATCGAACTTATCCGCGAGTACTTCGACGCCCGCGTGGCCCTGATGGGCAGCGGCGTGGAGGAGGGGGGCATGGTCTACCACCCCCTCAAGCCGGAAACCCTGTACCTGGACCCCGACGAGTTCCCGCGGTATCTGGCCACCCGCCCGGCGGCCGACTTCTCGCCCTACGGCGCGGTGGATCTGGCCGAGGGCGTGACCGAGGCGGGCGGGCGGCCGGGGCACGATTTCGCCGACGTGCGGGCACGCACCGGGGAAAACGTCTACGACGCCGTGCGCCAGCATGTGGTGGCCGAGCAGCAGGCCGGACGGCGGGCCATGATCGCCGCCTTCACCCTGGGCTCGCGTGATCGCCTGTCTGGGGTGCTGCGCGATCACGGGCTGCCCGGCCTTACGGCTGTGGACACCTGGGATGAGGCGCAGGCTCTTCCGGCCAAGCAGGTTCCGGTGCTGGTCCTGCCGCTGGAACGCGGTTTTGCCAGCCCGGACCTCGCGATCATCGCCGAACAGGATATCCTGGGCGACCGGCTGGCCCGCCCGGCCAAGAAGAAGCGCCGAGCCGACAAGTTCATTCAGGACGCCTCGGCCGTGGTCGAGGGTGATCTGGTGGTCCACGTCGAACACGGCATCGGCCGCTTCGATGGCCTGGAGACGCTTCAGGTCGGCGGCGCGCCCCACGATTGCCTGCGGCTGATCTACGACGGTGGCGACAAGCTGTTCGTTCCCGTTGAAAATATTGAGGTTCTGACCCGTTACGGCTCGGAACAGGCCGGCGCGCAGCTTGACCGCCTGGGCAGTCCGGCATGGCAGGCCCGCAAGGCCAAGCTCAAGGAACGTATCCGGGACATGGCGGAGCGCCTGATCCAGGTCGCCGCCGCGCGCCAGCTCAAAAAGGCCGAGACGTTGTCCCCGGCTGAGGGGCTGTACGACGAGTTTGCCGCCCGCTTCCCTTATGCGGAAACCGAGGACCAGCTCAAGGCCATCTCCGACACCATCGACGACATGGGCAAGGGCCGCCCGATGGACCGCCTGGTGTGCGGCGACGTCGGCTTTGGCAAGACCGAAGTCGCCCTGCGTGCTGCCTTTGTGGCGGCCCTGAACGGTGTGCAGGTGGCGGTCGTGGTGCCGACCACGCTGCTCGCCCGCCAGCACTACCTGGGCTTCCGCGAGCGGTTCAAGGGGATGCCGGTCCAGGTTGAACAACTATCCCGGCTGGTCACCGCCAAGGATGCCGCCAAGGTTAAGGCGGGGCTGGCCGACGGTACCGTGGACATCGTCGTCGGGACCCATGCGCTGGTGTCGAAGTCCATGCGATTCAAACGCCTGGGCCTGCTTATTGTCGATGAGGAACAACATTTCGGGGTGGCTGCGAAGGAACGCCTGAAGCAGCTTCAGTCGGACGTCCACGTCCTGACCCTGACGGCGACGCCCATTCCGCGCACCCTGCAACTGGCCCTGACCGGGGTGCGCGAACTGTCGATCATCGCCACGCCCCCCGTGGACCGACTGGCGGTGCGGACCTTCGTGCT
Source organism: Rhodospirillaceae bacterium BRH_c57 (assembly GCA_000961745.1). Taxonomy (GTDB): domain Bacteria; phylum Pseudomonadota; class Alphaproteobacteria; order Rhodospirillales; family Rhodospirillaceae; genus Cauispirillum. The sequence goes on along the minus strand of LAEA01000062.1, from coordinate 3,230 downwards.
GCCCTATGACGGGGTCATCATCCGCGAAGCCATCCTGCGCGAGCGGTTCCGGGGCGGCCAGACCTTCTACGTCTGCCCGCGACTGGTCGATATCGACCGCGTGATGGAACGCCTGTCGCGGCTGGTGCCCGAGGTCAAGGCCGCCGTCGCCCACGGCCAGATGCCGCCGACCCAGCTTGAAGAGGTGATGACCGCCTTTGCCGATGGGCACTATGACGTGCTGCTGTCCACCAACATCGTGGAAAGCGGCCTCGACATGCCGCGCGTCAACACCATCATCATTCATCGGGCCGATATGTTCGGCCTGGGCCAGCTTTACCAGTTGCGCGGCCGGGTCGGGCGCAGCAAGGCGCGCGGCTATGCCTATCTGACCCTGCCGCCGGGCAAGACCATGACGGCGGCAGCGCAAAAACGCCTGACCGTGATGCAGACCCTGGACAGCCTGGGGGCCGGGTTCTCGCTGGCGTCCCACGACCTGGACATTCGCGGGGCGGGCAACCTGCTGGGCGATGAGCAATCGGGCCACATCAAGGAAGTCGGCATCGAACTGTACCAGCACCTGCTGGAGGAAGCCGTCGCCGCCGCCAAGGCCGGCGAAGGCCTGGGTGAGATGACCGAGGAATGGTCGCCGCAGATCTCGCTCGGGATGCCGGTGCTCATCCCGGCCGCTTACGTGGCCGACCTGGGCGTGCGTCTGAGCCTCTACCGCCGCATCGCCGACGTGACCGACCACGCCGACCTGGAAAGCCTCGCCGCCGAGATGATCGACCGCTTCGGCCCGCTGCCGCCCGAGGTGGAGAACCTGCTGGAAATCGTTGGAATCAAAACCCTTTGCCGCACCGCCAACGTCGAAAAGGTGGACGCCGGACCCAAGGGCTGCGTGCTCACCCTGCGCGACAACACCTTCCCCAACCCCGGCGGTCTGGTAAAGTTCATCAGCCAGAACGTCGCCACCGTAAAGGTCCGCCCCGACCACAAGATCGTCTACATGCGCAACTGGTCCGACCCCGCCCAGCGGGTGGCCGGTGCCCGCAGGCTGTTGCAAACGCTGGCGGACATGGTCGAGAGCTGAAAGCGGGGGAAGAAAGGTGCGGGCTCTGCCCGCGCCCGCCAGGAGACTCAGTCTCCTGGACCTCGGGAGTTAGGAAGCCGCGCGCAGCGCAGAAGATTTCGGCGATTGTCTGCCTGCGGCGCAAGAGAAGTGAAGAACCCCCTCATGGGTTCCAAGGGCCGTTCGGTCTTTGGTGGGTCTGGGCAGAGCCCAGGTCTTCCTTGTTCCGAATCAAATACCTTCTTTGAGCGGCGTGCTCAGCGGCGCCATGGGGCCGCGCGACAGGGGGGCTTCCAGGCGGCCTTCGGTGACGAGGTCGATCATGCGGACCAGGATGTCCGGGTCCTGGGCGCCGGCGATGCCGTAGGAGCCGTCGAAGACGAAGCAGGGCACGCCGTTGATGCTCAGGCGATGCGTGTGGGCGTTTTCCATGAACACGTCGCCACGGGCTTCGCCGCTGGACAGGAAAGCCATGGTTTCCTTGACCGGCAGCCCGACTGAAGTTCCGATGCGCAGCAGGACATCGCCCGAGCCGATGTCCTGGCCCTGCTCGAAGTAGGCTCGCAGGATGCTTTCCACCGTGGCGGCGGCCAGGCCGTAGTGCCCGGCGAACCGCACCAAGCGATGGGAATGAAGAGAGTTGGGGGTGCGGGTGATGGCCTCGAAGTCGAAGTCGATGCCTTCGGCGCGGCCGGCGTCGGCCAAGCTGCCGAGCATCCGGGCTACGCGGGCCGGGCCGCCGAACTTCCGCTCCAGGTAGGTGGCACGGGAGATGCCGTCCTCGGGCATGTCGGGATTGAGCAGGAACGGTCGCCATACGACCTCCGCCGCGATGCCGGGGCGGCGGGCAAGGGCGCGTTCCAGCCGCCGCTTGCCGACGAAACACCATGGGCAGACGGTGTCAAAGATGAACTCGATCCGCATCGGCCCTACGGCGCTTCTTTCCGCCAAGACCTCACCCATGCACCCAATCCTCCCCACCCACCTTCTGCCGTCGCCAAGGTTTCAGGCTCCGCCGACCTCTTCGAGCCTCGGAAGAGCGGTTGCCCGTTGCATCAAGGTGTGGTCGTCGTCGCCCTCCGTCAACGCGGCGGCGTTCACGGCAGCCCACACATTGACCACCCGATAGACGTCGAACACCGCGAAGTCGGTGTTGGAGACCACGCCGGCGATGCGGTGCATGACCACCTGGGCCTCGGACAGCGGGGTGTCAGGCAGCACTGCGATGAAGCGCGAGCCGCTCTGGCGGGCGACGAAGTCCTCAGCCCGGACGAGCAGGGTCAGCCACTGGCCAAGTTGGCCGAGAAGATGGGCCTCGGCCTCGGCCCCGAACTCCTGGCGGATGGCGTCCACGCCGGCGAAGTCGAACGCGATGACCGAAAGCTGGCGGCGTGCCGCCACCGCCGCGCTCACCCGCGTGGCGAGATAGCGGGTCAGGTAGCCGGCCGTGTAGGCGGTGCGGGCCGCGCTGTCGGCTGTTTCAGTGGTCAGGGTGCTGTCGAGGGCACGGCGCAAGGCCCAGCGGCGGCGCTGGCGGCGCACCTGGGCGAGGGCGGCGAAGCGCAGTTCCCCGGCCGGCACGTCCAGGGGCATCACGACGCTGGCCCCCATGCCATAGGGTTTAGCTGCATCAGCGATCAGCGCCTCGTCGGCCAGGAACAGGACCGGCAGGTTGAACAGGCGCGGGTTGCGGCGGATCTGCAGACACAGGTCCATGGCTGCCTCGGCCCCGCCTCGACCGACCATCACGGCGGCGTCATAGGGGCGGGCTTCCAGAAGGGCCTGGGCCTCGAACAGGTCGGCGGTCTGGGTGATGCGCCCGGCCTCGCCGAGGGTCGTTTCGACCATGGCGGCATCGGAGGCCTGACCGATCACCAGGATCTGGGCCTGCCGGCTGTCATCGGCGGTCGCGGCGGGAGTTGACGGGGTGCCGGACAGGGCGGCACGGTGGTGGTACTCCGCCTGCATCGTGGCGACACGAACCAGCGGGCGAACGCGGGCGAGGACGACCGCCGGCACGGCCGGCCATGCCACGGCGTCATCGGCCCCGGCCGCCAGCAGGGCGTCGCCCACGGTGGACAAGGGCTGGTCGGTCAGCACCACCACGGCCATGTCGGCCAGGGCCGGGTCGCCCTTGGTGGCGGCAAGGACGTCAAGCGCGCTCAGGCCATCGGTCAGG
>LAEA01000061.1 GCA_000961745.1 Rhodospirillaceae bacterium BRH_c57 | reverse complement strand
TGGGCCACCACCAGCGGCCCCTGCGCCGCGCCCGCCCCGGCGGCCAGCAGCAAAGCTGGCCGCGCCGGGCGGGCTTGCCTCATCAACCACCCCATGGGTGAGGGAGGTTTCATCGCTCCTCGGCGTGGGGGCCGTGCACATCTTCCCAACCGGTGATCATGGCCTTGTGGTAGGCGAACACGGTCGGCCCCGTGGTGGTCAGGTACACATGCATCATAACGAAGGCGCCCATGGCATAGGCCCCGGCGGTATGCACCAAAGCCACCGTGCCGAGATCGACGCCGGGCAGGGCGTGGCTGAACAGGTACAGCAGGCCGCTGACCCACAGCACCGGGTTGATGCCCAGCTTGAGCCCCAGATAGGCGGCCCGCTGTAGTGGGTTGAGCTTGGTGTCGCGGGCTTTGGGCCAGGGGTGCTCCTCGCCCCGGAAGATGCCGATGGTGTAGTGGCGCACCACCTGCGGGGCCAGCCGCAGGGTGGGGATGTAGTTGCGCCATTCCCCGGTGGTGAGGTGCCAGAAGATGGCGAACACCCACAGACCCATCAGCGCCCAGACCAGCAGGCTGTGGACCTGCACCGCCGTCCGAAAGCCGAGCAGGTCATAGCTGCCGTGGATTTCAAAGCCGGTGACACCAAGGGAAAGGACGAGCAGCGCCTGGGTCCAGTGCCAGAAGCGTTCGAAGCGGGCGTACATATAGATGCGGGCGGCGCCGCCGTGGGTGCTCATTTGCCGTTCCTCCGGCGCAGGGTGGCGATCAAGCGGAGCAGGGCGTGTCCGGCTGCCCCGGCGCCGATGGCCATGATGGCGCCGATGCCCAGCATGTCGAGCCAGACGGCGCGGTCGCGGCCGGGCATATAGACGCCTTCGATACCGGCGAGGCGCCCGTCCTCTTCCCGCGTATGGCAGTCGGTGCAGCCCAGGGCCTGCTGCTTGGGCGCGACCATGTGGGTGATCGGCCAGTGCATGGTGGTCTTCACGAAGTCGTACTTGCCGGAATAGGGCAGGCCGGCGGCCTTCATCCCGGCTTCGATGGCGATCGAATAGTCGTAGCGGTTCCAGAAGGCGTCCGGGTTGCCAAAGACGTTGTTGACCACCAGGGTCTTGTTGACCGGATCATAGGGCTGGCTGCCCTGCATGACCTTGAACGGCCAAATGCGCGAATCCGCCGCGCCGGGCGTGCCGCCGATACGGTTGATGGGCCACACCCCCGATGGGTCGATGGTGTCGGTCAGCAGGGTTCCCGTCACTTTGCCGTTGAACCAGGCATAGGTCGGGCGCACGTTTTCACCGTAGGCAAAGTCACCCTTGGCGGCGGTGTAAATCGTGTGGCCGTGGTCGTCCTTGATCGTCACCGGCTTGCCATCGGCGTCCATGCGGCCGGCCGTGGACCAGTCCCACAGGATCTTGGTGGCAACGCCGCCGCGGGCAAACTCGGGGATATGGCAGGTCTGGCAGGCCACCGTGTCGGCGTGGTGGTTGAGCTTGTCCTTGCCGTGCGGCGCGGCGCCGTGGCAGGACTCGCAGGTGGCAAGGCCGGTGTCGCGCTTATGGCTCATGTCATGCGCCGTGACGATGCCGTGGTCGTCCTTGGCGGTCATGTCAAAGCGGCTGCCGTCCTGCTTGTGGTCCTTGAAGGTGTGGCAGTCCGCGCAGCCCATGTTGGCGCCGTCAGGGGACATATGCACATCGACATGGCGCGGCGGGGCGATCAGCGAACTGTCGAGGTCGCCGTGCTTGACGGCGTCGCCGCCGCCGCCGTTGAAGTGGCAGGCCCCGCAGGTCGCGCGACTGCTCTCCCCCACCTTGCGGGCGATCAGGGCGAGATCCGGCGGCTCCTGCCGCTTGCCGTTCACGACCACGGCCTCATAGCGGGGGTGCCCGGCGTCGGTGGGCACCTTCTTGTAGGCGCCGGTGGTGTCGTGACAGGCCAGGCAATCCACCGTGGCCGGGTCGGTCATGTCCTGCGACAGGTCCGTCCAGCCGTAGCCGACATGGCAACTCGTGCAGCGGGGTTCGTTGGAGATGGGCGAGCCGCAGAAGCTGTTCATGGTATGGCGCTTGCCCACCATCTGCCCCGTGGCGGGGTTCTCCCGCGACCAAGTCCAATGCATGGAGTCCATGACCTGATGGCTGGCCTCTGTGTGGCACTTGAGGCAGGCGCGGGTCACGTCTGGCCCACTGGCGAACGGCCCCTGGAGAGCCTCAAAGCGGGAATGGTCGGCGGTCGATGCCTGGGCCGGTTCCGCTTGCGCTGCAAGCGCTACGACCAGCAGCGCAAGCACCGCCACGAGGCGGGCGGCAACAGGACCAAGCAAAGCAGGATGGGCGAATGGCATACGCAGAAGTCCTTTGTCAGTCTCTGCCGAGATGTCATCGCGGCCTCCCACGCATACAGCGCCGCTGTGGTGGCTGGCATTGTGATTTGTCAACCGTGGTTCAATACATTTGTGGATACCCATATCCACCTCGACACGTCAGCGGCGCGCCAAGATCGCCGTTGTCGCCCGCCTCTCGCGCTGATAGACACGAGAGCACAGGCAACGGACGCTGCTACATGAAAAAGGGTCATATCGAAGCTGCCTGGAAGGGCAGTGCCCAGTGTGAGCGCTGTGGCATTCGGGATCTTGTGCTTTTTGCCGACCTGACGAAGGCGGATTTCAACCTCATCCACCTGCCAATCGACGAAATTGAGTTCGAGCCGGGCACTGCGCTGCACTCCGCCGGAGACAAGGCTGCCGCCGTCTATACACTGCGGTCCGGATTGGTGAAGCTGGTGCAGTATTTGCCCGACGGCAGCCAACGCATCGTCCGGCTGCTGCGCCGGGGCGACATCTTTGGGTTGGAGGCAACCGTCGGCCAACCCTATGAGCATTCCGCCATTGTGTTGCAGCGGGCGCTGGTGTGCCGCATCCCGACGCAGGTGATCGAACGCCTGAGCTGCGAGACACCGCGGCTTCATAGCCAGTTGATGCGTCGCTGGCATGCCGCGCTCAAGCAGGCCGACGACTGGCTGACCGAACTCTCGACCGGGAAGGCCCCGCAACGCCTCGCCCGGTTCCTGCTCCAGACCATGGAACCGGACGGGACGGCGGTGCTGTTTACCCGCGAGGATTTGGGTGCCACGCTCGGAATCACGACCGAGCACGCCAGCCGCACAGTGGGCGAATTCAAGCGCAGCGGCGCGATTATCGAAATCGCGCCCAAGCGTTTCCGCTGCGACCGCGAGAAGTTGAGCTGCATCGCCGCCGCCGACTGTTGACCGGCGGCTGAATGTGCATTTCTTGACTTAGTGCTCCGGCCGGCAGATCTCACCCCGGCGCACGGCAATGAGCGTACGAATCGCAAGACCGGCGATGACGAGGATGAGCAGGCCGAACAGGGCCGCCCCGGTCCATTGGTAAAAGGCGACACCGCTTTGCTCCCCCATCACCAGGGTGGCGATGGTAAAGGCCGCGAACGGGAACGAATAGGCCCACCACGACAAGGCGAAAGGCTGCCGGGCAAACTTGGGAAGCTGCGGGATCATCAGCAGGAAAAAGAATACGGCGACGAAGTAGAGGATGCGGCCGAACGCATCCACGCCGCCGGTCAACGCACCCCACGAAATGAAGCCCACCGATGGCGGCGCCAGAAGGATGGCAAGAGTGGGCACCAGCCGCCCCGGCAGCGGACTGTGGAAGACCAGCCGGTTGAGCACGATGGTGAGCAGAACCAGCCAAAACACCAGGCCAATGGCGAAGAAAAACCAGGACACGTCGGCGGGGGCATAGTGGACCCCCGCGATGGGCACCAGAATGTTGCCGACAATGGGAATGAACCATGCGGGGTTGGTATGGACGACCTCGTAGCGCGAATGGTTGATCCACGAGGTCATCACCAGCAGTGTCATCAGCAGATGAAGTGCGGTGCCGCTCCACCACAGCGCCTTTGACGCCAACATGCTGCTCGGCGCGGCGGCGACGGCCAACAGGATCAGGCTGATTGAGATGGTGGGAAAGAAGCTGATCCTGATCGGGTGCAGCCACTCTTCTGCTACGGCCTCCCAGCGGGTCAGCATTTTGTGGGCATAGATGAAGACCACCAAGGAAAAGACAGCGAGTGCCAGCACCAACAAAACGGTGCTTCCATAGCGAGGCACGGTAAAGACAGCCTCCATCTTGTGGAAGGCGATGGCGAGACCGGATATCCCCATGACGGTGGCGAAGAACGACACCGGAAAGTCGCGTATGCGGTCGATGGGCAGCGCGTCGGATTTCAGCACGTTCATGCTGCCGATCTCCGGCCACCGCAACCGCCCTGGCCACCGCCGCAACGTCCGCCGCCCTGGTTCTGGCCCCGACCCTGGTTCTGGCCCCGGCCCTGGTTCCGGCCGTGACCACGGCCCTGCCCCTTCCCTCCTGGACCATGGGCGGCTTGGCTGCCATCGACCCCACGCTGGAAAGCCGGCAAATGGCGTTCCGTCGAGGCCCGGCGCAAAGCCCCAAAGACGGCGATCACTTCCTCGTCATCGGTCATGGCGAAGAGCCGGTCATAGAGCGCGGCGTTTTCAACCTCCGCCTCGACGCCTGCGCGATACGCCTCGGCAAGAGTTTCCGGCGCGGTGACAGTGCCGTCCCACTGGTCGGCGGGCGGCGTCCATCCTCGGCTGGAAAACAACGCCATCAGCCTGTCGATGTGACGCTGCTCGGACTGGACGATATTGGCGAATGGCAGAACAAGACCGAATTTGGCGATCACCGCGCGATAGGTGGCGCGCGCCTTGTACTCGTCGTCGAGGGCCTCGCAGAGGGCCTCGTAGGTGGATAATTGCGAAACCATGAATGGGTCCTCCGCCTGAGTTGACCTGCGCTCAGCCTGCATCTGTTTTCAGGTCCGCGACCATGATAATCCGCATGCCGATGCTTGGTTTTAGGCGCCCTGATGAACCGGAAACACGGTTGGAGGAAACGTTCGGCCAGATCACGCCCCTGCCCCAAATATATCAACGCCCTAGCTCAGAAATGAGCGAGGGCGTCTTGGCGTCTGGAAGTACTGCGGAAGCCTGATGCCGAGCGCCGCGGTTATCGCCGTGTCGCCCGTATCAGCGGAGTATGCCGCAAGTTATGACCGCTACCGGCTCTGCATCAACCCGCGCAGTTTTTCCTGCATTTCCGCCGAGTCCCATTCGGCCTCGCCGATCAGGCGGGCAACTTCCCGGCCCTTGGGGTCGATGACGATGGTGGTCGGCAGGCCGGCGGCCTCGATGGCGCGCGGCACGCCGCCCTTGGGATCGGCATAGACCGCGAGGGTGCCGAGTCCCTGTGCGTCGAGCCACTGGCGGGCCATGGCCGCGCCGCCGCGATCCTGGTTAAGCGCCACCACCTCGAACGTCTCGCCGCCCATGATGTCCTGAAGCCGGTCCAGGGCGGGCATTTCGCGCAGGCACGGCGGGCACCACGTGGCCCACAGGTTCAGCACCACCATCCGGCCCTTGAAGGCGTCCAGGCCGACCGGCCCGCCCGCCTCGTCCATAAAGGCGATTCCATCGGGCAGAACGCAGGGTTCACCCCACACCTGAAGGGTGCCGACGGTGCGCGCGGACGGCTTTTGCGGACCCTGGCCCAGCGTGCACAGCCGATCCGCATCCTGGCTGCTTGCAACGGGCACGATAATCGCGACAATCGCTGCCAGAACAATGAACGCCGCCACCGCAGCAACCTTTTTACCCGGACCCGTGAAACTCGCCATGACCCAGCCTTCCGATAAGTCCACCAGCACCATTTGGGGCGGCCGCTTCGATGCCGGCCCCTCGGCGATCATGGAGGCGATCAACGCCTCCATCGGCTTTGACAAGCGCCTGTACCGTCAGGATATCGCGGGGTCGCGGGCCCATTGCAAGATGATTGCCGCCGCCGGGGTGATTTCCGAGGCTGACCGCGACGCCATCCTGGGCGGTCTGGATCAGGTCGAGCGCGAGATCGAGGATGGCACCTTCGTCTTCTCCAGTAAGCTCGAAGACATCCACATGAACGTCGAAACCCGCCTCAAGGCGATCATCGGCGAGCCGGCCGGGCGCCTGCACACCGCACGGTCGCGCAACGATCAGGTGGCGACCGATTTCCGTATGTGGGTGCGCGACGCCTGCGACCGCATCGACGGTCAGCTTGGCGCCTTGCAGGAGGCGCTGGTGACCCAGGCCGAGGCCCACGCCGGCACCGTGATGCCCGGCTTCACCCACCTCCAGGCCGCCCAGCCGGTGACCTTCGGGCACCATATGCTGGCCTATGTGGAGATGTTCGGGCGCGACCGGGGACGGTTCCGGGATGCCCACACGCGCATGAACGAATGCCCGCTGGGCGCCGCCGCCCTGGCCGGGACCAGCTTCCCCATCGACCGCCACGCGACGGCGGCCGACCTGGGCTTTGCGCGGCCGATGGCCAATTCGCTGGACGCCGTGTCGGACCGCGACTTCGCCCTGGAGTACATGAGCGCGGCGGCCATCGCCTCGATCCACCTGTCGCGGCTGGCCGAGGAACTGGTCATCTGGACCTCAGCCCAGTTCAAGTTCGTGAAACTGCCCGATGACCTGTCCACCGGCTCGTCGATCATGCCGCAGAAGCGCAACCCCGACGCCGCCGAGCTGGTGCGCGCCAAGGTCGGCCGCGTGATCGGCGACTTCACCGCCCTGATGATCGTCATGAAGGGCCTGCCGCTGGCCTATTCCAAGGACATGCAGGAGGACAAGGAGCCGGTGTTCGAGGTGTCCGACACCCTGGACCTGACCCTGGCCGCGATGACCGGCATGATCGCCCGCCTGACCCCCAATGTGGAGCGCCTGCGCGCCCAGGCCGGCGTCGGGTTCACCACCGCGACGGACCTTGCCGACTGGTGCGTGCGGGTGCTCAACGTGCCGTTCCGCCGCGCCCACGAGATCGCCGGATCGCTGGTCAAGCTGGCCGAAACCAAGGGCTGCGACCTGCCCGACCTGAGCCTTGCCGACCTGCAAAGCATCGAGCCCGGCATCACCGCCGAGGCCCAGGCCGTGCTGACGGTCGATCATTCGGTGGCCAGCCGCACGTCCTATGGCGGCACCGCTCCGGCCAACGTCCGCGCCCAGGCGGCCGAGGCCCGCACGCGGTTCCTGACCCACACACGGTTCCTGAACGGGGGTGGGGCATGACGCGCACCATCCTTGTTCTTCTGGCCGTCCTCATGCTGGCCGCGCCGCTGGGCGCGTGCGGCAAAAAGGGCAAGCTGGATCCGCCCGACGACTCCAAGTTCCCCAAGACCTATCCGACCCGCTGACGGACACCCCATCATGCACCATTTCGAGTACCGCGACGGCCGCCTTCATGCCGAAGACGTGGCCATCGACACCATTGCCCAGGCGGTCGGCACGCCGTTCTACGTCTATTCCACCGCCACCCTGGCCCGCCACCTGCGCGTCTTCACCGAAGCCTTCGCCGGCCTGAACGCCACCGTCTGCTTTGCCATGAAGGCCAACTCGAACCTCGCCGTGCTGCGCACCCTGGTCAAGTGCGGCGCGGGCATGGATGTTGTCTCGGGCGGGGAACTGGCCCTGGCCCTGCGCGCCGGTTGCGACCCGGACAAGATCGTGTTCTCCGGCGTCGGCAAGACGGCGGCGGAACTGGCCCAGGCGCTCGACGCCGGGATCCACCAAATCAACGTCGAGTCGGTGCCCGAGCTGGAGGCGCTTAACGCCATCGCCACGGCCAAGGGGGTGCGTGCTCCTATTGCGCTCCGCATCAACCCCGATGTAGGGGCCGGCGGGCACGAGAAAATCACCACCGGCAAGAAAGAGAACAAGTTCGGCATCGACTGGGTGGACGCCCACGGCATCTACCAGAAGGCCAGCGCCCTGCCCGGCATCGCGGTCAAGGGCATTGCCGTGCACATCGGCAGCCAGATCGCAGACCTCGCCCCGTTCGAGGAAGCCTTCATCCGGGTGCGCGATCTGGTGGCGATGCTGCGGGCCGATGGCATCCAGATCACCCGCCTCGACCTCGGCGGCGGGCTGGGCGTGCCTTATGAGGACGGCACCATCCCGCCCCCCCCGGCCGAGTATGGCGAAATCGTCCGCCGCACCCTGGGCGACCTGGGCTGCGCCATCATGCTCGAACCCGGCCGCCTGATCGTCGGCAACGCCGGCCTGCTGGTGTCCGAGGTGATCTATGTGAAGGACGGCCACACGCGGACCTTTGCGATCATCGACGCCGCCATGAACGACCTCGTCCGCCCGGCCATGTACGAGGCCTGGCACGGCATCATCCCGGTGGCCGAACCGGCGCCGGGGGTTGAAAAGGTGTCCTATGACGTGGTTGGCCCGGTGTGCGAAACCGGCGACACCTTCGCCAAGCAGCGCCCCCTGCCGCCGCTTGCGGCCGGCGACCTGATCGCCTTCCAGACCGCCGGAGCTTACGGCGCGGTGATGAGCAGCACCTACAACACCCGCCCGCTCATCCCCGAGGTACTGGTCGATGGCGCCAAGTGGGCCGTCGTCCGCCGCCGCCCGACGCTGGATGAAATGCTCAGTTTGGAACAGACGCCGGAGTGGTTGGAGTAGGGGAGACTTCCGCTATCGCGGATGGCTGCCGCCAGCCCGGAGCGATGCTCCGGACCTCCTTGTTTTTCTTAAAGAAAAAGGGGGTTCGGGGCCTGCCCCGAGCGGGCGTGGGCGGCAGCCCGCATCTTTCTGTTAGATCACGCCGCCCGTCTCACCACGGATCCAGTTCGCTATCCCAATACAGGAAGTCACGCCAGCTTTCGTGCAGGAAGTTGGGCGGGAAGGCCCGGCCCATGTCCTGGAGCTGGTAGGTGTCGGGCTCGTCGGGAGCGCGGATGAGGGGCATGGAGGCTTCGCGCGGGGTGCGGTTCGCTTTGTGCATGTTGCACGGGCCGCAGGCCGCCACCACGTTGCCCCAGGTGGTCCGACCGCCACGGGAGCGGGGGATGACGTGATCGAAGGTCAGGTCGTGGGCGGGGAGGCGGTTGCCGCAGTATTGGCAGGTGAAACGGTCGCGCAGGAACACGTTGAATCGGGTGAAGGCTGGGCGGCGCGCCCGAGGCGCGTACTCCTTCAAGGCGATCACGCTGGGCACCCGAAAGGCGCGGCTGGGCGAATGGATGACGCGGTCGTATTCCGACACCACGTTGACGCGGTCCAGGAACACGGCCTTGACCGTGTCCTGCCAGGGCCACAGGGACAGCGGGAAGTAGCTCAACGGCCGGAAGTCGGCGTTAAGGACCAGGGCCGGACATTTTTCCAACGTCGCCAACAAGGGAAGCCACCTCGCGCGCTGGTGTCGCTCAAGATACGGTATCTTCTACCATGGGCTCCGCCAAGAGCCTTGCGAAGATTTGACGACAATCGGCCCCTTTACAACCCCGCTGCGGCCGCCTACCCCTGACGGGACGGGTCTCCCCCCATCGAGAAAAGGCATCTCCGGCCATGGCTGAGGTCACCCGATTCGCTCCCAGCCCGACCGGCCACCTGCATCTGGGCCACGCGTGGTCGGCCCTGTTCGCGGCGCGCGCAGCCGGGGTAGGCGGGCGATTCCTGCTGCGACTCGAGGACATCGACCCGGTGCGCTGCCAGCCCGACTACACGCAGGCAATTTTCGAAGACCTCGGCTGGCTCGGCCTGCGGTGGGAGCACCCGGTGCGGCACCAGTCGGAGCATATGGAGGACTACGCGGCGGCGCTGGCGCAATTGCAGGCCATGGGCCTGATCTATCCGTGCTTCTGCACCCGCAAGGACATCCTGCGCGAGGTCGGCGACATCCACCGTGCCCCCCACGGGCCGGACGGTGCGCCACTCTATCCGGGCACTTGCCGCGCCCTGCCGCCGGCCGAGGCCGCCGCGCGGACGGTGGACGAGCCCCACGCCCTGCGCCTGGACGTG
>LAEA01000064.1 GCA_000961745.1 Rhodospirillaceae bacterium BRH_c57 | reverse complement strand
CGGTCCTGGTACAGCAATCGCCCCTCGGTCACGACCCGGTTGACCAGGGTTCCGTCCAGCGTCCGGTCGGCCATGAACGCGGCCCAGGGGCAGGGCACGACGTCGAACGGCAGGCCGCAGGCGACCAGCGGTGCGGCAACGGCTTTGGGCGTGTAGGCGGTCTCCGGCAGGGCGTCGGGCAGCACCACCAGCAGGTCGAAATCGCTGTCGGGCCGGGCGTCCCCACGGGCGCGGCTGCCGAACAGCCACACCATCCTCGGCCGCAGGCTGGCCACCAGCCGATCCCGCAGGAAGGCGATGGCCGCCGCTTCGCTCCGAAACGGGCCGACGGAGCGGGCCGACACGTCGTCGAGCAAGTGCCTTACATCCTGCTCCCGCCCCTGGCGGAGGAGATCGGCCACCGCCTGAAGCACGTCACGATGCTCCGACGCCGCACGAATGGACTGAACAGGCAAAGCCATGGGGTGACCCCTCGTATTACGTTTTCACTGCCAATGTAATACGAGTTTGCGGGCTGCGCAATCGGCTGGAACAGGCGGCGGTGGGCAGGGCGGCGTGCATTGTGGCTTGGCGCCCCATGGATGCGTCCGAGCCTCTGTCCCAAACGGCCTTATTAAGCGATACCTGGATCGGAAGGACCGCAGACCACTGTTGCGCGCTGTCGGCCAAGCAGAGGTGAGAAACAAGCCTCTTCCTTGGCGAAATGGACCGCTAGGGCGTCTATTGCCTCGCCAATTACGGCTGATCGCCAGCCTGTCAATTCCGAGGTTTCCATCAGGCCGAGCATGCTCGCCAGCATGCGGGACAGTACACCGTGTTCCTTCTGCTGGGTTGCCAGCATGTCGGACCCCTGACGGGCCAGTAATTCCTCCTCATCGCTGAAATGCGCTGTGACGAGGGCCGAGAAATCCCGGAATTTCGATGCCATGAGGCTGGGAGAATCGCTATCGGCGACTTGTAACAGGGTGTTCACACTCTCAATGATCCGACTATGCTGCGCGTCGATCATCTCCGAATCCATCCATCGTTCCGGCTTGGCGGTCATGCTTATACCCCTTTCAAAAAAGCTCAATTGCCGCGGCCTTGGGTCGTGACTCGGTTTTGCTTTTTGCGGTGACGGATCGGTGTGATTTCAGTTCATTGGTCAGGGTATTGACCATCTGATCCAAGTTTGTCCGAATGACCGAGTTCATTTCTTCGAGCGAGATACCGGGCGTTTGGGAGACCTCTTTCACCGACGAGTCGATGGTATTGCTTAATTTATCGAAGGCCTCCACCAAGTCGTGCAATCGTCTTTTAACAACATCCTGGTACTGGATTGCACCAATCATCTGCATAATGGGCTCTGCCATAAACTCATTGTCTTGCTGGACCTTGGTCAGAGTGTCCCGTTGGCAACCGATGAGCTGTTGCAACTTGGCAGTCAAATCTCCGACGGCTTCGGAAATGACGGCGAAACCGCTTGCTTCTTTTGCGACCCGGTCTCCGACAATGGTTTCCAAGCTGTTCTGAACCGCAATCTCCAAATCCTTAATGCCCTCACCGATCTTGATGGCGGCCTCGTCCGATTGCAAAGACAGCGCCTTGACTTCGGAGGCGACGACGGCGAAGCCCTTGCCGCTTTCGCCCGCCCGGACGGCTTCAATCGTCGCGTTCAAGGCCAGCAGGCGGGTTTGATGCGCGATGCCGCGCACGATCTGGACCATCTGCCCCAGGTCCCCCACCACCGTGCCGATATCGTCCATGGCCTGCTGGACATTGGCGGCATCGCGAACGCGCCGCTCCGAGAACTCGTCTATTAAGGAGCGCGATCGCGTCAACTGTGATTCCGTGCTTGCGACAATCTGAACAACACTGTGATTTGACTCGGTGATGAAGGCGAGCAATCCCTCCATGCTGTCCTCGACGATGCGCAACTGGTTCATCAAGCTGACGGCGTTCTCCTCGCCGTCAGCAATGATTCCACTTGTGTCCTCTTTAAGGGCGCTTGAAAAAGTGCGGAAATATGACAGCTTTTCGGAGATGCAGACCGCGCATCGGAAGGTGTCGCACGATGGAGCCTGTCGGGCGGCCGGCGCAGGCTGCGAAAGGTCTGGGGCTGGGGTGGGCACGAAGGGTCGGGCGGGCCTTTTCAAGACGACCATCGTCAACGGTGCGGCAATGCCGAGCGCCAGACTCAGACGCACCAGGAGTGCAACCAGATCTGGCATGGCCGGTAACAGGGCGCTTATCACTTCTGCGGAAATCAAAGACCCCGCGAATATTGCCAAAATGAGCATGGCTGACCTTCCCGTCAAAATAGCTCGACCTTCGGCCCAACTGCTTCCTTAAAATCCGTTCCGGATGCTGCATGATGATCGTCGCGCTGGCTGCTCATGACGCAATCATTCAGCGCCTGATCAAACATTTGCTTGAACTGGCCGACCCGATCAAGCGCGCGACGGTCGCCCATTTGCTGAGCCAGGGCGACCATGTGCTCGTCGAGTACATGCGACAGGCGCGCCAGAAAAGCCAGTTGCTGGCGGGTGACGTCCTGGAATTGCAGTTTTCCAAACATGCCGACAATCGGGTCGCCGATCGACACGGCCATGTGCTTGAAAACCTCACCATCCGGTCCCGGCATTTCCGTATCGATGCGTTCGATCAGGGACGCCACTTTGGCATCTATTTCGTGCAGTCCGGACGCGATGATCTGTGCGGCATCGTCGGTGGTTTCCGTGATCCGGTCGCCCTGATCGCGCATCAGGCGGGTAAAGGCGCGGTACTGCGCAAGTTCATCCGCGACGCGGAACAGAGACAGCCGGACGCGGGAGGGAAATGCCCCCCAATGGCGGCCAATCGCGTACCCCAGCAGCACCCCGAAGGGTGCGGCCAGTGCAGCCCCGATTGCGCCCGCGAGCCAGCCGGCAGCGGCGGACGACAACGCCGCCAGAACGGTCGCGAGGACCAGGGGAAGTATCGCGCTTTTGTCTGTATCCATCATCCGTTGGGCAGTATCTGCTTCACGACACGCACCAAATCATCGGGCTGAACCGGCTTGACGAGCCAGCCGGTAGCCTTGGCGGCGCGCGCCTCATCCCGCTTCGACTGTTGGGATTCGGTGGTGACAACCAGGATCGGAATGAATTGAAATCCGGGCATGACGCGGACCTTCTTGATCAACTCGATCCCGTTCATGGCGCCCATATGGATATCGGTGATGATCAGGCTCGGTTTTAACCCGCCTTGCAACTTGGACATCGCTTCCTCGCCACTTGCCGCTTTGGACACGGCAAAACCGGCTTTAGTGAGGATGGCTTCCATGCTCATCAGGATGGTCGCCGAATCATCGACGATAAAAATTGTTGCCGGCATCATGAGACCTTTTGCTGTACTTGCGCTCCGGTGTCTTTCGCTCCGCCCTTGCGCCAGCCCCACATTTGGGCAAGTTCGTCGGCAAGGAGGAAATAGTCGAGGGCGCCGTGACTTCGGGGGGCGAAATACCGGATGGGCTTACGGGCGGCGAAGGCTTCTGCCAGTTTGGTATCGACGCGGATGCCGCGCATGACCCGCTCGGCGCCGAACTGGCGGACGATATCGCCGACGACGCTTTGGTGGTGTTTCAGCCGGGGATTGTACATGATCGGCAGCAGGCCAATCAGTTTCAAGCCGGGATTGGACGTCGTGGCGATCCGATAGAAAAGCCGCGACAATTGTTTGACCCCTTCCGCCGACAGGGCATGGGGGAGCATGGGGATCAGCACGCCGTCGGCGGCACTCATCGCATTGACCAGCAATTGGTCGAGCGACGGCGGCGTATCCAGAATGACGATGTCGAATTTTGCAGCCAGTTCGGGGCGGCGCAGTTGACTGGCCAGCAGGCCGGGATCGCGCCTTTCATCGGTACCCTCGAACAGGAAGTCGGCCGGGGCGCACCACAGATTGGCCCAGGTGCAGGGCACGATGGCATCGCTGATGTCCAAAGTAGGGTCGCGAAAAATGTCGTGTGCGGTCGGCGCCCCTTTGTCCGGGGTAATGCCAAGGCCGAAGCCGGCGTGGCCTTGCGTGTCCAAATCCACCACCAGGACGCGGGATCCCCGGTTGGCCCACTCGGCCGCCAGGTTGACGGCACTGGTGCTCTTGCCGCTGCCGCCTTTGCGGTTGGACACGGCGAGGACGAAGGGAGTGTTCATTTCCCGACCTTTGGCAAAAACGGCGTCAGGAGCGGTGTCAGCCAACGGTGAAGGAACGGCTCTGTCGGCACTGCCGCGATCTTCGGTCCCAGAGCCATCAGGACCTGCACTATGGCGGTATGCATGTGGGTACAGGCGCGCAGGTCGACGCGCGCTCCTGGATGAGTTTGAAGGTATTCCAGCAGCGGCAGAGCCTCTTCAACGGCGCCCCCCTCCTCAAACACCACGATGTTCTTGCCGAAGCGTAGGGGCATGTCACAGCAACTCCTTGAGGTTGAGGACCAGCAAAACCCGCCCGTCACCCAGCAGGGCCGTGCCGGAATACCCCTTCATCGCAGACAGGATGCCTTCGAAAGGCTTGAGGATGATGTCCATTCCCTCGCGGAAATGCTCGATGACGAGGCCAATGAGATTGCCGCCAACCCGCACCACGAGAACCGCATCCTCCTCCTCGCCGTCACCGAACCAGAGTGGTGGATCGACGCCCAGCAAACTGTCCAACCGGATAAGCGGAACTATGGTTTCGCGCAGCACGAAGGCCTCGGACGTCTTGATCCGTTTCACCGCGTCGCGGCGTACCCGCACGGTTTCGGCGATCTGATCCATGGGGATGCCAAACAGCATGCCGCCGCCAGCCTCAACCATCATCACTCGTGTGACCGCCATACTGAGCGGCAGCGACAGGCGGACCACGGTACCCTCGCCTTTGCACGAGGTAATGGTTACGGTGCCGCCAGCCTTTTCGACGGCGGTAACCACCACATCCATGCCGACGCCGCGCCCGGACAGGTCCGAGACCTTGGCAGCCGTCGAGAATCCCGGAAAGAACACCAGATTGACGGCATCCTGATCGGACAGGCGGGCGGCCCGTTCGGCATCAATGATGCCTTTCGACAGGGCGGAAGCCTTGATTTTCTCGGGGTCGATGCCCCGGCCGTCATCGGCGACTTCGATGACCACCTGATCGCCTTCCTGAAACGCCCTGAGCGAGATTGTCGCTTCGGGCGCCTTGCCGACCGCTTCGCGGTCATCGGGCAGTTCGATGCCGTGGTCGATGGAATTGCGGATGATGTGGAGCAGGGGATCGCCCAACACCTCGATGATGTTCTTGTCGGCGGCGGCATCCTCGCCTTCGATCACCAGCGCGATCCGTTTGCCCAGCTTGCGGGCGACGTCACGGACCAGGCGCGGAAAGCGTTCGAACACTTCCGAGACTGGCAACATGCGAACCGCCATGATGGAGCTTTGCATCTCCTGCGCCAGACGGTCGATAACGGCATAGGCTTGCTTGATCTCGCGCGACATATCGCGCGAGCCGTAGACGTCTTCGGCCCGCTTGGCCAGGAAGGGCAGGCTGTTTTTCGACACCACCAGTTCGCCGATGAGATTCATCAGTGAATCGACCTTGGCCTGCTCCACTTTCAAAATGCGGTTGGCCGGCTTGCCGTCGTGGTCCGGGACATCGGTGCGCCGACGCTGGACGCCTTCAAGGACCGCGGTGTCATTGGCGGAGGTGGGGGCGGGGGAGGGGGCTGCGGCGGGTACCTCGGCCTTGCTCAGCCAAGTATCCAACAGGTCGATGGCCGGGCGCAGGCTTCCGCTCCGTCCGACCGAGGCGATGGCATCGGACCACGCGGCGCAGTCCGCTTGGCGGCCCTCGGCCTTCAGCACATTGGCAACGGTCCGTTCGACCGAGGCCAGCCGTTCGGCCATGGTCCCCTTCGTGCCGATCAACTCCAGCAAAACCCGCTGGCTGTCGAGGATGCGGGCCGCCAGGGCCGATGGGGCTGCGGTTCCAATCGTGGCTTCTGGCGTGATTTCGGCGGGTATGGGGTGGTGGTCGGGTTCGGCTTTGGCGATGCTTTCGATCAGTGCTGAAGCCCAGGCCGGGCTGGGCTGCGGCGCTGCCAGCGCCGCCTGCAACCAGCGCAATGCCGAGGCCACCAGCAGCGTAGGGGCCGAGAGTTCCAAAAGCGCGGAAACCGAACGGCCAAGTGCGGGCCAATTGGCGGTGTCGGCCAGATGCCGCGCCTCATCAACAAAATCCTGATAGACCGGCCCGCCGTTGACATCGCCGGTCACGGTGACCAGAGCGTGCGGCGCGATGTCCGCCAGCTTGACCTGCTCGACCACATAGCGGAACAGGTGCTCCATGTCCGCCCGTGGCGCCGCGGTCACGGCCTGGAAGCGCAGGACGCACCGATACGGGTCGAGCGCATCCGTTGCCGGCCACTCCGTAACGGGGGCAATGGTCAGGGCAAAAAGATCAGGAATTTGCCGGAACAGGGTCAGCGGATCTTCACCACTGAAGAAGCAATCCTCGGCAGGAGTGTATTCCACCGCCAGGATCGGGGTGCCGCCGACGGCTGCGGCAAAGGCGGCCAAGCGGTCCGGCTCGGGCACGTCCGCGATCCAGTCCAGGTCGGTCAAGGCTCCGGCCCCAGGGTCCACGGCCTGATCGGCGGTTCCGGGGGACTCGATGGGCAAAACCGCTCGCAGGGATGACGTGAGATCGCGCGACATCCCATCGGCCCCATCGGGCATGATGCCGGCGGCATTGATGTGGTCGATCCAACTGCCGACAAGGTCGAGGGTATCCAGCAGAATATCGACCAACTCGGAATTCAGGGCCAACTGGCCAGCGCGGACAGCGCTCAAGACATCTTCGCCCGCATGGACCAGCTTGGTGAACGCGGGGAAGTCGAACAGCCCGACCGAGCCCTTGAGGGTGTGAACCGAGCGGAAGACCTCGTTGATCGCGGCCTCGTTGCCGGGCTCCTTTTCCAGCGTCAACAGGCCGGAGGCGGCGCCTTGCAACAAGTCGCGCGCCTCGGCAACGAACCGTTCGAGAAGCGGGCTGGTCATCGCGGCGATCCCCCCGTCATCAGGCGGGCCACTTCGGTCAAGTCCTCGGGCGCCACGGGCTTGGTCAGATAGAAATTCGCCCCGGCCTCGAACGCCTTGATGGCGTCATCCGGGCGGGCTTCGGTGCTGATCGTTACTGCCGGGACCCCATGGATCGCGGGATTTTTGCGGATTGCCCGCAACAGGGAATAACCGTCCATCTTCGGCATGTTGATATCGACGATCATCATGTCGAAATGCTGGGACAGGGCCTTTTCGTGCCCTTCCACACCATTGGCGGCCTCTTCTACCTCAAAGCCCGCCGCTTCCAGCACGGATCTGTAATAAAGGCGCATGGTGATGCCGTCATCAATCACCAGTATCCGCGTCTTGGCGTCGCTTTCTTCGGTCATCACTCCTGCTCCCCCGGCTTCTGGTAGACGATCACATCTTTGAATTTGCGGGGCAGGAAGGTCGAGGACATGCGGCTCATGCTCTCGGAATGGCCAAGGCAAATAAAACCGCCGGGGGCCAAGCACTCGTAAAACATCTCCATGGTTTCTCGGCGGCCAGCGTCATCAAAATAGATCAGCATGTTTCGGCAAAAGACGATATCGATGTCCCGGTAGCGGCGTGTCTGCACGGGATCGACGACGTTCACGAGAGAAAACTCAATTGAACTGCGTAACTCGTCGCAAATCTGATATTCGCCTGCGATCTTTGGTTTGAAATATTTGGACAGTAACTGAGGCGACACCCTTCCGACCGACCGTTCGCAGAATCGTCCCGCGCGGGCCTGGGCCAGGATTTTTGAATCGATATCGGAGGCGTGGATTTCGATATTCCAGGAATCCGACTGGTCCCAACGCTCCAGGATATTGATGGCGATGGAATAGGGCTCCTCGCCCGAGGAACACGGCACGGACCAGATGCGGATGGGGTCTCCACGGCGCTTTTGCTTGGCGAGAGCCGGCAGAATTCCAGTCACCAACGCATCAAACTGGTAATCCTCCCGAAAAAAGTAGGTCTCATTCACGGTCAGGGAGTTGATGAGAACTTGCAGTTCCTCGCCAGAGGCCTCAAACCGGAGCATCGTGAAATAATCACGAAATGACTCTGATTTTGTCTGCTGAATGCGCTCAGCAATACGCCGATCCACGTAGTATTTTTTGTTGACTTGGTACTGGATGCCTGTTTTCCGGTAGAAAAACTCACAGAATTTGGCGTATTCCGCAGCCGTAATTGCAGGAAGGCCTTCAGTGTCGATCATGGATGACACGGCGTTCATCACTCCGATCCGATTCTGCGGATGGCGGTTGTGATGGCGAAGTCCATGAAGGCGTCACCGGCAAAGCGCAGACGCAGGGCCTCCAAATCCTTCACGACCTCCGGCCCGCCAACCTCGGCCAGACCATCAATGGCGGCGGCGCATACATTGACGTGGGCATCGGTGCGGATGACTTCGGCCAGCCATTCCGGCACCTGATCGTGGCGCAGGGAGGCCAGGATGTTGACGGCGAAGATGCGGACATCGCTATCGGCGTCGCCCAGCAGCACCTGAAGGTGGGGGGCGATGGCGTCGGGCATTTCCTGCAAGGCTTCGATGGCGCCATTGCGCAGTTGAACGTCGTCGCTGCGCAGGAATTCCGCCAACCGAACAGCCACGTGCGGCGATTGGAGATGAATAAGGGTGGAGAACAGGGCAGCGCGCACACTGGGGCTCGTCTCGTCCTGCAACTGCGCGCACAAGGCCTCAGCGGAGTCAGGATAGAGCTTCAGGTCGCGCACCGCGTTACGGCGCACCGCCGACTCCGGAGAGGCAAGGGCGCCAAGCAGCGTACTCAGATCCCGCGGCGCTCCATCACACTCTGGCAGTTTACCTTTGACGAGCGCCATGGCCTTCCTCCGTTACCCTGACCGGGCTCAGCCAAGCGGTGAGTTGTTGAGCGATCTTGTTGGCCGGCAGCACCAGATTGGCGCCCCCCCGTTTCACCAGTTCGCCGGGCATGCCCCAGATGACGGAGGTCGCCTCGTCCTGGGCGATGGTACGGCCGCCTCGGCGTTTCAACTCGGCCATGGCATCGGCGCCGTCATCTCCCATGCCAGTCAGCATCACCCCGAAAATGCGGTCGGGCGGCATGGCGTGCAGGGCGCTGTCAACCAGGCGGGCGACGCTGGGATGCCACAGGAATTGCGAGCCCGCCGGCATGGGATTGACAATCCAGTTGCTGGGCCGCTTGCCTATGACGATATCGGCATCACCCTTGCCGATGTAGATCACGCCGGGTTGAAGCGGCATCATCTGGCTGGCTTCGATGACAGTCAAATTGCACATCTCGTTCAGACGCCGGGCGAATACTGCGGTAAAGCTGCCCGGCATGTGCTGGGCCACCACCACCGGCCACGGGAAGTCGGCCGGAAAAAACGGCAGGACCTCCTCCAGCGTCCCCGGCCCGCCGGTGGATACGCCGATGACGACCACCCCCATGCCGGCCGCTGAAAGGCTCGCCAAGGGTTTGCCCGTCGAGGCTTTCCGATCGTTGGCCTCGACGTTCTGATTACGCAGTCTTTGCTTCAGCCCCACCGACCGGCGCAGGCGGGCGCGGCTGGCCGCGATGACCTTGTCGAGGAGTTCGCGTTCTATCCGGTCCACATTCAGCGAAATGGTTCCGTCGGGCTTGTGAATGAAATCCACCGCGCCCAGGGCCAGCGCCTCGAAGGTGACCTCCGCCCCGCGTTCGGTCAGCGATGACACCATGACCACCGGCGTGGGGCGTCGCGCCATGATGTGGGACAGGCACGTCAAGCCGTCCATCTCGGGCATATTGATGTCGAGCGTGATGACGTCGGGCTCGAATGTCTCCAGCGCGGCCAAGGCCTCGACACCATTGCGGACGGCCATGACCTGGAACCTGCCCTTGGATTCCAGGATTTCCTTCAGATGGCGCCGCATCAGGGCTGAATCGTCGACGATTAATGCCTTAACCATAGCTGAGTGTCTTTCATCGCTCTAGTGCGCTGAAATGCCAATGGAGTCCAATTCCTTGACGTCTAATAGCTGGTCCACATCCAGAAGTAGAACCATGCGTTTTTGCTTCTCGATATTGGCCACCCGGCGGATCAAGCGTTGCTGTTCCTCGGACAGCGAGGGCGACGGGCCAATGACCGATGCCGGAATACGCATGACTTCCAAAACGGAATCCACGATGAACCCGGTGCGAACGCCGCGAATGGTATAGACCATGATCCGCTGACGATCGTTGCGCTCCAGCGGTGGCAGCCCAAAGCGGCGGCGCTGATCGACCACCGGCAGGACGACGCCCCGCAAATTGACGACCCCTTCGATGAAATCGGGCGTCTTGGGCACGCGGGTGAGTTCTTCGGGGACGCGCACGATCTCGTGCACGGACTCGATGGGGACGCCGTATTCTTCGTTCATCAGGCGGAAGACGACGAATTGCTCCTCATCGTCGGTGACGCCCCCGCGGCGCGTGCCTTCGTCGGCCATCTCAGCCTTCTCTCCTGCGGCACCGTTCATGACGCTGCGCATTTCGCCTTCGTTGAACATTTTTTCGGCAGACAGAATGGACACCAGCCGCTTGCCCTCTTGCAGGCGGCAAATGGCCTGAACCTCGCCCAGGGTGCCGCTTCGCGTCAGCAAGGCGGGCATGGGGTCGATGACCGAACGGCCAACCCGCAGCACTTCCTTCACACTGTCCATCATCACGCCGACCGACATGGAAGCGCCGAGCGATACCACCACGATCTTGCTGGTGTCGGTGACATCCTGCGGCGGCAGCCCGAACATGGCGCGCAGGCTTACCAGGGGAAGCAAGCGGTTGCGTAAGGTCACGACGCCCAGAACGTGCGACGGCGCGTTGGGAACCGCCGTGATCTGGTCGGGGATCTGCACGATCTCCTGCACGTCTTCGATGGGTAACGCGTATTCTTGTCCCGCCACTTCAAAACTGACCAACTGGCTTTCGTCGTTGGCTTCACCAGTTTCGTTCCGGTCCCCGTGGTCGGGATGGGGAATGCCGGCGTCACCCCCAAGAGTGCGGTCGAGTGCCGTCCCCACCGCCTGGAACTCGCGCGACACCACTTTGGCGGCATCCAGGATCATCACCATGGATTTTCCGTCACGGTCCTTGATCATGCCGGTCATAAGATCGGTATCGACGGTGCCCTGGATCGAGCCCACGGGCTCGATGCGGCTGCCCTCGACAGTGACCACATTGGCCATGCGATCGACCACCAGCCCCACCGGACGGCCCTGATCGAGCACCACAACGCGGGTGGAATCGTTGTAGTCCACATTTTCCATGCCAAAAATTTGGCGCAGGCGAATGATGGGCAACACCGTTCCGCGCAGATTGGCCAGTCCTTCCAGCGCCCCAGGGCTCAATGGGACGTGGACGATGTCGGGCATCCGGATGATTTCCTGCACCGTGGACAGCGGCACGGCGAACATTTCGTCGGCCACGTGGAAAATGACGAACTGGCGGGCATCAGTGGCCATATCGCCGACGCTGGGCGCCCGCGTATCGACAGCATCCCGCACCGCTTCCGTTACTTCAGACATGACTCGTCCTCCTGACGGCTGGGGTGTGCAAGCTGACGTCAGGCGCCGGCCTGCAACTCGTCGGCCAGGGACGCGATTTCTTCGATGGCGGCGGCCAACTCCTCGGCCCCCTTGGCCTGCTCCTTGGCGGCGATGTTGGCTTCGGCGGTGGAGCGGGTCGTCTGCTGGGCTGCGGCGGCGATCTGCTCGACGCCGGTTTGAACCTCCTTGACGACGCGCACGATCTGCTCGGTCCCGGTCAGGATTGCAGTGTTCCCTTCCGTCACCACAGCCAGTTCGGTGACCACAGTTTCCAGGTCCTTGATGATGAGTTGACTTTTTTCGACTTCGGCCGCGGCGGCAGTGGCGATTTCCGCCATATCGCTGCGGACGGCGCCGATTTGGTCTTGAATGGATTTTACGGTGTCTTTGATACGGTCGGCGTTCTCGGCCGAATCGCGGGCCAGATTACGGATGTCGGTGGAGACCACGGCGAAGCCCTTGCCGAATTCCCCGGCGCGGGCGGCTTCGACCGAGCCGTTGACAGCCAGCATGCTGGTTTGGATCGACACCGTGGTGATGGCGTCAACGATCTTGTCGATGCGGCGGCTGATCTGTTCCAGGGCGGTCATTTGTTCGCCGCACTGCTTGCCTGCCTCGACCGACTTGATGACTCCCGTCACCAATTCGTCCACGGCCATTTTGTTCGTTCCGAGCAATTCGGTCATGGCCTCGGCCTTCGTCGCGGCCCCCGAGGCGAGACGGGCAGCGATTTGTGCGCCTTGCTCGATCTGGGCGATGGCTGCCGAAGCTTGCTGGGTGGCTGCCCCCTGCTGCTGGGCGCCGCGCTGGATCTGCTCCAGCGCCGTCGTAATCTGGGCGGCGGCGCGATTGATCTCCTCCACGGCCGAGGACAGTTCCTCGGCGGCCGAGGCGACTTCCTCGCTGGTTTTGGCGATGTCGGTGGAGTTCTTGAGTTCCTCGGCCAGTTCCGACAATTCCTGCGCCGCCTGCTCCGACTGAGCCAGCGCCTGACTTTGCTGGTCGATGGTCTTCAACGATTCCTCGCAGGCGGCGCTTTGTTCCTCGGCGGCGGCGGCGATCAGTTCGGACCCCTTTTGCACTTCCTTGGCGGCGGTGTCCGATTCAGCATAGGCCTTGGCCACTTCACGGCCGCCAGCGGCGATCTCGATCATGTCGCCCCGCACCTGCTCCAGTTGGGCGGTCACCTGCTTGCCCTTCTCCACTTCCTGGCGGGCGTTGCTGGCAGACAGATTGATCCCTTCAGAAATGACCTTCACGTCGTTCTGAATTTGGGCGATCAGATCCTGGATATCGCGGGCGCTTTTTTCCGAGGTTTCGGCGAGAGTGCGAACCTCGTCGGCGACCACGGCGAAGCCCTTGCCGTGCTGGCCGGCGCGGGCAGCCTCGATGGCGGCGTTGAGGGCCAGCAGATTGGTCTGATCGGCGATGCGGGCCACCGCCTTGACAACCTCGCTGATGGCCGTGGCTTGGCCATCCAGTTCCCCAACCATCTTGACGGCGGCTTCCTGGCGCACGGCGGCACGGCCGATGGACAGGATGGAGGTGGTGACCTGGGCGGCGACGTTCTGAACCATAACCTGTAAAGCTTCGGCCTTGGTCACGGCGACGCTGGCATTTTCCGCCCCTTTGGAAATGAGCTTCGCGCCGCTGACGATCGCCTTCATGGATTGCTGCGATGCGCCGGCTGCTTCCTCGGCGCCCGAAGCGATCTGCTCGGACGCTTTGCGCATCTCCTCGGCCGCGGCCGATCCTTCGGCAATGCCGCTGGCCAATTGAGATGTGGCGGCAGCGATGCGTTCGGCGGCCTTCTGCTGACGGGCGAAGGTTCTGGCTTTGCGCTTCTGCGCCTCGGCAAGGAGCTTGCTGCCGCTTCCCGCGCCACCGTCATCGGGTGTTGTAAGCCGACTCGCGCCATGTCCGCCGACCTGATTTTTCTTGACGAGAGCCATGCCCAACACCCCTTGTGAACTTTCGATCTATCCGTTTGGACTACACCATATGGGTAGGGTCGAAAAAGGCCAGCCGATCAAAATTGCCACCGCTCACGAAAGATAGATTAGCTGGAGCGAATATAACCGCCGTGCATGAGTGCCCAGATAGCCTGTGCGCGGTTCGTAGCACCGATTTTTTTATATAGACCGCGCATCCTGGCCTTGATTGCGGCCTCTTTCAGGCCCAGGCGCAGGGCGATCACCTTGTTGGACAGGCCATCCAACAACAATGGAACCACGTCCATTTCGGCAGGAGAAAGGTGTGACATGGCGCTGCCGCTGCCCCGATCAAGCGGATCAACCGTCCGCCCGAGGCAAAGCTTTGCAAGCTCGATAACCGCATCGGATGGCAAGTAGGTCTCTCCCGCCATCACCAAGCGCAGCGCATTGAGCATGCCTTGACCTGAGATGGTTTCCATTATGATGCCATTGGCGCCGGCAGAGACGGCCGCCAGCATCAATGCGGGATCAGTACAGACCGTGAGAAATACCAGTTTCGCAGCCGGAAAATGGCTTCGAAACATCTCGATCCCGGCAGCACCCGTCGTTCCCGGCAAGCAATGCCTTAAAATGACCAGGGTGACGTCATTGGCCGCCATCGCCAGAGAGGTGTTGAGGGTACCTGCCTCTAGAATGCGGGGTTTTGGCGTCAGCTTGAGCAACAAAGGGCGTATGCTGTCACGCAACAATCTATGATTGATCGCAAGTAGGGCTTTCATCGTGCGCCTTTGGATAAGGAACCGCCTTCAGACCCACCATAGACCCCTAGAGGATGTCTCGAGTGTTAAAATACGTTCGGCAGCCATGGCTGGTTGAGCAGGCTATGCGGCGGCGGCCTGCTGACCATAAGTGGGGATGATTGCGTGCTTGCGCTCGCGGACCAGGAGGGCGGCACTGGTCCAGCGCAGGGCGATGGGCGCGTCCTGCTAGGGCGTAGACTCATAAGCTCTGACACCAGATCCGCGCTGCCACGAGCTTTACGGCAGCGAGATAGTTCTCTGGGCGCTTGTCATAGCCTTTGTCGGCCAGCAGAATGTCGCCTTCACCGAGGCCGTCGATCAATGCGTCGGCCTCGGTGCAGTCGGCGACCTGACCGCCGGTCAGGCGGAGGGTGACGGGCCGCCCTTCGGCGTCAACGAGGGCGTGGATCTTGCTCGTAAGTCCGCCGCGGGAACGTCCCATGCCGCCATTGTCTCCAGCCCCCTTTTTCCCGTGGCCGCGTGCTGGTGGACGCGGCCACAGGTGGAGTCGATCATAACGGTGTCGCCGTCGTAAGCCTCTGAAACCGCTTCAAGAAGCCGGTCCCACACACCGGCTTTCCGCCAACGGACGAAGCGGTTGTAGCAGGTGGTCGAGGGGCCGTAGCGGTCAGGGATTTCAGCCCAGGGCGAGCCTGTCCGGAAGCGCTAAAGAATGCTGTTCAGCACCAGGCGATCCTCGACGCGAGGAACCCCGCGCGGCTTGTTGGGCAATAGCGGCGCAAGGATTGACCATTCGTGGTCGGTGAGTTCGTACCTGCCGCATGGCAGTTGCCCAGCGCCAGGCGCACCATGGGCAGCAGCCAGCGGCTTTTGGACGCCGCGCAGGCGGCCAGCAACCGGTCTTCTTCATCGGCTACCAACCGTCGTTCCCGCCCTGTGGGGAGAGCCGGCTTCTTCAACAGGCTGACCGGGTTGGCAAGGCTTTCCATGCCCCAGTCCGAGGCCGCGACGTCCGAGGCCCGAACAGCCGCCAGGGCGCGTTTGGCCAGCGGCCAGCGCTGCCACGCCCGCACGATGCCGGTGTTTTGCAAGATGCCCTTCTTGAGCGGCACGTTTTGGGCCAGGTAGCGGTCCAGGGCGGCGTGCAGCGTGGTGCGCTCCGCCTCCCGCTGGCCGGCATGGAAGCGGCCGGCTTCGATCTCATTTTCCATGTGCCGCGCCTACGCTTCCGCCCGCGCCTTCGTCTCGAAGGTTTCGCTGACCGACAGGCCCTTGCGGCGGACCTTGGCCTGCCACTGGCGGTCGCCGCGCTTGGTGAGGGTTGCCATGATGGGACACCATTTGCCACCGCTTCCTACGGGGCAGTGTCCCAAAATTGTCCCAGAAAGATAAGATTGGCTGAGCTTTGTGTTCTAAGTGCTTGGAAAGATTGGAGCGGGTGAAGGGAATCGAACCCTCGTCTTAAGCTTGGGAAGCTCCGCCCAGACCATCCGACCTGCCCCGTCTCGTGAGAAATCAACCACTTACCGAAGCCGCTTGACACGATTTTCCGCAGGTTTCCCCGCCGCGATGTGGCGGAATTGCAGCGACCATCGGACCTCTGGGAAGGCCGGGTCAATCCCGTCCCTTTGATGATGGTGCGGCGTTCTGCTGAACCATTTGGAGACCATGGTTCCGGTGTGGGGGTGGCTACTCTGCTGCGTTGGCCGCAGGCAGAAGACCCTGAGTGACAAGGTCATTCTTGATCCGGTGTGCAGTCGCTGGGGACACCTTTGCCAGCCTTGCTGAGGCTCGGACACCATGACCGGCCAGCAGGGCTTTGGCGACCTTGTCGGCCAAGGCTTGATCCAGGTTCGGTCTTCCGAGTTTGTGGCCCTGGGCTTTCCGGCGTTCGAGACCTGCGATTACCCTGGCCCTGATCATGGACCGTTCGAACTCGCTGAAGACGCCCAATATCTGGAAGAGGGCACGTCCAGCCGGGGTGGATGTGTCCAGGGACTGTTGGTGCAGGTACAGGTCCACGCCTGCGGCTTGGACCTCAGAGAGGAAGCCTACGAGGTCTTGGAGGGACCGGCCCAGACGGTCAACCGCCCATGCTGCGATGAGATCGAACTCACGTCTTGTCGCAGCCTTGAGGAGGCTGTCGAAGGCTGGGCGTTGATCGCGTCCCTTGGCACCACTGATACCCTCGTCCTGGAACACCTTCACGATGGTCCAACCGGATCGCTCAGCGACAGCCTGAAGGTCGGCAAGCTGGTTTTGGACCGTTTGCTGATCCGTCGAGACCCTGGCGTAGATGGCAACGCGTTTTGTCATGGCCCAAGGATGCTTCCTGGACCTTGAAGTCACCAATCCCCAGACGTTGAAATTTCGAACGTCCTGGAGGGTCAGGATGGCGAAGAAACCACGTGGCCGTCGGCGGCCTGCGGATGACTGGTAAAGCTACTACGGCGAGATCATCGACTGGGAGGCTGGCTACTCGATCTCCGGGGACGACCCCTTCGATACCAGACGCCCTTTTCAGGAGTACTCGGACCTCACGCTGAAGGTCCGTCTCCTTCGGCCAGAGAAGCACGCGGGCACCGAGATCGAGATGCGGCTCTTGGGGAACCGGGAGATGGACCGCGAGATGGCCAGTTCCAGGCCATCGGGAAGCCCGCCGCATGGCGTCGGCACCCTAACCATCCGAGGGACGCGACAGCGGGACTTCCTGGGCTCGCTCCCGACCTCAGCGATCTTCGGCCTCCTTCCCAGCCTGGAGAGCGGGCGGCTGAAGTTCGTCCACCTCCACGGCGAGAAGCTCTACCGGGGATCGGCGTCGATCAGCTACCTCCAGCTATGCCGGTCACTGGAGGACGATTAAGCCTCTTCGTCCTCCAGTGACCGGCGTGAGATTTCAGCCGTTACCTTCGCCACGTCATTTCTCGTCCAACGGAACGGGAAAAATCCGATCAAGAAGGCAGAGAGCTTCAGCCGTCACGCGAAAGCCCATTAGCTGACCACCAGCCGTCCATGGCTCCAGATATCTAACCCGAATCCCTTGCTTGATGATGTCCTTGTCCGGCCTACACCACCGTCCATCACTGGTGTCGAAATCTCTCGGAAAATAATTTTCCGGAACATCGTCAACGGCACGCCGCCCGGCCTCCAAGTAGGTCCGGAGACCGGCCCAATCACGCGTGCCTCGCCACCCTCGGTCTTGCTTTTTGCCTCTGTCTGCCGTCCACCAATTAAGGTCTCGAACGTCTTCATTCGTCTTCCGCGAGACGGTGAGCACGTCACTCGAACCAGAGTAGGCTTCCTCGGCGAGACGCTGCATGTCCGTGATGGTCAGGTTGATCTTCATGACCAAAGTCTCTCACAGAACGATCATGTGTCCCAGAAACGGATGTCCTGAGAACTCCGAAATCGGCGTCTCCGGCTCACGCAGTTCTGCGGGTTCCAGGTGACCGGTTTTGGCGGGGTTTTTCGAACAGGGCCGGATCACAAATATTGCGACTCCCGAAACAGGGCTGCGACACTCCGTCTTGTCGCGGGCGGGTGCGTCCTCGTCTGCGACGAGGTCCATGTGAGGGTGAATAGTGGAAAATCCCCCCTATCTCGGTCCTCTAATAGAGTACTATTAGCTCCCCGAGATAGGGGGGATTTTTGTCCACACGCCCCGCCGCCAGCCCAAGGACGACATGATGACCGATGATCTGACGCCCAGCTTCCTCCGAGACGATGGCGGGGATGCCGTCGAGGGGCTCAAGCCGTTCCTGGGATTTTTGAAGAAGACGGC
>LAEA01000221.1 GCA_000961745.1 Rhodospirillaceae bacterium BRH_c57 | reverse complement strand
CCGAGCCGGGTGGCCGTGGACGCGCCGGGCGCGACGCTTCAGGCCAAGGCGCTGGGGGCGGTCTTGGGCGACGTGCTGGGGCCAAAGCGGCTGCCCATGATTTTGGTCGAAAGCCGGGCCGTACTGAAGCGCGGCGGCGCCCATACGGCGCGGGCCGCCGGGGTGCTGGGCCTGATGAAGTTCGGGCGCGATCATCTGTTCCTGCTCGATGAGGACGACCAGATTGACCACGCGGGGCTGGAGGCTTTCCTGGCCCGCCACGGCGGCGGCCCGTTCGCGCTGTTCGGATTCACCTTCATGGTGTGGCAACATCTGGCCGAGGCCTTTGCCGATGGCGCGCTGGACCTGTCCGGCGGGGTGCTCATTCATAGTGGCGGCTGGAAACGCCTGGAGGACAAGGCGGTTGATCCGGGGGCGTTCCGCGATCTGTTGCGGCGGCGGTTCGGTCTGACGCAGTGCTTCAATTTCTATGGCATGGCCGAACAGATCGGCACCATCCATTTGGAGGACCCAACCGAGGCGGGTGTCCTGCGCTGCCCCTCTTTTGCCCATGTCATCGTGCGTGACCCGGTCACCCTGACCGCTCTGCCGCCGGGCCGTCCCGGTGTGGTCCAGGTCATGAGCCTGCTGCCGCGCAGCTATCCCGGCCACAGCCTGCTGACCGAGGATATGGGCGTCATGCTGGAACCGGGGGCGGACGGTGTGCTCCGGTTCCGCATCCACGGCCGGGCGCCTCGGGCCGAGGTGCGCGGGTGCAGCGATGTTTACGCGCCGGAGGTTGCGTCATGATCCGCACCCTGACCACTGCGGACGATGTTGCTGGCGTTCTCGACAGCATGGCGCCGCTGCGCCCGTTCAGCGCCGAGGCCGTGGCCTTGCTGGCCGATGTGTCGCGCCGCCTGTTGTCCGACGCCGAGGCGCGGCGTCATCCCGACCTGCAAGCCCTGGGGTTCTGGCTGCGTCCGGCCGGGCTGGCCCGTCTGGGCGAAAGAATGGGTGGGCGCCTGTTGGTGCCGCGCGGTCTGGCCTTTCATGTGCCGCCCGCCAACGTCGGCACGCTGTTCGCCTATGGCTGGGCGCTGAGCCTGCTGGCCGGCAACTGCAACGTGGTCCGCCTGCCGAGCCGGGGCGCGGCGGAGCAGGGCGTTCTGCTGAGGGTGATCGGCGCGGCGCTGGAGGCGGCGGGCGCAGAGGTCCGGCAGGCCAGCCGCTTCGTGCGTTATGGACACGACGATGCCATCTCGGGCGCTCTGTCCCAGGCGGCCGACGTGCGGGTGATCTGGGGCGGTGATGCCACGGTGCGGCACTTCCGCGCCCTGCCGGTCAATCCGCGCGGCGTGGACGTGGTCTTTCCCGACCGCTTTTCCTGGGCGGTGCTGGCGGCCGAGGCGGTGTTGGCTGCTGAGGTGGCGCAACTCGCGCGGTTGGCCGAGGGGTTGGCCCGTGACGTGTTCTGGTTCGGGCAAAAGGCCTGTTCGTCGCCGCGCCTTGTGGTGTGGTGCGGCTCGCCCGAGGACAGTGACCGGGCGGCGGTGCGGCTGTATCCGCTGCTGGGAGCCGAGGGGGAGCGCCTGAACCCGGCTGAGGCAGATGTGGGCGGTACCCTCGCGCGTCACCTGTTCTTGCATCAGGCGGCCCTGGACATGCCGGTGACGGCGGTTGACACAACCGGCGCCCTGGCCGTTCTGAGGCTCGCCCCGGACGTTGCGGCCGAGGCGCTGAAGGGGCCTCATGCCGGGGGCGGCGTGGTCTATGACGTGCGCGTCCCGACCCTGGCGGCAGCACGTCGGCTGGTTGGCCCGCGCGATCAGACATTGGTGCATTTCGGGATTCCGACCGCCGAGCTGGAGGATTTCGCCCGTGCGGTCAATGGGCGGGGCCTGGACCGGCTGGTGCCGGCCGGGGAAGCCCTGGCCTTTGACGTGGTGTGGGACGGGGTGGACCTGCTGGCCGCCTTCACCAAGATCGTGACCGTCCGAGGGGGGAGGGACTGAATGAAGCTTGTCATCGCGGGCGCCGGGGGGCTGGGCCGGGAAGTGTGGAGCTATGCCCTGGACGCCATTGCGGCCGGGCGCCTGGACGCCGAGATCGTCGGGTTCCTGGACGATACCGATCCCGATCTGACCGCCTTTTCGGGCCTGGACGTCCCGGTTCTTGGGTCCATCGACAGCTATGCACCGGGCGAGGACGAGGCCGTTGTCATTGGCATCGGCACCCCGGCCCACCGGGCCAGCGTGGCGGCCCGGCTGGCCGCGCGTGGCGCCCGCTTTGTTTCGGTCGTACATCCTGGCGCCTGGGTGCCGCCGACCGTCCGCATGGCGCCGGGCTGCGTCGTTGCGCCGTTCGCCACCGTGGGGCCGTGGGTTGACCTGGGGGCGCATGTGCTCGTCAACACCCACGCCGTGCTGGGCCACGACTGCATGGTCGGGGCGAACAGCGAACTGGCCCCGCACACCGCCTGCAATGGCTGGGTGCGCTTGGGCGAGCGGGTGTTCGTCGGCTCCGGCGCGGTCGTCACGGCCCGCGTCCAGGTCGGGGACGACGCCAAGGTGGCGGCCGGCGCGGTGGTGTACTCCACTGTTCCGGCTGGCGCCACGGCGCTGGGCAACCCGGCGCGGTTTATGAGGAACGCATGATTCTTTAGCGGAGGCTAGGCCTCACCTTCCCCCTTCTGATGCCAGGACAAGGCCGTCTGGATGGAAGTGGCGATGTCAAAACGCGGCTTCCATCCCAGTACGCGTGCCGCCTTGGTGGCGTCGGCGACGAGCACGGGCGGGTCGCCTGGGCGGCGGGGTCGAAGTTCCGTGGGAATGGGGCGGTCCGTCACCTGCTCCACGCAGTTAATCAGATCGCGGACGGAGACGCCCTGTCCGCTGCCAAGGTTGAAGGCGTCGCCAGATCCACCTTTCAACAGGTGACGCAGTGCTCGAATATGGGCATCCCCAAGGTCGTTGACATGGACGTAGTCGCGAACACAAGTTCCGTCAGGCGTCGCGTAGTCGTCGCCGAAGATGCTGAATCGATCGCGGCGCCCGAGGGCGGTGTCAATCAACAGCGGCAGGATATGCGGTTCGGGATTGTGTCGTTCTCCGATCTCGCCATCCGGGTCGGCGCCAACAGCGTTGAAGTACCGCAAGATGGTCGAGCGGAGCCCATGGGCAGCGCCGAAGTCGGCAAGGATGCGTTCGACCATCAGCTTGCTTGCGCCATAGGGATTGATCGGGCGCTGGGGTGCGTCCTCGGCGATGGGCATGGCCATCGACGTGCCAAAGGTTGCGCAGGAACTGGAAAACACCAGTTGCGGAACGCCGGTTTCGCGCATGGCCTCCAGAAGCTCTACCGTCCCGTGGACATTGGTGTCGTAATACCGTCCGGGATGCTCCATGGACTCCGCCACGTAGGCCAAGGCGGCGAAATGCACCACCGCAACCGGACGCCACGCTGTCATAACCTCGACGAGGCGCTGGCGGTCGCAAATATCGCCCGCTTCAAGTGGTCCCCACTTCACGAAATCCCGGTGCCCTCGGGACAGATTGTCGAATACCACCGGCATCAGGCCGTTCTTGGCCATGAGCTTGCACGTGTGAGAGCCGATATAGCCAGCTCCACCGGTCACGAGGATGCAGGGACCGTTCATTATTTTGGGGTGCTCCTGGGTGGCGCTTCTGCAGGAAGGACTGACTGGGGCCAGCGGCACCGAGGAGAGGTAACCAGCGAGCCGCACATGTTTTTTCCCACTTGCGGAACAGCCACCAGACTAGTGCATCGGACCGTGGATCGACAATGGATTCCGCTTGATGAATGGTCGGAAACCAATCAGCATCCGTACTTTCCCACTGGAGCGATGGAGCCCCATGGACATCCGGCCCGCGATCCTCGCCCTCGTCGAAACGCTGTCCC
Source organism: Rhodospirillaceae bacterium BRH_c57 (assembly GCA_000961745.1). GTDB lineage: Bacteria > Pseudomonadota > Alphaproteobacteria > Rhodospirillales > Rhodospirillaceae > Cauispirillum. The sequence goes on along the minus strand of LAEA01000221.1, from coordinate 20,770 downwards.
GTGACCGAGAGGCTCTCACGCGCCACATTCCGGGCACCGTCGATATTTTGGATGGAGCCTTCCACTACGTCGATCAGCACAGCCTGTTCTATCAGTTGCTGCAGATATTCCGGGCCAGGATATATGCCTTCAGAGGCGCCGGACCGATGCGAGTCATCATAGACGCCGGGGCCAATGTCGGGTCGGCCAGCCTGTTCTTCGCTTCCAACTATCCCGAGGCCAGCATCAAAGCGTTTGAGGCAGACCCGACCATCGCTGCCGTGCTGGCGCGGAACATGGCGACCTTCGCCCCCTCCGTGCAGGTCCATAACCAAGCACTGTGGATTCATGATCAGGGCATTCATTTCAAAACCTCCGGCGACGATTCGGGATGCGCCGACGAGGGTGGCAACGGCCCGCTGATGCCAAGCCGGCGCCTGCGCGATGTGATCGCTGCTGTAGATGGGCCGGTGGATCTGCTGAAGCTTGACGTGGAGGGCGCGGAGTTCGCGCTCATTGAGGACTGCCGTCCGGTGCTTGCCAAGGTCTCGCGGCTGATCGTCGAGGTTCATCAACTTCACGCCAACGCTCCCGGCATCGGCCGCCTGCTGACAACGCTCGAGGAGGTCGGGTTCCGCTATGTCCTCAACCGTGCGGAGCCAGCGCCCTGGATGGGGGGGGCGGGAACGCCTTTCCCCGCAGTATCCAGCGACCGTTACCTGTTCATGCTGCATGCCTGGCGCTGACCGAACGCGGATCAGCAGGCTCTACACTTTTTCTGGCCACTTCAATGTAACATACCGCTCGCCCATTGGCATGGTTTTTGCTGAAGTGGCACCCTGCCGCTTAAGCCTCCATGGGGGCGATGGCGTCGCAGGCCTCTATTAATGCACCCGCCACGGCCTCCAACTGCCGATCGGATAGCTCGGGGAAGATGGGGATGGAAAGGACGGACCGGGCCAGTCTCTCGGAGACCGGAAGTGTCCCCGGCCCGCAGCCGGGCAGGCCGGAGATGGCTGGTTGAAGATGGCTCGGCACAGGGTAATGGACGCCCGATGCGATGCCGCGACGCTCCAGATGCTCCTGGACCCGCTCCCGGCTGACCCACTCCGGTAGCACGACGGCGAATAGGTGCCACGCCGATTCGGCGCCTTCCACCGGACGCAAGGGACGTATCGCCGACCCTGCGAAGAGGTTCACATACCGGGCGGCTGCGGCGCGGCGCGCGGCCGTCCAGGCCGGAAGGTGACGCAGCTTGACCGTAAGGACGGCGCCTTGCAGCCCGTCCATACGATGGTTGCCGCCAACGACGCGATGCTCGTATTTGCTGTGGCGACCATGGTCGCGGACCAGTCGGACCCGCTCGGCCACGGCATCGTCGGCGGTCGTCACCGCGCCGGCGTCGCCGTACGCGCCAAGGTTTTTACCGGGAAAGAAGCTGAAGCTGGCTGCGTCGCCCATGGTCCCGGCCATACGCCCCTTGTAGAGCGCCAGGTGGGCCTGTGCGGCATCCTCCACGACCTTCAACCCCTGGCGCCGGGCGATGGCGAGGATTGGGTCCATGTCGCACGGCGCACCATAAATGTGGACCGGGACGATGGCTGTCGTGCGGGAGGTGATGGCAGGTTCTATTCCATCTGGATCCATTCCACCGCTTCCGGCGTCGATGTCTATGAAGACGGGAGTGGCTCCGAGCGCGCAGATGGCTTCGGTCGTGGCGAAGAAGGTGTTGGAGACGGTGATGACCTCATCCCCACGCTTTACGCCCACAGCCTCCAGGGCCAGCGTCAGCGCCGAGGTGCCACTGGAGACGCCGATGCAATGGTTGGCGCCAATGCAATCAGCGAAAGCCTGCTCGAACCGTGCGACGTGGGGTCCTTGAATGAAGGCATGATCGCTCAACACACTGGCGATGGCCTTGTCAATTTCCCGCCGGATGCCGTCGTACTGCGCCCCAAGGTCGAGGAAGGGAACATCATGCATTGTAGGCTCCTGTTTCAGCCACCGTGCGCACGGGGCGTGCCGGATTACCCACATAAACCATGCCCGGAGCGATATTGCCGGTGACCACCGAGCCCGCCCCGACCACAGCGTTCTCCCCGATCACCACTCCTGGCAGGACGGTGCAATTGGCCCCCAGCCGCGCCCGTCGGCTCATCCGTATACCTGCCAGTGCCGCTTTCGCCCCCGGTGACGCCGGATAGCGGGCGTTGGTCAGGACCACGCTGGGGCCCAGCCAAGCCTCCTCCTCCAAAACACAGTATTCGGGCACGAAAACCTGGCTGTGGATGCGCACTCCATTGGCTATTCTCACGTTGTGCTCGATGACCGACAGGGTGCCGATGCTCACGTCATCGCCGATGGTGTTCGATTCCCGTATGTTGACCTTGTTGCCGCACTGGAAGCGGCACCCGATGACGTTGCCAGCATACACCACGGTGTGCGAACGGATGTGGGCGTCAGGCCCGATGATAGTCGGCAGCTGCCCCGGCTCGTGACCCCGCGGAGGGGCCCCGATGATGCAGAAGTCTTCCACCACCGTGCCGTCGCCAAACGTGACGCCCGGATGAACGAGCGCGGTCGTGGCAATGGAGATCGTCATGTCGGAACCCCCAGACGGGCGTACTGGGCTTGAAAGCGCAACGGGATCTCCCGTCCCGACTCAATGGACTCGTAGATGGCGCTGATCAGTTCAAGGGATTTGCGCCCCTCCAACCCGTCCACGAGGATACGCTTCGCATTGGAAAGCGACTCAACGACATTGGTTAGATAAGCGACGTGTCCGAACCCGTAGACGTTAGGTGGGTTCTCGCGGGCGCGTTCCAGAACCAGTTCGTCTCCGGGCTCAGGCTCTGCAAAGTTCCAGGTTTTCATTTCGTTGACGGCGAACCCGCCGATTTCAACCGTTCCGCGTTCGCCCAGGATGGAGAGGGAGCCCTCCAGATCCGTTGGTCGCGTCGCCGTGGTCGCCTCGATGATACCGATGGCCCCGGATCGGAATGTGACCACCGCGACGCCAGTGTCTTCGGCTTCGATGTCCACCAGAGCGGTTCGCGACTTGGCGAACACGGAAACCGGTTCCCCCAGGAACCACTCAAGAAGGTCCACGTGGTGGCTCGCCTGGTTGGCGAACACACCCCCGTCGAGGGACCAAGTGCCGCGCCACGGCGCCTGATCATAATAGGCCTGAGTGCGGCACCACCTGACCCTGACGGTACCCATGACGATGCGCCCGAAACGGCCGGCGTCAAATGCCTCTCTCAACTTCTGCACTGGCACGTTGTATCGGTTCTGCTTGACGACGAACAGCTTCACTTCTGCCTGGGCGCAGGCGCGAATCATCTCGTCGGCGTCTTCAAGGGTCAGGGCCATCGGCTTTTCGATGACAATGTGCTTGCCGTAACGCACCAGTTCCAGGCAATGACGGGCGTGGAGGCCACTCTCGGTCAGAATGCTGATGACATGGATGCGCAAGCCCATCTCCTCAGCCATGACGTGCATGTCGGTAAACCAGGGAACGCCATAGCTTTCACCCAGTTCCTTGGCCCTCTCTGGCACTATGTCGCAGACAGCCCCGAGCCGCGCGTCCGGTATCAGCCCTTTTCCGAGTATTTCGGCATGTTTTCTGGCAATGCGTCCGCAGCCGATCAGGGCAAAGAAAAACATCTCGTAATCCTCCAAGAAACGCGGTGCGGGTTTTATTCTGGACCAAGGATGCTAGGTCTCCGTTAAATGTAGAATAAGCGCAAATCACTTATAATGGCGGCCATTAATATTTTTATTTTCTTTGAATGTCTCTTCGGCGATCGGGAATTCCGGATGGGCCGACAGGGCGTCGTAGAGGTCCCTCTGTGTGGGCGGGCGCTGGAAGGACTTCACGTGGCGCACTTGATATTGGTGGTAGAGCTGGCTCTGCACATGGCTCCAGATCATTCGTCGTACGAATTCCTCGGCGGCGGCGCCTGAAAGACCGTCCTTTTCGATCAGGATGTTCTTCCAGGAGTGGAGCAGGTTGGCGTAAAGCGTGGGCCACTCCGGCCTGACGATCAGGTCGAACATGCTGTAGCGCTTCCACACACCGCCAGCGCCGTCGATCTGAAACAGCGTTCCCGGCATGGAGATCGCCCGGATGCGGCCGAGCGCAGCAAGCGTGCCGCAGGGAATGAACTCGTCGGAGAAGTAGGGAATGAAGGGCTTGCGGAGGACCCCGTAGGCGCGGCGTAGGGCGGAGGTCCTAAAGATCGTGTACTGCAGGCTGAGTGCCCAGTCGATGTACGTGCTTAGGCGCTCAGAGGCTAGTGGCGATTCGTATTCCCTATAGGACGATTTCCAGACGGATCGAATCTGGCTGAACGGTGCCTCTGTTCCGAAGCTGAATTCGATGCGGTCGCACCGCGCCCCGATGTACTCGTCGTTCTCCTCAAGGAAGCGCACCGCGGCATCCAAAGCGGACGGAAACTGCAGATCGTCGTCGCCAGCATAAGTCACATACGGCGTCGTTACCTCGTCGAGGATGATCTGCCAAAGTTCCCCCACCTGCACCTCTCTCGGCACGTGCTTGTAGCGGATGTCGAGGTGGGCGGCGTATCGGGCAACCAAGTCGTCCATCGCGGCCCGCTCTTCACCGTCACTGGAGTCTCCAAAGAAGATGGTGCCGGAGAAGCTGAGCTTTTTGTAGGTTTCCAGGGCACGCCAGACGTATGCCGACCTGTTGATGGTGGGAATGAGAATTGTAATCATGCTTGCCTCGCTGAAGGGGTGCTGCGGCGCAGCACCCGCCGATGGCACTCCACTCGATCCCGCTCAGGAACGGGCGCACCGAAGCGACGGCTTTGGTTGGGTGAAAATCTAAGTGGCAGACGGAAATATTCCGTTAACGGTTGCGGCCTACAGTGGCGTCCCGTCTGTGGATGGGGAGGGGTGGCGTCATATTCGCAACGGTAAGGGGTCTGGATGTCTGTCAACGGCAACATTGTGGAAGACGAAGCGCATCGCCTTTACAGGGCGCTGCGGCGGATCCGGCGCGTCGAAGAAGTCATTGCCGAGATATATTCCTCCGACAAGATCAAGAGCCCAGTTCATCTTGCAATCGGCCAGGAGCATGTGTCGGTGTCCGTCTGCGACTGCCTGGAGGATGGCGATTGGGTCGGCGGGTCGTACCGCAGCCACGCCATGTATCTGGCCAAGGGCGGCAGTCTGCCGGGACTGATGGCGGAAATGTACGGGAAGGACACCGGCTGCTGCCGGGGGAAGGGCGGGTCGATGCACATTATCGACGTTGCAGCCGGTGTAATGGGCTCATCCGCCGTCGTCGGCTCCCAAGTTCCGGTTGCGGCGGGCTATGCGCTGGCGGCAAAGCGCGCGGGTGAGGGGCGGGTGGTCGCGGTGTTCCTCGGCGACGGCGCCACAGAGGAGGGATGCTTCTACGAGACGCTGAACTTTGCCGCCCTGCACTCCCTGCCCGTGCTGTTCGTTTGCGAAAACAATGGCTACGCCATTCACGAGCCGCTCGCCAAGCGCCGGGCCCGGCCAGGTGGGATCTGCGCGGTGGCCGAGGCGCTGGGGGTTCCAGCCACGCGTGTGGACGACGGCGACCTGTTCCGCATCCGTGATGCCGCCACGAGTTTCGTCACCCGAATGCGGCAGGGTGGCGGCCCGGCTCTCATTGAAGCGGTGGTCTACCGCTGGCGCGAACACGTCGGCCCGAATGAGGACTATGACGGAGGTTACAGGCCCCTGTCGGAGGCCCTGCCGTGGATGGAGGCCGATCCTGTCGCGCGGGTCGGCGCGCTGCTGGATGCCGACGTCAGGCGCAAGGTCAATGAGGAGGTGGAGGCCGAAATCACTGAGGCCGTGCGCTTTGCCGAAGAGAGCCCCGTCCCCCGGCCCGAGGAGTTGTATGCCAATGTCTTCGCCTGAACCGCGTGTGCTGCGCTACGTCGATGCCCTGCGAGAGGCCGTTGACCAGGAGATGGAGCGCGACCCCTCGGTCTTTGTATTCGGGCTTGATGTCGATGACCACAAGAGCATCCAGGGTTCCACGGCTGGTCTGCTGGCTCGCTACGGTGCCGACCGGGTGTTCACCACGCCGCTGTCCGAAGACGCGATGACTGGCGTCGCCATCGGCGCCGCCATGGCTGGGTTGCGGCCGGTTCACGTGCACATCCGCATGGATTTCTTGCTGTTGTGCATGAACCAGTTGGTGAATATCGCGGCGAAGGCCCACTACATGTGGGGCGGCCAAGTGAAGGTGCCGCTCGTCGTGCGGTCGATGATCGGCAAGTCCTGGGGGCAGGGCGCCCAGCACAGCCAGGGGCTCCACGGCATGTTCACCCATGTCCCGGGGCTCAAGGTTGTCGCGCCCAGCAATGCGCACGACGTAAAGGGGTGCATGATCGCCGCCATCCGCGACGACAACCCGGTGGTATTCATGGAGCACCGCCTGCTCTACAATACCGAGAGCGCCGTGCCGGCTCATCCATACACTGTGGGGCCCGGCGAGAGCCGTGTGTGCACTCGGGGCGACGATGTGACCATCGTCGGTATTTCCAACATGGCGCAGGAGGCCATCCGGGCCGCCGAGTTGTTGCGCGAGGTCGGCGTCACCGCCGAAGTGATCGACCCGATATGGCTGATGCCGCTCGATATCGACACCATTCTGGCTTCTGCGCGGCGCACCGGGCGGTTGCTGGTGATCGACAACGGTTGGATGGCGGGAGGCCTGTCGGCCGAGATTGTCGCCGCGGTAGCTGAGGCCGCCGGCCCAAGTGCAGGCATAAAATTCGCTCGAATGGGCTTCGCGCCCACGCCCTGCCCGACCTCACCGTGGCTAGAGGATCACTTCTACCCTAATCCCGGTTCCATCGCCGCGCGGGCATGGGCGATGGTCCGTCCTGAGCGGGAGCGGTGGGTGCCGTCGGCCGAGAGCGCGAAGCTTGCCTATCAGGTCCAGTTCAAAGGGCCCTTCTGAGTGGGGAACATAATGTTTTATGAGCTTGCCGCCCCCACCTGGGGGCCCGAGGAGATCGAGGCAGCCAAGCGCGTCATCGACTCCGGATACACCACGATGGGGAACGAGGTCAGGGCGTTTGAGGCGGAGTTCGCCAGTTATTTCGGGGTTGCGCACGGGATCATGGTCAACTCCGGATCCTCGGCCAATCTGATCTCCACGGCGGCGCTTTTCTACAAGGCAGATTGTCCGCTCCGTCGCGGCGATGAGGTTATCGTGCCGGCGATTTCCTGGGCCACGACGTATCATCCGCTGCAGCAGTACGGCCTGAAACTCAAGTTCGTCGATATTGATCTTCAGACCCTCAACATGGACGTTTCCTTGTTGGAAAAGGCGCTGTCCCCCAAGACGCGGGCCATCGTCGCCGTATCTATTCTTGGCAATCCGGCGGCCTTGGATGTCATCCGGACGTTCGCTGACACTCATGGCCTGTACCTTATCGAGGACAACTGCGAGAGTATGGACGCGGAACTAGGCGGCAGGAAGTGCGGCACCTTCGGGCACCTCAACACGTTCAGCTTCTTCTTCTCGCACCACATCTCGACCATGGAAGGCGGCATGGTCGTGACCGATGACGACGAACTGGCCGATCTGTGCCGCAGCCTACGGGCCCACGGCTGGACGCGCGACCTGCCGCCAGGCAGCTCAATCTATACCCGCAAGTCGCAGGACCATTTTGAGGCCTACCGCTTCATTCTACCCGGCTACAACGTTCGGCCGCTGGAGATCGAGGCTGCGGTCGGCCGGGTACAACTCGGCAAGCTGCCAGCGTTCACCGAGGCGCGGCGGCGCAATCTGGCCCTGTTTCAGGACCTGATGGGCAACGACGAGCGCTTCATCATCCAGCGGGAGAACGGCCGCAGCTCGTCCTTTTCGTTCACCATCATCCTCAACCCGCAGCTCGACATCGATCGCAACACGGTGTTCGCGGCACTGACCGAGGCCGACATTGGCTTTCGCATCATCACCGGCGGCAACTTCCTGCGGCACGACGTTCTGAAGCACTACGATTACGAGATCGTTGGCGGCGCAGCGCCAAACGCCGACATCGCCCACGACTTCGGTTTCTTTGTGGGGAATCATCCCTTTGATCTGGAATGCCAGATTCGGACACTGCGCGACGTGCTTGATCACGTGTGCCGCTGAGACATCACGGGAGATAGGCGGAGATGGGGCAGTCCTTTAACATCCTGGTCACCGGCGGAGCCGGCTATCTGGGCTCCGTCATGGTGCCGGATCTGCTGGCGGCGGGTCACAAGGTTACGGTTCTTGACAATTTCATGTTCAAGCAGGCGTCGTTAAACCACTCCTGCGCCGACCCGAACTTCTCGGTGGTAAAGGGGGATTGCCGCGACGTGGCGCTGGTTGGCAAGATGCTGTCCAAGGCCGACATCGTCATTCCTTTGGCCGCCCTGGTCGGCGCTCCTCTCTGTAAACAGGACCCGGTCGGCGCAGAAGCGACGAACCTGACGGCGCAGCTTTCTCTGATCAATATGGTGTCGCCCGACCAGAGGATCCTGATGCCGATCACCAATTCCGGTTACGGAGTTGGGGAGACCGATAAGTTCTGCACCGAGGAGACGCCCCTTCGCCCCCTCTCCCTGTATGGCATCCACAAGGTGGAGGTGGAGAAGGCGCTGCTTGACCGAGGCAACGCGATCAGCTTCCGTCTGGCGACCGTTTTCGGTATGGCTCCGCGCATGCGGCTGGACCTTCTGGTGAACGACTTCACCTATCGCGCCTTCCACGACCGCTTCGTCGTCCTGTTCGAGAGCCACTTCAAGCGCAATTACATCCATGTGCGGGACGTTTCGCGGGCCTTCATGCACGGTATCGAGAGCTTTGAGTCGATGAAGGGCAACGCATTCAACGTGGGTTTGTCGCAGGCTAACCTGTCGAAGTGGGAACTGTGCACGGTTATCAAGCGGCACATGCCCGACTTCGTGTTTCTGGAGGCGCCGATCGGCGAGGACCCTGACAAGCGCGACTACATCGTGTCCAACGAAAAGATTGAGCGCACCGGCTGGGCTCCTCAGTACGACCTCGACTTTGGGATCGCTGAGCTGATCAAAGGCTACACGATGCTCAAGAACACAATCTACACCAACGTCTGAGGGCGGTCGCGCACAGCGCCGACCGGACGGCGCTGTGCCGGTTCTTGAAGGAGAAGATCATGGGGAAGGACCTGGTCCTGGTCAATCCTGGGGGGCGGGTGGGCGTCTACCAGTCTCTGGGGAACGACCTGACAGCGATCGAACCGCCGCTCTGGTGCCGCCTGATCGCTGGCTACGCCCGTGACCGCGGCTACGACGTGACGATCATTGATTCCGAAGGCGAGAACCTCTGCCCGGAGAGCGTCACCCACCGGATCCGGGCTTTGGAACCGACCTTGGTGGTGATAGTGGTTTTCGGCCATCAGCCCAGCGCCTCGACCCAGATGATGGTCGGGGCCGGCGACGTGTGCCGGGCGATCAAGGCCCTCACGCCGGAACAACCTCTGCTAATCGTCGGCGGGCATGTCTCGGCGCTTCCCGAACGATCCCTGCGCGAGGAGGCGGTCGACTTCGTGTGCAAGGGCGAAGGACCTGTCACCGTCGTGCAGTTGCTGGAGGCGTTGAGGGGGCGGAAGCGCAACGGTGAACTGGATGAAGAAGCGCCGGGTTTGGAGGCGGTACAAGGCTTGGTCTGGCGCAATGGCGGCGAGATCGTGTGCAACCCGGTGGCGCCGCTGATCGGCGACCTGGACGCCGACCTCCACGGCCAAGTGTGGGACATGCTGCCGATGGACCGCTACAGAGCCCACAACTGGCAGTGCTTCGGCGCCCTCCACACCCGAATGCCCTATGCGTCGATCTATACGTCTCTAGGGTGCCCCTACAAGTGCAGCTTCTGCTGCATCCACGCCCCCTTCGACTCCAACCGCTACCGCATGCGCAAGCCCGAGGCCGTGGTGGCGGAGATCGATCACCTTTACCGTGCCTACGGGGTGCGGACCTTCAAGATCGTGGACGAGATGTTCGTCTTGAACGAACGCCACGTTGCGGCGATCTGCGAGGGAATCATTGGCCTCGGATATTCCGCAGAACTGAATATCTGGGCGTATTCGCGCATCGACACGGTCAAGCCGCGCATGCTTGAAATGCTGCGCAAGGCCGGCATCCGGTGGCTGGCCCTGGGCATAGAATCGGGCTCCAAGCATGTCCGCGACGGGTCTGACAAACACCTGCGATACGATGACATCATCGCGATCGTCCGCCAGATCCAGCAGGCCGACATTTCGGTCATCGGAAACTTCATCTTCGGGTTGCCTGACGACACCATGGAAACCATGCGCGAGACCCTGGACTTGGCCAAGGAGTTGAACTGCGAATTCGCCAACTTCTACTCCGCAATGGCATACCCCGGCTCGGCGCTTTACCAGAAGGCGGTCGATCAGGGATGGGCGCTTCCTGAGGCATGGTCTGGCTTTTCACAGCATTCCCACGACTGCCAGCCGTTGCCGACGGAAACCTTGCCAGCCGCCCAGATCCTCGGCTTCCGTGACGCGGCGTTCCATGAGTACTTCGCAACGCCACGCTACCTGGAAATGGTGACGCAGCGCTTCGGCTGGGAGACCCGTCGGCATATTGAGGAAATGGCCGCTCATCGCCTGCGACGCAAGTTTCTGGAAGGCGCTGCGCAATGAACGGTCGAGCGGACGGTGCTCTGGCGGGCATTGACGTGGCCGTCTTGGCCGGTGGTCTAGGGACACGGCTTCGGCCGGTGCTCGGCGACGAGATCCCCAAGGTTCTTGCGCCCGTGGCGGGGCGCCCTTTCCTGGACGTGATGATGGAGTGGCTTGCCAACTTCGGCGCACGCCGTCTGGTCCTCTGCCTCGGTCACGGGGCAGCGGAGGTTGAAGCCCATTTGGCACGCTCTGGTTCCGTTTTGCCGCAGGTCGAAACGGTGACGGAGCCGCGGCCGCTTGGTACGGCGGGGGCGCTGCGGAGCGCCGCTCCCCAACTGCGCTCGGAACTTGTAATGGTCATGAACGGCGACAGCTGGACGGATGCCGACCTGGGGGCCCTTGTAGCGGAGCACCGCGCCCACGACGCCTTTATGACGGTGCTGTGTGTGTCGGTCCCCGACGCCGGCCGCTATGGCCGGATCGACGTGGCGCCATCCGGCGAAATTACTCGGTTCACTGAGAAGGAGCCCGGTGGGGAGGGCGGCGGGCTTATCAATGCTGGTGTTTACCTGCTGTCTCAGGCGGCCTTGGCGATGCTGCGGGAAAGCGAGGGGCCATCCTTCGAGCGGGATTTCATGGCCAAGCTGCCGCAGAGACATGCCAGGGCGCATATCGCCGAGCGGGTGCGCTTCATCGACATTGGGACGCCGGAAAGTTTTTTTCAGGCCGGTGAGGTGGTCTGTCTGGTGGGAGGGGACGCATGATTATTAGTCGTACACCGTTCCGCGTCTCGCTGTTTGGTGGGGGGTCTGACTACCCAAAGTGGCACAAGGCCCATGGAGGTTCTGTCCTAGGGTTTGCCATCGACAAGTACTGTTACATCACCCTGCGGCCGCTGCCGCCTTTCTTCGAACACCGGCACCGCATCGTTTATTCGCGGGTGGAAACGGTCCAGGACATCTCGGAGATCCAGCACCCGGCGGTGCGCGGCGTGCTGATGGAGAGCGGGATCGACTACGGCATCGAGATCCACCATGATGGTGACCTGCCTGCCCGCTCGGGCCTGGGATCGTCTTCCTCTTTCACAGTGGGGTTGCTGAATGCCTTGGCCGCTCAGGCCGGTCGGATGTGGTCGCGCGAACATCTCGCGGCGGAGGCCATCCGCATTGAGCAGGAGGTGATTGCAGAAAATGTGGGGTCGCAGGATCAGATCTGGGCGACCTACGGTGGAATGAACCGAATTGACTTCCTCAAGGACGGGGGGTTCTCGGTGACGCCGTTGATTATCCCGCCGGAGCGCCGCGACGAAATGATGCGTCACTGCATGCTCTTCTTCACCGGCATTTCCCGCTTCGCCTCCCAAATGGCGGCCAGGAAGATCGCCAACCTCGACGTGCGGGCCGAAAGCATCCGGGCCATGGTGCAGATGGTTGACGAGGCGCAGGCCATTCTTTGCGATGAAAGGCGCCCGATCACAGATGTGGGGCGCCTCCTTCATGAAAGCTGGATGTTCAAGAGGGGCTTGGCCGACACCGTCACGACGCCTGAAATCGACGGCATATACGAAGCGGGGCAGGGGGCCGGCGCACTTGGGGGCAAGCTTCTGGGTGCAGGCGGCGGCGGCTTCTTCTTGATGTTCGTCGAGCCGCACCGGCAGGACGCGGTGCGCGCGGTGCTGCGCGGTCTGATCGAAGTCGGCATCCGCATCGACTACTCCGGTAGCAAAATCGTGGTCTACGAACCCGATGGCCTTCACCTGAGGTAAGTCATGGCGAATGACGATGACAGAGTGCTCCAAGGTTTCGAGTGGTTGCATTTTGTTGACGAAGGCGGGAGCGTATCATGAGAAAATATTCGGGCACTAGCGGGCAGGGGCTGATCATTTCCAGCCCTGCGGCGCTGAAATACTTGAGGCCAGAACTCTCGGAGGTTGAAATTGTTGATGTGCTTTCGGACCTCAAGCACCGCATCTTCCCGCGTCCATTTGAACGGCTGAATCCTCTGAGGGGAAGGGACGGCTTGGTGGGGGTTGAAATCGGGGTCTGCGGCGGCGAACACGCATTGTCACTACATCGCATCTTGACGCCGGCCAGGCTGTACTGCATCGACCCGTATTCGCTCTACGGCGAGTACGACGAGGGCAAGAATCACTACGGCGTCGATCAGGCGCCCTTGCATGTGGCCGAAATCAGCGCACGGGAGCTTCTGGCCGACTACGCCGGGCAGACAGTGTGGATCCGAAAGACCTCCGCCGACGCAGCAAAAGACATCAATGAGCCTCTGGACTTCGTCTATGTGGATGGCAACCATGCTGAACAGTTCGTGCGCGAGGACATCAGGAACTACTGGCCGCTGGTGAAGCGCGGGGGTGTCCTCGGGGGTCATGATTTCTACAACGGCTTCCAGTCCGAGCACGACGGCGTTATCGCCGCTGCCATGAGCTTTGCCATTGAGAACAAACTCAGTCTCAAGGTCGAACTGCCGGACTGGTGGATTGTGAAACCCTGAGGCGCGCTGGTGATCAGCGTCCTGCCGCGACAGCACCTGGAAGAAGGCGGACGATGAAGTTTTTGCAAGTGATGTCGTTTTACCGAGGCTACCAGGACGCCTTCTACGCCGCGCGGCCGGGTCTGGCGGAGCGGCCGTTCGATGAGCAGATCGCCGAACTCCTCAAGGACGGCTTTTCAGCCACCCACCACTTCGCGCCAGCCATGAGAGCGCTCGGTTACGAGCCGTACTTCGTCGTGGGCGACTGTCGCCGCGCTCAAGAGGCTTGGGCGCGGCGGAATGGCATGACGGAGGAAAGGCCCTCTCTCAACGACATTGTCATCGGCCAGATCAATGCCCTGCGGCCGGACGTCCTCCTCATCTCCGACCCGACGGCGCTCGACCCGCGGATCCTCAGGCGCTGTGATTGGCGGCCGCAGTTGGTGGCTGCCTGGCGCGCCGCGCCCATTCCCGATGGCGCGGACTGGAGCAATGTGGATCTTTTCCTGTCTAGCCACACGGGGTGCCAGGCCGAGGCGCTGCGATTGGGTGCGCGGCACGCAGAGCAGTTCCGGCCCGGCTTCCCCGCCTGGATCGCCGAGGCGGTGATCGGCGAGGAAAAGAGCATCGACGTGCTGTTCAGCGGTCATGTGGGGCCGTTGCACAAGCGCCGTCTGGATTGCCTTCTGGCGCTGTGCCGTGCTCCCGAGGCTCGTGAAGGACGATGGAACATCCAGCTTCTCCTGCAAGGGGATACGGCCAGCCTGCCGGCCGAGATGACATCGTTCGTCGGGCCTGGCGTATGGGGGATGGAAATGTACAGAGCGACCAAGCGATCTCGGATCGTGCTCAACGTCCACATCGACATGGCCGGCGGCGAAAGCCAGAACATGCGGATGTATGAAACGACTGGCGTGGGCACGTTCCTGCTGACGGATCATGGTGACAATGTCGGCACTATGTTCGAGCCTGGAGTGGAACTCGCCACCTTTGGGGATCCAGAGGATATGGTCGCGGCAATCCGCCATTTTCTCGCCGCCGCGGATGAGCGTGAAGCCATTGCCCGGCGGGGACAGGAGCGGTGCCTGCGACAGCACGGTATAGCCGCCCGGGCAGCAGACCTCGATCAACTCATCCGGGCGCGGCTGGATGTGGTCCGCTCATTCAGCGATGCCAGATGGTGCACTCACTCGAGCGGTCAAGGTAAGTTGTGAAGGCTTCGCCCCCCTCTCGCTGAGTCGCTTTTCATTTCAAGGAACGAGCATGGTGCAATTGACCAACCAAGACCTTGGCTTCTCGTTTACGCTCGACGTTCCCGCTGAAACGGTGACAGTGACCGTCCACCGGCCGGACGATGGTCTTAACCTCACCGTGACGGCACCGTTGGATTCAGCCGTTCCGGGCTTGGTCGAGGCGGCGCAGGCCATGGAGGCCACGGCCGCCCACCCCGAGGCTGCGACCGAAGGGAAGCGGGATCATCTTCGCAATCTGGGGGCGCGGACTGGAATGGCCCTCTCCTATTTCCGCCCGTCGCTCAACAGCGTGGCGCAGTGGCTGATGTGGTCGCGTGAAAACACCAACTTCACCTATCGCCTGACCCCGCGGAATAGGGGTTGTCTGGCACACATGGTGAGTTGCGTCACGAAGAAACCTTTGGCGGAAATCCGGGGTTATCTTGATGAGCCAGAGATTGACGTCGAGTTGACGAACTATCTTTCCGAGCGGATCGGCCAGTTGTGGGAGCGGCATCACAACATTGACCGCACACCCCTGTTCGGGCGGCGCCTTGGCTGGTACGCCATGGTTCGCGCCCTAAAGCCACGGTTGGTCGTGGAGACCGGCGTGGACAAGGGTATCGGCTCCGTACTTCTTGCGGCCGCGTTGCGGCGCAACGCGGCAGATGGGGCTGCGGGTGAATATGTCGGTACCGACATCAATTCGGCGGCCGGTTATCTTCTGGCCGGCCCCTACGCGGAGCACGGCCGGATCCTTTATGGGGACTCCATCGAAAGTCTCGCGACGCTGGACAAGCCGGTTGACCTGTTCATCAATGACAGTGACCATTCCGTCGATTACGAGGCGCGAGAATACCATGCGATCCGCGAAAAGTTGTCCCCTGGGGCGGTTATACTGGGGGACAATGCCCACGCTAGCGACGCCCTGCAGGTCTTTGCGGAGGAGACGGGGCGGCAGTTCCTGTTCTTCAAGGAAGAGCCTGAGAACCACTGGTACCCCGGCGCAGGCATCGGCTTTGCCTTTTGAAGGCGGCGCGGCTCAGGCGCACAGTTGATCTAATCGCATTTAATGTGGAAAGCGTACATAAGGAGCGGAAATGACTTGGCAGCCTGAACTGCGTGGTTTTTCTCTGTCCGATGAGTCGGCTCAACTGACTTCTTCGGAGATTGAGGCTATCAGCCGCCGTCTGGATGCCATAGAAGCAATGATCGCCCGCCGGAGTGCATTGGTCGCGGATGGCGTCCTCGGCGCGACGGCGTTGCCGTCGGGGAATTGGGACCCGCACAAGCCGCAAGTTTACCAACCGGATGGCGACGCGGGAACCTTCATGTCCAGTTTTTCCCTCGTCATGCGTCGGGACCCGGAGATTATCGGCAAACTCCGTCTTTACGCTCAGGCGTTCTCCGGCTACCAGTTGGCGACCCTGTCTCCGGCGGTTCACCGACCGTGGATTCGGGAGAAGCTGCCAGCGAACTATGACATCTTCCTGAGCATGCTTGCCGGTGGGCCGGAGGAGGGAGTCGCCAAGTTTCTTAAGGTGGCGGCCAGTCTGCCGGAGAACTACAGAATTTCCTTTCCCGCCAAGTTCGGGGAGATCGGCTGGATCTACGACGATCTAATCCTTAACAGGGACACCTATATGTACTTGGAAAGGATTTGCCTGATGTACGAGTGTGGCTTGCTGCCCAGGTTGATCAGAGAGTCGCAGGCCCGCACTGTCAGGATTGTCGAGATCGGCAGTGGCTTTGGTGGTTTGGCTTATATCATGAAACGCCTTCTCCCCAACGCGCACTTTGTCCTCATCGACCTGCCGGAGAGCTTGGCGTTCTGCCATCCGTATCTGTCGACGTTGTTCCCAGACGTTCCCCATGCGCTGGTCACTGTGGCAGGGCAGGCTGTGGCTGAGGAAAGCGGGTTCACCTACGTTGCCAACTTCGATGCTACGACTCTTGATCTCGTGGATGTCGACCTTGTCATCAACACCCTTTCGTTCGCGGAACTTGATGTCGCTCAGGTGCTGGAATACTGCAATCTGATTAAGACGTGGCTCGCCCCCGGTTCCCTGTTTTTCGAACAGAATTTCAACAGCAGTCCCCACGCTAAAAAAGATTTATTCAACACCATTGGCAGTGTGTTGTCTGAACCACGTGAACTGCAGTCTGCTATCATCGATCGGCTGGAAAAAGGCACTCCCCGTCTGTGGAGTGTCGGTTAAAGAGGCTGAAATTTGGCACCCTGACCGCCTGGGTATCATCAGAGGACTTTTCCATTTTCCAGGCTGCTCCATCTTGTCGGGCCGCCCTACAGAAGGCTCTCATAAAGACTGGCGTAGCGGCGGGCCTGAACCTCCAGGGCATGTTCGCGCACGGCACGGCTGCGACCGCGTTGGCCCATCGCGGCCAGGGCCTCAGGGCTCGCGAGCGCGCGGTCCAGGGCGGCGGTCCAGGCATCCACATCGCCAACTGGTGCCAGCATCCCGTTCTCGCCGTCGGTAATCATGTCGGGAATGCCGCCTGCCGTGCTGCCCAGAACTGGCGTGCCGCAGGCTAGAGACTCCAGTACGGTGTTGGGTAGGTTGTCCTGACGGCTGGGGACCACGGTCAGATCCGCCAGACAGTACAGTGCAGCCAGATCCGCCGCTGCGCTCACCGGCCCCAGGGCTTGGAAGGGGACGCCGGAAACCGCATCATAGGTCCCGTCACCTGCCAGCAGAACCATGACCTCGCCGGGCGGGTTCAGCCGTGCCAGGGCGGCATCAAGGATGTCCAGGCCTTTTCGGGGGTCTGTGATGTCCTGGGCGACGAAGAACAGGACAAAAGCGTCGTCAGTCAGCCCCAGGCGCCGCCGGGCGGCAGCCCGCTCGGCTGGGGCGAAGACGGTGGTGTCCAGGGCGGCCGGGATGACCGACATGGGCAGGCCCTGGAACACAGTGCTGGAGGCAGCCTCGTCGGCTAGCCAGCGGCTGGTGCTGACGATGTGCAGGGCACGCCCGGTGAAGTGTTGCAGGACGGAAGTCTTGCGGCGCTGGACGATGGTGGACAGGTCTTCGGCCTGCTGCGACTCCAGAATCGGACAGGCGCCACAGGTTGCTGCGAACCGTCGGCAGCCCAGGCCATAGTGGCAGCCGCCGGTAAACGGATGCATGTCTTGCAGGGTCCACACCACCACCTGACCGGCTGGGCGGGTTGGGAAGAAGGCTGGCCAGTCCAGCGCCCCGCGCACCCAATGCAGGTTGACTACGTCATAATCGTTCAGGTTGCGGGCCAGGGCCTTGCCGAAGGTGGCACGTTCGGTGTGGAACGGGATGAAGCCGCCACGCGAAAACATCGACAGCCCGGCGGAGTCTGTCCTGAAGGCGGCGGCGACATCGGCAGCATGGGCGGCGTCCTCGGCCTGGTCGGCCAGCGGAACGACGACGGTGGGGTCTTCGCTCTGCTTAAGGCGCACAACCATGGTGGACGGGGCGCCGATTTCCCGCAGTCCACGATGCAGGCGGTAGGCTGCCAGGGCGGCGCCGCCGGAAACATCGTAGGTCGAGACGTGGGCAATGGTCATCACACCCTTACAGCCCCGGCCACGCCGGGAGCGACTGTGGCAATAGCGCCGGCTGGGGGCGGAAGGCGATTTTGTCGCGGGCGCCGATGGCGTTTAAGACGCCGCGTTCGCGCAGGAGCACGAACAACCCGTGCCAGGCGCTGAAGGTGGAGACGGTGTTGCCGGCCAACCGCGCCATGTGTAAGGACAGGTGCCGCGCGCGACACCTGTCGCCAGCGAGGCCGACGAGGACGGCGGCTGCGTCGGCCAGGGTATCGGGCGGCCGGAGATCATCGGGCCACGGCCACAGGGCATCCAGGGCGCTCGGCCCCAGGCACAGGGGCAGCGCGCCGACTCCGGCGGCCTCAGCCAGTAGCTGCACGCTGCGGGCGCCGCCGTCCAGGGCCACCAGCACGTTCATGCCTGCCAACACGGTCGCTCGGCCAGGATCATCGAAATCCACCACGCGCACTCCCGGTCGGACCACGGCCCCAGCCAACGGCGCATCGACCATAAGGCACACGTGGTCATCCAGCGCGGCGCTCAATGCTGCGGCGGCCCCGGCGCAGTCTGCGGTGCCGGTCACAGCCACGATGAATGCGTTCTCGGGCAGGTGCAGGGCGGTGCGGTCACCACGCTCCCCGCCGCACGCCAGTAGGAGGGAGCGCGGCACCGCCGGGGGCACCGCTCCGGCGGTCAGGTCCAGGATGTGGGCGCCCGTGTCCTTCTGGCCGTCCTGAGGCCAGCCGGGGCCATCGGTCAGTACCACGGTCGGCCAACGCTCCGCCACCGAGGCAACCATGGCGGCGCTGCCGCTCCAGGCGCGCAGGTCCTCCACCACCACCAGGTCAGGACTTTGCCAGCCGATGCGTTGGCAAATCACTTCGATTCGCCCCTCCACGGAGCGGGCGGGGCTGCCGTCGCTGAGGTGCATGGGGATGATCTCGGCCCATGCCTCGGCCATGGCTTCGGCCAAGCGGGCCAGGGGAAAGGTGCGGCGCTCTGGCGGGGCAGTGTGCAGGGTCAGGATACGCAGGTTGCGGCCGAGCCAGGGGCGAGGGTCGGCCGCTGCGGGCGGGGCCGCCATACCGTGGCAGTGGCAGAATTCAGCGGCCAGGGGGCGTTCGTGCCTACCTTCCTCCACCACCGCCGTCTTCTGGCCGGCATGCCGGCGGTAGATGGCGAGGGGGTGGCCGATGGTGTGCAGCCGCGCCCCGGCATGAGCGAAGCGCAGCCAGAGTTCATAGTCCATGGCCAAATGTAAGTCCGTGCGTAGGCCACCGACACGCTCCCACAGGGTGCGGGTGAACAGCACCTCGGGCTGGAAGAAAAACCGCCCGGTGCGCCAGCCGCCGTCTACGTCCAGAATGTCGGCCAGGGGCAACGGACCGTGCGCCACGCCGGGCAGGTGATGGAACCCCACGCGGCCGTCGAACAGGTGGGTGCAGCCGCCGGCGACCATGTCCGCTCCGGTGCTGGAAAAGGCCAGAGCGGCGGCAGCCAGGGCGCCGGGGGCAAGCATGTCGTCGGCGTTCAGCCATGTCACGATGTCGCCGCTGGCCAAAGCCATGCCTTTGTTGATGGCGTCGGACTGGCCTGCGTCGGGGGCGCGGGTGACGTGGGCGAGGCGGGGCGCGTAGGCATCCAGGACCGATCCGGTGCGATCGGGGGAGGCGGCATCCATCACGATGTGTTCGACTACAGGGTAGCCCTGTTGCAAGACCGACAGCAGACAGTCCTCAATGTACTCGCCCTGATTGAAGGATGGCGTGACTATGGAAATACTTGGCCACGCCCGGCCGTCAGGCAGCGTCGGCGGCAGCGCATCCTCGGCTGGGCTACGGTACGGCCAGCCACGCGAACCAGGGCTATGGGACAGCAGCGACACGGGGGCCTCGCTTTCGGGGACGGGCGTCAGGCGATCTTGCGGACGCAGTAGTTGAATTGCCTGTCGATCACCTGATAGCGGCTAAGGGCGGCAACTTCCTGTGCCGTCTGCCGGCAGCCCCAGTCGGTGGTGTCGGCCGAGTCGTCAAAGATGATGTAGCCGCCCACCGTAAGGGCGGCATCGACATTCTCGAAGTCGCGGCGGGAGGCCTCGTAGCTGTGTTCACCGTCGATGTAGGCCATGGCTATGGGCCCGCCCAAGCGCCGGGTTGCGCCAAACAGATCGGTCACGTCCGCTTTGGCTCGCCATTGGGCGAAGAAACTGTCGGCGTTGGTTTCGACGTGGAACGGCAGCGCGTCACCGCTGAAGAAGCGGGTGTTGCGCATGAAGGACTCCATGACGAAGCGGCGATACTCGGCGAACGTTATGGTACTGGTGCCGATGGTGCCCTCGCTGGCGCCCTCGAACGTCCACGGGTCCACGGAAATCACCGGATTGCTCCGCTCGTTTGCCCGGAGCAGGTGGCGCAGCACGTTGGTGGACAGGCCGCTGAACGACCCGATCTCGACGATTGGCAGGTCATCGCCGGGTAGGTCGGTAATACAGCGCTGCATCAGGTCGATGTTGCGGCTGGCCAGCCAGCCCGGAATGGCAAACCGCATCCAGGTCAGGTAGGGGTCATCTTTCGGGTCCACGGAAGCCCCTCGTGTTGCGTGACAAGGCTTTATCTTTTCTGTCTATCCGTTCCCATGTCAGGGGGCAAGCAGGTTGTAGTGTCGGCAGCCAATGCGCCGTTGTGCAGCCCTGAACCGGTGGTTATGATCCCCACGCACCGCATGGGGGAGAGCGATGTTTGCCAAGCCAGAGACCGGGTCCGACAATGTACGGCCCCAATCCGTAACGGGGGGCCGCTTGTGCGTGGTGGGCGAGGCCGAGGCGTTCGGCCTCGCCCCGCGCCTGCGCGCGGCCG
>LAEA01000223.1 GCA_000961745.1 Rhodospirillaceae bacterium BRH_c57 | reverse complement strand
CGCAGATCGTCGCGCGGCTGATCGACGCCGGGCGCGACCCGGCCACTCCGGCCGCCGCCGTGGCCAATGCCACCACGCCGCGCCAGCAAGTGGTCGCCGCCCCCCTGTCCGAATTGCCCGCCGCGCTCGACGCCGCCGGTCTCAAGCCGCCGGCCATCGTGGTGGTTGGCGAGGTGGTGGACTTGCGCGGTGTGATCGCCGGAGGCATGGTTGCCGGGATGATCGGAGACATGCCCGGTTGATAATTCGCAGTGACCGGCGGTTGAGGCTGGCTTAAGGTCGCCCTCAGCCATACGCATAAGGATAACCCGCCCGTGGATCAGGACGCCGTCCTGCTTGCCCTCATCGCCGCCGGGGTCAGCCATTGCGCCGACGTGGTGGTCGATCAGGGGAATCTGCTGTTCAGCCTGTTCATGACCGGGCTTGTGGGCGGTCTCGCGCACTGCTCGGCCATGTGCGGACCGTTCGTGCTGTCACAGGTCGGGGCACGCCTGGAAAGCGTGCCGGCCAGCCAGATGCGCGAGTGGCATCGCGTGGCGGGCGCCGCCCTGCTGCCCTACCAGTTCGGCCGCCTGACCACCTACATGGGCCTGGGGACGGTCGGCGCCCTGGTCGCCGGCAGCCTGGGCAACGTCGCCGGGCTGCGCTGGATTTCGGCCGCCCTGCTGGGTGTGGCTGCATTGTTCTTCATCGGCTATGCCATCCCCCGCCTGCGCGCCCTGCTGCCGGGTAAAGCCAGCAGCGACGGCACGGAAGGATGGTGGTCGCGCCACATCGGAAGCCTTGCCCGGCCGCTGTTCGCCGCCCCGGTGGGCTGGCGCGGCTATGCCCTGGGCCTGCTGCTGGGGTTCATTCCCTGCGGGCTGTTGTATGGCGCATTGGCCGCCGCCGCCTCGACCGGCGATCCGGTGGCCGGAGCGTTTGGCATGGGCGTGTTCGCCCTGGGCACCATGCCGACCCTGTTCGGGGTCGGGCTGGCCGGCCATGTCGCCGGAACCCACTGGCGGGGCATCCTGGTGCGCGGCGCGCCGGTTCTGCTGGTGCTCAATGCCGTCGTGTTGTCGTGGATGGCGGTCACCCTGATCGCCTGATGTACCCTGCCGGGAGCCCCCCATGCGTTGGTTGAAGACTGTTGCCGTCATCCTGGCCGTAGGCCTGATCGCCCTGGGCGGGCGCTACCTGCTGCTGTCCTCCCATGATCCGGTGGGGACCACGACAACGACCGGCACGGCGGCCATCGGCGGCCCGTTCACGCTGGTCAACGGCGATGGCAAGACGGTGACCGAGGCCGACTTCCGTGGCCAGTACATGCTGATCTACTTCGGCTACACCTTCTGCCCCGATGTCTGCCCCAGCACCCTGGGCACGGTCGGCCGGGCGCTGGACATGCTGCCGGCCGACAAGGCCGCCAAGATCGAACCGGTGTTCATCACGGTCGATCCCGAACGCGACACCCCCAAGATGGTCGGCGAGTACGTCAGCCACTTCCACCCGCGCTTCCACGGCCTGAGCGGGTCGCCCGAACAGGTGCGCGCCGCGACCCAGGCCTATCGGGTCTATGCCGCCAAGGTCGAGGAAGACCCCAACGATCCGACAGCCTACCTGATGGACCATTCGGCCATCGCCTATCTGATGGGCCCCGACGGCACGTTCCTCACCCACCTGTCGCACGGCCTGACCGCCGAACAGGTGGCCGAGATCATGAACAAGCGCGTCGAATAATAAAATCTCCCCAAAGAGCGCATTGGTGGTAGCCTCGCAGACCTGAATGCTGCACTGCACGCGTTCAGCGTTGTTCAGTGAGTTTGTATCCGCACCAATGAAATCAGGTATTTGCGGGCCACCCCGGCTACCCCCACGCGGCAGGCCTGCAAATCGCCCTCAGATTCGTATTGCTCCGCAACTTTGTTTATGACAAAACGGAGTAGAGGAAACATTCTTTCGTGGTAGGCCGGTTCAGGGGGTTTCAGTTCAGTCCGATGCAACCGGTCGCATCAGACGCACTGATGAGAGGGTGACCAGCGAATGCTATACCAAATTCATGAGTTTCATCACGCGGCAATGAGCCCGATGCGCCTTGTCGCACAGACCATGCACAGCGTGATGTCGAATCCGTGGATGCCGCTTGCCTACACGCACACCGGCCGTTCTCTGGCCGCCAGCGCGTCGCTGTTCGAGCGCGTGACCCGCCAGTATCCCAAGCCGCCGTTCAATCTGCCGACCACGACCGTGGGCGGCCGCGAGGTTGCGGTGACCGAGCGCGTGGCGCACCATCTGCCGTTCTGCGACCTGCTGCACTTCGAGCGTGACGTCGTTGGCCGCGACGACCCGAAGATCCTGCTGGTCGCCCCCATGTCGGGCCACTACGCCACCCTGCTGCGTGGCACGGTCGAGGCGCTGCTGCCCGACCATGACGTCTACATCACCGACTGGACCAACGCCCGCGCCGTGTCGCTGGCCGACGGGCCGTTCCACTTCGCCGACTATGTCGATGTCCTGCGCACCTTCCTGACCACGCTTGGCCCCGATACCCACGTCATGGCCGTGTGCCAGCCGTCGGTGCCGGTGATGGCCGCGTTGTCGCTGATGGCCGAGGACAACGACCCCAACCGCCCGCGCTCCATGATCCTGATGGGCGGCCCGATCGACACCCGCCGCAACCCGACCGAGGTCAACCGCTTCGCCGAAGACAAGGACATGAACTGGTTCGAGAGCCAGGTCATCCACATGGTCCCGGCCATGTACGAAGGGCGCGGCCGTCTGGTCTATCCGGGCTTCCTGCAATTGTCGGGCTTCATGTCCATGAACCTCGACCGCCACATGAACGCCCACCTGCATTACTACCGCCACCTCATCAAGGGCGACGGCGATTCGGCCGACAAGCACCGCGAGTTCTATGACGAGTATCTCAGCGTCATGGACCTGCCCGCCGAGTTCTATCTGGAAACCGTGCGCGACGTGTTCAAGGAACACGCCCTGCCCAACGGCACCATGAAGATCCGCGACCGCCTGGTGAACCCCGGCGCCATCACCGACATCGCGCTGATGACGGTTGAAGGCGAAAAGGACGACATCACCGGAGCCGGTCAGACCATCGCCGCGCACGATCTGTGCACCAACCTGCCGGAGGCCTTGCACAAGCATCACCTCCAGACCAAAGTGGGGCACTACGGCATTTTCAACGGGCGCCGCTGGCGCGAGGAAATTCTGCCCCATGTCCGCGACTTCATCCGCACTCACGAACGGCGCGCCAGCAAGGCCGCCTGAAGAAGACCCGTTCTGGCAGACCACTGCTCTGGAGGACATGACCCCGGAGCAGTGGGAGAGCCTGTGTGACGGCTGCGGCAAATGCTGCCTGCACAAGATTCAGGACGAGGACGAAAAGGGCAGGCCGACCGAGGTTCTCTACACCTCGGTGGCCTGCCGTCTGCTTGACCTGAAAACCTGCCAGTGCTCCGACTACGCCAACCGCTGGGACTTCGTGCCCGACTGCGTGCAGCTCTACGCGGGCGCATTGGCACGTCTGGACTGGCTGCCGTCCAGTTGCGCCTATCGCCTGCTGTACGAGGGCAAGGACCTGCCGGAGTGGCATCCCCTGGTCTCAGGGGACCCGACGACGGTCCACAAGGCCGGCATGTCGGTGCGCGGCCGCTGCATTTCCGAACGCAAGGCGCGATCGCTGGAACACTATCTGGTGGATTGGCCGGACCTGTAAGCAGATGAGCCTGCTGAAGCGCCTGCTGCGCCCTACCCCGCCGCCGCCGACCGAGTCTTCCGTCGAAATCGACGGGCAGCGGTTCCCGGTGCTGCTGCGGGTGTCACCGACCACCCGCCGCCTGACCCTGCGCTTCGACGCCAAGGAGGACCGTCTGGTGGTCGTGCGGCCCAAGGGCGTGCCGGCGCGCGAGGCACTGACCTTCGTGGCCGAACGCACCGACTGGATTCGCGCCCGACTGGCCGCCGTGCCGCCGCGCGTGCCGTTCGCCGATGGGGTGCCCATCCCGCTGCTCGGCGTGCCCCACATCATCCGCCACCGGCCCGAGGCACGGCGCGGCGTGTGGATAGAGAACGGGGAGATCGGGGTATCGGGCCTGCCCGAACATCTGCCGCGCCGCCTCGCCGACTGGCTCAAAGGCCGCGCCCGAACCGAAATCACGCCGCGCGCCCACGCCCTGGCCGCCCGCCTGGGGCGCCCGGATCGGCCGGTGGGGCGTATCTCGCTGCGCGACGGCCGCACCCGGTGGGGAAGCTGCACGGCGAACGGCGACCTGTCGTTCTCCTGGCGGCTGGTCCTGGCGCCCGAGGACGTGCTGCACTACGTGGTCGCCCACGAAGTCGCCCACCTGGTCGAACTCAACCACTCCCACCGCTTCTGGAAAGCCGTCCGCGACCTGGCTGGCGACACCACCGACGCCCAACGCTGGCTCAAGGAACACGGGACGCGGTTGCATCGGTATGGGTGAAGGGGTGGTAGGGCGGGCTCTGCCCGCACCCGCAAGGAGGCCAGCCTCCTTGACCTCATGAATTGACGGGGCAAAGCCGCGCGCAGCGCATCAAATGCAGACATGTTCTGCCTGCGGCGCAAGTAAAGTCTCCGAACCCCCTCATGGGATCAAAGGGCCGCTCGGCCCTTTGCGGGTCCGGGCGGCGCCCGGCTTTTTCCGGTGAAGTCGCGACCCAAACTCCCCCTATCCCACCGCCGTCCCGGCCTCGACCGGCAGGCCGCGCAGAAAGGCGTGGGCGTCCAAAGCGCCCTTGCCGGCCCGCTGGAGGCGCAGCAGGCGAACCCCGCCCCCGTCACCGCAGGCGACGGTCAGGCAGTCGTCGGAGACTTCGCCGGGTTTGGCGCAGCACGACGGCACGCGCTGGGCGGCCAGGATCTTGATGCGCTGGCCGTGGATTTCGCACCACGCGCCGGGGAATGGCGCCAGCCCGTGGATGTGGCGCACCACGCGGGCGGCGGGCTGGGTCCAGTCGATGTGGGCCTCGGCCTTGTCGATCTTGGCGGCGTAGGTCACCCCGGCCTCGGGTTGCGGTTCGGCGGCCAGGGTACCGGCGGCGAGGCCGTCCAGCGCCGTAACGATCAGCCGCGCGCCCATGTCCGACAACGCATCGTGGAGGCTACCGGCGGTGGTTTGATCGGTGATCTCGACGCGGTCCTTGAGCAGCATCGGCCCGGTGTCGAGCCCGGCCTCCATCTGCATGATGGTGACGCCGGTCTCAACGTCGCCCTCCATGATCGCCCGCTGGATGGGCGCCGCACCCCGCCAGCGCGGCAGCAGGGAGGCATGGACGTTGACGCAGCCCAGGCGCGGGATGTCGAGCACCGCCTGCGGCAGGATGAGGCCATAGGCCGCCACCACCGCGATGTCCGGGGCCAGGGCGGCCAGCGCCTCCTGGGCGGCGGGGTCGCGCAGGGTGGTCGGGGTGCGGACCTCGACGCCC
>LAEA01000152.1 GCA_000961745.1 Rhodospirillaceae bacterium BRH_c57 | reverse complement strand
CCGGTACCGTGGCGCCATCGGCGATCCTGCGTCGGCTCGCCGCCTACCCTCGACAGAATGCCTTGGCAAAGGCGCTACGCGAGATAGGCCGCGTGGAGCGGACATTGTTTACCCTCGACTGGATTACCGACCCGGCGCTGCGCCGCCGGTCGAACGCCGGCCTGAACAAAGGGGAGGCCCGGAATGCCCTGGCCCGGACCCTGTTCTTTCATCGCCACGGCGAGATCCGGGACAGGACGTTCGAGAACCAGCGCTATCGGGCGTCCGGCCTCAACCTCGCTGTCGCTGCGATCATCCTCTGGAACACCACCTACCTGAGCCGCGCCGCCGCCGAACTACGGTCGGCCGGGGTTGATCTCCCCGACGAATTGCTGGCCCATATTGCGCCACTCGGCTGGGAACACATCAACTTCAATGGCGACTACATCTGGCCGACCGAGCCCATCAAGGACGGCTTCCGTCCCTTGCGCAATCCGAATGCATCGATTCTGGATGCCGCCTGACCATTCTCTGGTCTCTGGCGAGGGTATCAGGCTTAGCGTACGATTTCGGGAAGATTCTGCGATGACCCCTTGTACTTGGAATACAGCCCCGTCGCCAGGGACAGCGAACCACCTACGGCTCCACCGAGGAGAGCCGCCTGAGCAGCCCCCTGGAGGGACGGCTTGTGGTCATCGATGATTTTGTCTTGGAGTTCCTCGTTCTTGCTGGCGAGGTCCTGCTGTTCGTTGTCCAGTGTGGTGGAGACGGTGCGGATTTGGACATCGGGGTAATCGACGACGGACGGCTGGACCACGTCGATGAACGGCCTCCCCGTCTGCTCCTCGATCCTCTTGATCAGTTCCTTGATAGCCACCTCTTTCGAGGCTTTCAGACCATCAATATGGCCACCGTTCATCAGGGTCTGAAGAGCTTCATGGGTGTCTTTAGGAATGATGTAGTATGAGCCGTCGGCGGTGAAATTCGGATACTTGTCCAGGTGGTACAGGACATGCTGGAGGTTTTTGGGGATACCATTGATGAACTTGGACTGAACCGCCACCCCGTCAATGAAGTAGTCGATGGCATCCAACCGTCCGACGCCGTCCATGGAAGCCGTCATTGCTTCCTGCTCCAGAGCTTGACGGGCGTTGCGGATGCCCACATCGACCTGCTCGGCAATTTCTCCGTGCTTCGTCAACACGCTTCCCAGGATGTTCTGGGGGCGGGTAAGGAAGTCGCGAACTTTGTCGATCTGCTCCACCGCCGTCTTGAATGCGGCATCCTGCACAGCCAACTTGATGGCTTCGGCGTGCAGTCGGGCCTCGTTCATGGCCTGAACGACGACACCTGCTGCCTGGTCCTGCACCAGTCGATGACCGCGGATTTTAGCGTCGGTCATTCCTGCACCTTCTTGTTCAGGAGTTCAGACAAGGAGTGGATGTGGTTAATCAGCGAGGCCAGCCATTCCTTCTGGACGGTATTGAATTCCTGGTAGTTGCCGGGTGCCCGCTCCTGTAATTGAGCCAACAGGACGGTCACGCCGTCCACATGACGTTCCGTAAGGCTGACGAGGCGGTTGATCTCGACCTTGGCTGCCGTGAGTGCTGCGATGTGCGTCTGAATTATCTTCATCTCGGTCGTCGCGTTCTCGGCGATGGTCCGATTCCGACTGCGGGCAAACAAGCCAGCTGTCAGAAGAGTTGTGCCGCCAATCGCCCAACCGACTGGACCCGCAAGAGCCAGGAAGGCTTGCCCTGCCACCATGCCACCGCCACCCGCTGCCAACGCACCGCCACCGAGCCATGCCAACGCTGCCTTGGTGGCGGCCGCCCCTGTCAGGGCCGAAATCGCAGTACCAGTACTGGCCGTACCGAACGTCGTTGCAATGGCCATGGCCGCAGTCGGGGCGAAGGCAGCGACACCCACTCCAGCCGCGACACCCGCAGCCGCACCGGCACCCGCCTGGGTGTTGGTCTTTGCGGCCTCCTCCTCGATCACCGTCACGATCTCGTCGAACACCGAAAATTCAGCTCGGTACTCAGCGAAGGTTTTGTCGAACTCCTTGGGCGAGTTGGCGAGGCCGTTTACGTACTCCTCCACCTGCCCGATGACCTGCTCGCTGCTGGACTTGCGTAGGTTGAACAGCTTCGTGGAAGCGCTGCCCACATAAATTGCTTCGGCTTCGTGCTTCTTCTGAGCATCCTTCAGGGCCGAGATGGCCTCTTTCTTCATGTCACCGTTGAGCATGTTTTTCCCGTCCCTTCGCATAGGCACACGGTTCCCGCCTTATGCAGGCACACCTGACCGGATGCAGTTTCTCGGATTGTGAGGTTTGTGAGAGCAGAGGCATCACGCCAGACGGCGTAAACTAATTCCCCTGCCTCCACGGAATGCCGCCGAAAAAATCCCTGGTGGCACCCACCTGAGCGATCAGGGCGGTCATGTCGTCCCGGCTGGTTGCGTTTACGAGCTTCCGGAGATTGCCAAGGTTCTCCTGGAAGGATTTCTCGGTCGCGGCGATTCCTTGGGTAAACCCCGTGGCTGTATCAGCCCAATATTTCGTGGAATGCTGCGTCAGCACGTCGAGGAACTGCCGTTCCTTCATGGCCTCGCAGATTTTCTTGGCCAGCCGACTCTGCCAGGAGGCACCGAACAAAGCGTAGCCAGCCAAACCAAACATGACGGCCAGCCCGACGGCGATGGTAATGGGGCCACCAAGAGCGGCGAGCACACCAGTCGTGCCCATCGCCCCCACTGAGGACGCGGTAAATCCAGCCATCGAAGCGAACGAGATGGCTGCACCTGCTCCAGCACTTGCAGCCGTACCGGCAGCCCAAGCCGCCATGGCTCCGACCGTCCCGGCAGCAGCCAGACCACCGAAGAAGGCTCCTTGTGCATCAAAGGGAACGGTGGTCTGCCCGACCTGCATTCCGTCCGCAGACGTTCCTGCCGCCTGATATTCGGCAAGGATATCGTCGATTTCGGGCATCAGTTGCTGCGTGCGTTCGACCAAAAACGCATTCAGCTTATTCTGAACGTGATCGACGAGGTAGGAAGCCGCGAGTTGCTGTGCCTCCTTCTTGTCTTCGTAGCGCTCGCGGATGAGCTTCTCGACGTAGTCAGGGGCGACCAGCTTGCTTAAGGCGACCTTGATGAAGTCGGAGGATGCAGCCTTGTGTTCTGCGATGGCAGTGTTGACACGCTCGGTCTTCTCGCCGAGCCGACGTTGACGAAGAGGTTCCGCCCGCTCCAGCAACTCCAGCGAACCTTGAGCACGATCCCGATTTTCCAAGGCATCGACGAGTCGGACGGACCAGCCATCGCAGTACGCCTTGGCGGAGTTCTTGAGCTCGACAACTGTGTTGTCGAGGCGGCGACGCACCTGCACGGGGAAAACCATGCTCAGGATGTCACTAAGATCATCTTCGAAGGCCTGCCGACGGCTGGGATCGTCGACGAGGTAGGTGAAGAACCTGGCTTGGAAGTCAGACAGGGTGATTTGTCCGCTCCGTCCCTCTAGACCTTCCAGCAGGTGCCTGTAGGCACGGGAAGACGCCTTGGTGATGATGTCCTCGAGGTCATTCGGATCTTGACGAGCCATCGTCGCCACAAAGAAGACGTTCCGCATAAGTGGAAGGGAGGCGTCCTCCGCCTCGATGATCGGCAACTGCTTCAGCAAGGCATTGACGAACTGCAGGTCCTGCTGGTCCATGAACCCTTGAGCCGAGGAGGCATAAATCAGGACATCCGCGAGGCTGTGAGCCAATTCGGCCTTGTCGTGGTCGTCCGCTGGGCCGTTGTAGCCGGGCAGGTCCAGAAGGTCGCAGCCAAGCAGGAAAGGAGAGTCAACGAACACCAGGGCGGCGAAACATTTCTCAGTGCGAACCGTCTGGGCTTCGTTGTGGGTGCCGAATTGCTTCAAGGTGTCGAACGAACCCGCCACGATCTTGAAGTCGTTGCAGTGTGCCTCTTCATCAGCCCGGTTCAGGTCGAAGCCCTTGGCCATGACCCAGACGTCTTCCTTGAGCCATGACGGACGTGTGCTGACGTGCCGCACGAGGCTGATGATAGCTGTGGCTGGCTGGTAAGCCGTTGGCAGGGCGTCGCTGCCCATCAAGGTGTTGGCCAGTCGGCTCTTGCCCTGGTCGAACCGGCCGCAGATGGCAATCCGCGGCTTGCGGCCGAGAATTCGGACCTGTCGCAGAAAATTGGCGGCGGTCGGCGAATCGTTGAATAGGGAAGGGTCCAATGGATCGGGTGCTGTTTCGGCGTAATCGCTCATCAGCTTGATCTGCGTACCGATATCTCTGTAGGGGGTGCCGTATTCCAGGCCCCGTTTTGTGGAGATTTCGCCGCAGAACTGCGCCCAGGCCATGACCACGCCGAATGGCGCACTGTTCTGGTCTTGCTCGTAGCGGGAGACTTGGCTTTGCGAAACTCCAAGATGCGCAGCCATGTCCTCCTGAGAGATCTTGGCATCGGCGCGCATCTTGGCGAGGTCGAAGGATTGAAAGGCGGTCATGACGGCCACTCCGTTGATCGTTCTACTCAGGAGTGCTCGCCGTCGCACTTGTATGTTTTTTCGCACCACTCCTTGAAGCCGAACAGGGCAAAGCCCCACACGACGGCGCATCCGATGATCTTGTACATGCTGTGCCTCCATTTTTACCGCCCGGGAGGCTTGATCGCCTCATCCACGCTTCTGGAGAGGCATAATATGAGGCGTATACGGGTGAGGCAAGGCCTTTTATGCATATAACGGGTAAGTGAGGTGATTTTACCCCGTTATGGGATGGTGGGGGGCGCAATCGTCATTGCGAAGTCCTAATTTCGATCTGCCGTAGTGATGCGCGAAGTAAGGTCAACGGAGACGCCTCAGGCTCAGCCCATAGGCGACCATCAATTTTGTCTTCTACCTCGGTGCACTGCACGCGTTCCCATGCACCAGCGACTCAAGATACTGCCGTACCGGCGGAATGACACCTTGAGTCAAGGCATCGGCGGGCAGCAGCCATTCAGCGGCAGTGACCTCCCGTCCATCGACCACAATACCGACCCGTTCGGTGAGGTTCAGGCTATAGAATCGGGTGCTGTCGTGCCGGTTCTCATAGAAACACCGGGTGTCGAGTGCATGGACCAAGCGAACCGTATCGACCCGAAGCCCGATTTCCTCCCGCAGTTCACGCACTGCAGCTCCCGCCGTGTCCTCTCCGGAACGGACCATGCCGCCAGGCAAGTTCCACCCCCACCGGTAGCTGTTGCGAACGCACAGGAGATGGCCTTCGTGCCAGATGGCCACAAGAACGCCCTGAGTGCTTGGTCGGCGTACGGCATTAAGAAAGAGGTAGCCCAGGAATGCCGCCCTATAAGCCAATCGCCAGATGACGTTGATCATACCGCTACCTCACCGCGACCGCTGGGAGCGTAGACGCACTGATGATGCAATTTTCAATACTTTCTGACGTTCCCTTGTAGCGCTGGCAATTAGTGCTTCGCACTTGCACAGCTTCTCGCGAAGCTCATGCTCCCCTGTCATTGTCGAGACCTCCGCCATCCCTCCGTTTGGGCGTCATCCTCCGAGCAGAACCAGCGCTGCCCCTTACTCTCGTTGATCCGGGTCTGATCGTACCAGCGCCCGCCGGGGACATGGTAGATGCGTTCGCCCTTGGCGTTAATGTTGCCTTTGATGACGCAGGTCGGATCAGCGGGTTGCCGTTGGGCATCGTGAGCCGCGCTCTGCAGGCGCTGACCACGACGCCAGTCCCACGGCATGATGAAATCGCCCGACCAGATACCACGAAGCACAGTCTTGGCGGCATTTTCCTGGGCTACGTAGTCCCTGGAATATCGGCGGTAGGCCACCGCCCATCCCTGCTCGACCAGCCAGGCATTGACATCTTGGTCGCCGAGGAAACACTGCCCGATCATGCGCCCGTAGTGATCGGTGTCCCGGTGTAGGCACGACAGCGGTCGCCGCTCGACATGGTCCTGCAGGGCCAGCGATGCCTGCTGCCCGCAGCGCCAAGTCTCACCGGTCGGGCGGCGGCACTCCTGACGGCTTTCCGGCGCATCGATGCCGTGGAGGCGGATGCGCACACCATGGATTTCGATGGTGTCGGCGTCGATGACGGAAGTCACGCCGCTGACACGGCCACTCGTTTGATCCGCCGCTACAGCCGGGGCGCCGAGAATAGTGGTAGCGAGTAACGCAAGAAAGGCTCCGACGACGCGAACACGGTGGGCCGATCTTAAAAGCGGCAAAAGGGTCACGCGGGAGTCCACTCATCTATTTGCTAGTCAGTACGCAGGGCCATCCTTCGCACAATCAGTCCGTCGAATCACCATTGGGGTCAGTCAGCCTGTGGTCTGTCCTCTTCTTTCGGGTTATCCTGCCGTCCGATATTGCTACCTGAAGACGCGTTCACATCCGACCTTTTGGTCAGGGGATCGAGAAAAGCATGAACCACACGGTCACTCAGCCAGGGGACGGCCACGCCGGTGGCGCTGACAATGCCGCAGGGCCTTCCGCCATTGACGATGCGAAGGAGCCGATCCG
Organism: Rhodospirillaceae bacterium BRH_c57; assembly: GCA_000961745.1. Classification (GTDB taxonomy): domain Bacteria; phylum Pseudomonadota; class Alphaproteobacteria; order Rhodospirillales; family Rhodospirillaceae; genus Cauispirillum. The sequence goes on along the minus strand of LAEA01000152.1, from coordinate 96,968 downwards.
GTTCGCCTTTTTCAGGGGAAATGAGGACTGGCTACTCCGCGAGCGTGCCGAAAGCCATAAAGCCGCCGTCGCGAAGGTGCGTGCGAGCATCGGCGAAGTCCTGAACGCGCCGAACATCTCCTTCCTCCTTGGGGCTGGCTGTTCGTCGTTCATGGTGCCTGAAAAAGATGCCGAAGGTGAGGATAAGTGGGTCGAGCTGGGCATCCCCACAATGGCTGCGCTCGCAGCGGCATACCTCCCGAATAGCGGTGCCGAGGCTCCCGCCGAGGCACTTTCGGAGGAAGAGGCACTCTATCTCCAAGACATCGGGATCGACGTCTCAGCAATAGAATACCGCACGAATCTCGAACGGCTCATGGACGTCTTGCATGCCCAAAGTTTCATCCTAACACGGACGGGCAAAGAAGATCCCCTGAAGACCGTGAACGGGATAATTTCCAAGATACAGCGGTACATCATACGACGTTGTTTGGAGGGACGTTTTGCCGAAGGGAACCGAACCGTCCTGGACGTCTACAGGGCGTTCTACAGGAAGCTGGTTTACCGTGACCGCAACCTTCCCCGCCCGTGGGTATTCACAACCAACTACGACCTCTTCTCCGAAAGGGCCTTAGACGGATTGGGCATATCGTTCTGCAACGGCTTCTCTGGCGTGATCGAACGCATGTTTAATCCTGCGAGCTTCAAATATGCGCTTGCCGAGCAACTCGATGTCTCAAGCCGGAAATGGACGGCCGTCGATAACCACGTCTACCTCTGCAAACTGCATGGCTCCATCAATTGGATTGAGGATGCGGGTTCGGGCATCCACGGCATCCGCGAGGTGCAGACCCCTTCGCCTGATTTGGCCGGCGGTGTCATGATCTTCCCCACACCGTTGAAACACCATGCGACCATAGCCTCGCCCTACACCGACCTGTTCCGGGAGTTCCAGGCCAGGATCGTGCGGGAACAGACGGTGCTCGTGACGCTTGGCTACAGTTTTGGTGATTCGCACATAGACGCGATCATTCACCAGGCCCTGACTGTGCCGACTTTCAGGCTCGTCGTTTTCGGAGACCCCAACCAGCCCGGCATCCGCAAACTCATCGAATTGAACGATCCTCGGATCTGGGTGATCGCTGGAGAGGGACCAGCAGGCCGACGTGTCCATTACTTCGAACATGTCGTCGATCGATTCCTGCCCGATCTCCCCGGAGAACGCATCGACGAGAGCGTCCGCCTCGTCGTCGATCTCATTCGAAAAGGGCTTGGGACGGCACCGTCGGGGGGTGAGCGATGATCGTCGATGACCGGCAAAGGGTAATCGGGAAGGTCGTCGCCGTGGCCGCAGATCGGTTCACCGTGGAATTGCTTGCCAGCACGGAAAGCTTCCGCGTGGTCGGCTACGACGACGTTCATTACGTGGCCCGCCTCGGCTCGTTCGTCATGATCCCCGTGCTCGCCGACCATGTGGTGGCTGAGGTCGTAGGGCTGTCCGAAAAGGAACCCGGCAGAAGAGAGCCGAAGGACGGACGCGAACTCGACAAAACGCTGTCGGCTAGATTCCTCGAAGTCGTTCCTGTCGGGACTTTGTCCGCCGAGGAGGGCTTCAGGTTCGGCGTATCCGTGTTTCCCACTCTCTATTCGGACGCCCTCTACGCGACCGATGACGATCTAGACCGCATCTTCGACGTCGATGGTGCTGAAGAGAAGATTCCCGATGAAGACCTTGCGAGGGAATGCGGGCAGCCGCTCCCGATGCCCCGCCCCACAAGAATGCGTGCCATCGACATCGGACGCTCGGTGGTGTTCTCCGGATATGATGTCAAGGTCCGCGTTGATTCCTTTTTTGGCGGTCACGTGGCCGTGCTTGGCAACACTGGTAGTGGAAAGTCCTGTACGGTTGCGTCGATAGTCCAGTCCGTTTTCGCAAAGGGTTCAGAATATCCCGCCCGTGGGGCCACATTCGTCGTGCTCGACGTGAACGGCGAATACAGGACAGCCTTCTCGGAGCTTCCTGCCTCGATAGCTCGCCTTTACCTGAAGGTCGGCGGCGAGGCAACCGAAGCTCCGCCAGCCCTCGACGATAAGGAAGCGACTGCGAGGTTCAGGCTCCCGCACTGGTTCATGACCGTCGATGAGTGGGAACTGCTCCTGAGGGCGAGCGAGAAGACGCAGCGTCCGGTCCTGAGAACCGCGTTGGGTCTGGCCACCTTGTTTTCCGGTAACAGTCCCGAAGTCCTTAACGGAATCCGAAACCACATCCTGGCGTCCTGCCTGCTTCACATTCTTCAGAGCGATGCGAGCACACCGTCGAAGAAGGACCGTATCACGGGCATCCTTTCGACGTTCAGTACCGACGAGCTTTCGCTAAATGCTGTGAGGAACATAATCGATCTAAGCTTTGGCGAAATGAAAAAATTAGAAGGGCTTGCAAACCTGCTTAATGGCCTTCTGATAGACAACGTCGTTCTTCCAGACTACAAGCAGGCGGAATTCAGATTCGACGATCTCGGGAAGGCCCTTGACCTCGCTCTCCTTTACGAGGAGGCCCATGGCAACCGCCAGATCCGCGACTACTGCTCGCAAATGCTGACCCGATTCAAATGGGTCCGAGAGCGTGAAGAGTTCGCTTTCCTCCGCGGCGACCCCAGTTCCTATCCTCCCGAAGACCGTCGTATGGACAAGTTCGTCGAGAAATTTCTAGGCCTCCAACGTATCGGCGACGTGTTGGTGAAGGCTGTTCAAGTCATCGTCGTCGACATGAACGATGCCGAGGACGAGGTCGTGGCCGTGGTGTCCGCTGTAATGTCGCGGCTCGTCTTCGACATGCTTCGAAAGGCTGATCCTCGTAACCGGCTTCCGGTCAACCTGTTGCTTGAGGAAGCGCATCGATACGTAGCCGAGCGGCCCTCTGGCCATGTCATCGACGCCGCTCGGGTATTCGAGCGAATCGCGAAGGAAGGCCGAAAATATGGGCTGTTCCTCACCGTGGCATCCCAGCGACCGAGCGAGCTTTCGAAAACGGTCCTGTCACAGTGTTCGAACTACGTCATTCACCGAATTCAGAATCCTGACGACCTCAGCCACATCCGGCAGATGACACCATTCATCTCGGACACCGTCCTGAAGCGACTCCCATCCCTTCCCAAGCAGCACGCCCTCATTTTCGGCAATTCCGTCAACATGCCCACGACCTTCAAAGTCCGCGATGCCGTGCCACGGCCCAAGAGCGACGATGCTGAGATCTGCAAACTTTGGTTCCACCACGAAGGGAAGCCAGTCCAGATCAGGATCGCGACTGATGATGGATATGCGGAACCACCCGAACACACTCCCGACGAAGTTTGATGTGAAATGCAGATCGATTCAGACCCCGAAAAAATGGCCGCCGCCCTGGAGGCGACTGGTGACTACCGCATCCTGCGAAGGCTGAAGCCCCGTCGGACGATCAATGGTTCGGACGGGTCGAAGACGAGGACCGGCCTTTTCCTCGACCTTGAGACCACCGGCCTCGACCCCGCCAAGGATGAAATCATCGAGTTCGGGATGGTTCCGTTCACATACGGGCTGGACGGACGCATCTTCGAGATCGGCGAGGCGTTCGGCTGGCTCCGCCAGCCTTCGACCCCAATCCCGCAGGAAATTACGGCCATCACCGGCATCACGGACGAGATGGTCGCCGGCAAGACGGTCGATCCCGCCGAAGTGGCCGCCGTCGCCGCCCCCGTCGATCTCATGGTGGCCCATAACGCCGCGTTCGACCGCCGCTTCGCAGAGCGGTTTTGCGACGTCTTCACCACGAAGCCATGGGCGTGCTCGATGTCTCAGGTGCCGTGGGCCGAGGAAGGCTTCGAGGGGGCGAAACTCGGTTACCTTCTCGCAGGGTGCGGCCTGTTCCACGATGCTCACCGAGCCATCGATGACTGCATCGCAGGCATCGAGATCCTCGCTCGCCCTCTTCCAAAATCCGGGGTCACGGCACTGGCTCGGCTCCTTGAGGAGGCGAGAAAGGCGACCTGCCGCATTTGGGCCGAGAATTCGCCGTTCGACGTGAAGGATATCCTGAAGGCCCGCGGCTACAGGTGGAACGCCGAAAGTAACGGCAGGCCCAAGGCTTGGCATGTGGACGTCCCCGAGGAAGGCCTCGCCGAAGAGATCGCCTTCCTCAAGGGCGAGATCTACCGCCGCGAAGTGGAGCCGTTCATACAGCGGGTGGGCGCCTATGACCGCTTTTCGGACAGGTGCTGACGAAATGGAAGGGTCGGGCAAGGCAGCCCTCAGGAGACGCTTACTCTTCATCTGGCAAGACCCGACCAACCAAATGCATCTGGGATTTGCGGGCATGATCACTCACGGAAACACAGCTGGAAAATTCCGGATCTATGACGCCGAAGTGATCAAGAAAGTCCTAAAACATACCTTTGTCGATGCTGATCCAGTTAGTCAATAATATTAAATGTAATCAGCACAACATATTTAATAAGGAATACATAGGTATAGCGGCTGCCTTGCGAATAAATTGGGGTTCTATTATTATACAAGCATGTCGTAGATCCTGTACGCAGACAGGGCTTGGTGCAGGTGAGCACGGAGATCGACTCCTACCATCTCCATGGATATCTGGATCAGGTTCCGCAGCCGCAGCTTCTTTTCTTCGTCGTTGGACGCTCTCTCGGACGCTATGCCTTGATAGATTTGCTCAATTCCCTGGCAAACACGTTCATCGCGTTGATCCAGAACATGAAACATCGGGACCAACGTCCAGCGGTCATTTTTCTGTTGCTCTCCACCCCAGGCGAATAGCCGCCCAATGCATTCGCCGACCACTTCGTCATTTGTAGCGATGACGACGCGGGAGGAGTAGCCGCCGTACTTTTCGATGCTTAGCGTCGGCGCTAGGATGAAAGGCAGTATGTCGCAGGCCCGGTTCCGCAGCCACCTTGTGAAGTCGCCCTTTTCCTTTTTCCGCAGTGCCATAAACTTGTCGGCATATTCGGCTATTAACGATTCTTGTCGAGCAAACCTTAACTGGCGCTGCATTCGCGACAGCAGGAAAAGTGAGCCGAACATGTAAATGGTCTGAATACGCGGGATGTCCTGGCGGAACAGTTCGACCCAAGTATTCAATAGGTCTCCACCCTTTTCCGGCTTCTCGGCGTAGAGATGCTTGAGGACTGTCAGGTAGCAAAAAAGGATGCCGACCTGTTGCATGGTATCCGCCTCTTTGCCGGCCACTGTCCGCAGCAGATTGAGCATATGCCCGGCCTCAAATATCCTGAATTTGGCAACTGCCTTCTCGAAAGCCTCCAGATGGGTTTTCGCGTTATCCCAGTCGTTCGACAGGTATTGCTCGGTCGCGGCGACCGCTGGATTCAGGGAGATGTCGGCTTGCGGGTGCTGGCCAAAATACCAGCTGATTTTTTGTATAACCGCGTCGGGATTTCTGGTCGTGATGCCGAGCAAGTTGTTGTCCAGGAGGACCTGTGTCTTTGCCACATCCATGGAATAGTCGGGGACCTTGCACTCGATGAAATAAACTCCTAAATCCACATCACGGAAGGTCGCAGGAAAAGCCTCAACATTTAATAGTATATGGCGCTGGCCGGTATCCATTATGAAAAATGCCCCCGAAACAGGTAGAATTCTATTGGACTGCAGTGAGCGCTTTGACAGAGGGTATGTTTTCCAATTCTTGCGCTGTAATCTCAATCTTCTCATTTGGGGCTTGGACCCTTGACGAGAGATTGCCGGCTAATCCGACGATAGTGTCCGCATGCAGTTCGACTAACGCGACGGCCTGATTCCATAGTTCCTGGCTCAGATTATCCAACTGACATTGCACAAGCACCTCATCTCCAACATCGCAATCGCTATGCTCCATATCTCTTAACAAATGAATTAGTTCTCTTGCTTTAGCGTGATCGGTCTCTGCACCGTTACCTGGGTTGTTGATTATTTTTATCGCTTTTTCACTGTCCACTTTTTTTTCCGTACAATTGCACGGCAATGTCTCGGCGGCAGCACCCGCGTAGAGAATCTGCACTCGGTTCCGCAGATAATACCGAACGTCATCCAGGGTGGATAAGGACTGTGGGAGGGTCACCGTGGCAGCACCGTGGTGGCCATCGGGCCATTGAACAGTGACGGAAACTTCCCCAGTGCGGAACCCGAGGACACGGGCCGCGACATAGTGGCCCATTTCGTGCTGAGCGACTGGACGGGCGTTTTGACGGAGATGTTGTAGCATATGAGCGTTCATTTCCTACCCCGCTGCCAAATCCGGTATGAAACCGACTCTGTCTCCTGGGCCAGCCTCATCCCCGGCAAACCACTCGTAATGAACAGCCCTAATGTATTTGTTCCAGTTCTCAATGACAAATTCCCGGAGATTCTCCGGTTGGTCTAATAGGTCTTGAAAGGGGGACGTCACACCCTTGTGGGTGACAAAATGGTATTCCTGCGGAAAGCTGTAGTCGCCGCGGTGGCTGTAAAAGAGAACCTTGCCGATCTCCGCGGCCGCAGGTCCCGCACCCAATGCGGTGCCATAGTGTTTACACTGATAAAGTCTCCACCTGCGATTGGGCGCTGTGTTGGGGTCGAGCCAGGCGATGACATCACGCCCCTTATCTCCTGCCCCTCCACGCTGCTGAACCTCAACGATGTCTTCCACTTTGACCGCGAGATAGCCCGAGGCCCATTCGAGGGTGAAGCGTTCAAAATCCGCTGCGCTGAAGTTCGCCAGACGATCAAGCGGAGCAACCGGAAGTCCCAGGCCTAGACCTAAAAGGCGAGCGTTAGCACCCGGCCACGGCGTGGGCGCCTTTAGGCCGTCAGTCTTGCCTCCGGTTTTATCTTTCTGGATTTTCGTCACGGAGCCCCCCCCTTATTCTCTACAGAATGCTGCCCCGAACAATGTTTCTTAATTCGCATTATTCACAAGGGATGGCGGGTGTAACGTCAGATCCTGATATTTCCTATATTTCGGTTGTCGAGACCAGAAACAGGAGCCGCCCACCCTCCATGGGCGAATCTACTCTGTCCCTGGAGGGCTTGTCACCCATCAAGAACAAGGCCCTGGTCGCTCGCTTTGATGACGGAGATCTATCTTCGGACAGCAGCCTCCTGGTCCTGCGTCAAGTGGAACGCCGCCTTGGTCGGGTTACGACATAGAACGGGCAGAAAACCACGTTAACCGGACAAATCAGGAACATCAGGCGGGGAGAGGCAACCCGCATTTCCTGCGGGTTAAAGGGATGGAGACTAATGGAATTCTTGAAACGGACAATTCATGTGACTTAATCATCCTGCGGGGGCAAGGGAGGGTACCGCGAGCCTGATGTTGGAAATCTCCGATTTCCTGACCAGAACTTTGACCGTGGGGACGCTTCTCTTCATGGCGACGTGGAACCGATGCCAACCTCCGGCGAGCATCACCCCGTCCTTGAACAAGACCAGGACCGGCGGAGTAATGGCGATTTCTTTCACCCATGCGGCGATCACCTTCGCCGTCTTGTTTTGGAAATCCCCTTCCCAAGGCTCCTTGGTACGCCGCTTGGACTCAGGCAGCGCTGCGACGATCTCGTAAGGACAGGCCTTCATGACGATAACATCGGGATATTCAGCGGCAAAGGCGTCCCTGCTCTTCCCGTCGAGTGAGCGGTGATGGGAAGCCTTGTCGATGTTCCACCGCACTTCAAATGGCGGCCAGTCTTGAAGCGCCACGCCAATCCATTGATAGGAATCATTCCTTACCTGGCGGTCCACCAAAATGTCGTCCTCGGTACGATGGCCTTTTTGGACCTGTTTGATTTCTGACGGGATCATTCCCATCGTCAGCAGGCGTTGCAATTCCTTATCGTCCACCTTTCATCCCCCGGAACATTAAATTTGTGATGATGCCATCGCTTCGAGGATGCAACCAGCTCTGCTGGCCTTGAAGAGTTGACGCTCCAGTCGCGTGTCCTCAGACCGAGGCCGCTCCATCTCCGCCACGGCGGCAGCCTTTACAACGGCTGGCGAGACCCCGGCTGGACAGGCTCCTTCTGCCACAATGACCCTGCACACGATGCCTTTGCCATTTGACTAGCGGCGACGAATATAGGCCCCCCCGTTGCAGGATCGCACCCGTCTTTCCCTGCTTGGCTTTTCCAGATCAGGGAGGTTCACAAGGTGGTACGCGATCGCAGTTGTGGAAGGCGCGGCAAACTTGAAGGCCTCCGATGCAGCGAGGATGTGGCTCATCGATCCAGAACTTCCTAGATCTTCTGTTAGTTGTGTTGGATGATACACCAGCCTGGATTCGGGTGCTTGGGTCGAGACTCACAGCCGCTAGCCGTGGGGCAGGGTGGCACCCTTGGCAGAGAACAGGAGGGGCAGATGGACGTCAAGATCGCGTGGGCCATGCACCAAGGCAGCCTTGTATCAGTTGACGCCGTTCCCACGGGTCTTGCCGCTGAATGCACCTGCCCCGAATGTGGCAGGGTTCTGGAGGCCCACAAGGGACCTAAAAAGACCCATCACTTTGCCCACTATGACGGTGCGGCACAGTGCTCGCTGTCTAACCTCGGCGGCAGTTGGTCGGAAGCGGTGCAAGCGACCCACCATCGGTTGGCCGTGCGTGTCATCCGCTCCGCTCTGGAACACCTGGATCGCATAGACCTTCCGTCCGCCAGGGCAGCAAAAATTGTCGAGCGTGCTTTGGGCGAGAAGCTTGCCGATGGGCTCATCGTTGACCGCCTGGTGGTCCGACCTGACAAAGGGACGGACATCTCGTTCGTCGTCGAAATTACGGCCGCCGGACTGCTTGGCAGCGAACGCATGGACCGCCTTCGGGTGGCGGGTATGGACGTTCTGGTGATCGATGTCCGTCCGGAATCCGTGATCGGTTATGGGCTGGTTTGGCTCAAAGACCTAATTCGCGACGGTGCCAGCCGCTACTGGCGGATCACGTCGGCTGCCACAGGGAACGCTTCGACGGCTGCCACGGAGCAAGTCTGGCTTGCCGGTAACGCCGATGGTCGCCCCCCCGCGATCCTGCTGTCGCCTGACCAACTTTTTTCCACGAACTATCCGATGTGTGCCCTGAAGGCAGGAAAGCCGCTGCCGTATGACATCACGGCGCTGCGCGAAACCGGACTGCCGCTGTTCTGCCCGGTCAGGCCGAAGGAGAAGGTTGATGGCGGCGTACTCGACATCCCGGCTAACTGGGCGACCCAACGCGTTTTGCAATGGGGAAATCCAGACGTCGAGGTCGGGCCGCCGGTCGCCTACCATCTGCGTTTCGACGGCCCGGTCGCCCTGCATGACGCGGATGTGGCACAGAAGCTGACGGCGCGGAGGAAGCGGGCGAGCGTGTAGGATATTCGGCACAGAGTGGGGTGACGCATGTAGAAATAAGCCCCGGCTGACGGTGGAGCAGAAGGCGGAACTGGCCGAGATCGTCCGCAAGGGCCCTGATCTGGCCGTCCATGGGGTGGTCCGCTGGCGTCGGGTCGATTTGCAGGCCGTCATCCGGGAGCGCTTTGCCGTGGAACTGGCCGAACGCACCGTAGGCACCATTCTGCGGCAACTCGGCTTCAGCCGCTTGTCGTCGCGTTCCTATCATCCGAAGAAGGATGAAGACGCCCAAGAGGCTTTTAAAAAAAATTCCCCGCCCTTCACCGCATCCGATCAATCGCAGCTAGAAAATGGGCAGAGGTCAATGTTTAATGCCGCTGGTATGAGACAAAAAATAAGCTGGAAATTTATCGGCTACAAAAGTAACGAACTCTCGCATTGAATATGGGTTATCCCACTACTGTTATTTCCAGCCGGTTCTGCCTTGTTACTGTGCAGATGCCATTCAGGCCTGTGAGAAGGAGGGGCAGCTTGCCAATACGGTTAGGTTCGCAGCAACGCACAGCCAGAGTGAACTGAAGTTGTTTTCCTAAGACTTCGACATTTTGGCATAAACTCAGACCAGGGCAACTGAAACAGAGAAACCTATTATCTCGGTTCGATGCTGATTTGAACTTTTTCGCGCGGGCGTCCTTATGAGACATGAATTTTTTATTCCCGTTAAAGGCCAGGAACTTACTATTCTGGATGTGTGGAAACTGCTGTTGATCAGCTTCGACCACATCGAGAAGAGAGACCCGACAACACGCGTTATGAGACTTAAAATCTTTCTCAACGACCGCAAAAGGCAATTGATGCTTATGCATTGGAGCCCAGGTCAACAACTGATTGAGGTCTGCGCCACTGGCCTCGGTCTCGGTGTCGCAGGAGATTGGGTTCGGACGAGACGACAATAGGCCATCCATTTTGGACGACTCAATCCCGGACGAGGCGGCTTCTCGGGATTGGTACGGCGTTATTAACTTTGTTCTGTGCGTCAACAATGAATGTCGGCAACACCTTCATTGCCCTGAGATGCCAGATCTTTCAGGTGACACCGATAGGCCAACTTCACGGAAAGCTCCTCCATTGATGCTTTCAAAGAACGAAGCAACCCATAGCTCGCGATCAGAATTCCATTCGAGCAAATTATAGGAGACAGGCGACCCCTCTGCTCCAAGTGAACTGCCGCATCCAATTGCTGTCAATTCCATCGTCCGGCCATCGTGTGTTATGGGTTTCGAGATGTAACGTCTCTTGTGTTTGTGTCCGTGCAGGATGGTCGGGAAGCCCCAATCAAGGCACCATCGATGCAAATCATCTGCGTCCTTCAATTCCAGTAGCGTCTCCTCACGCAGGCCAAGCCAGGAAAGCACCCTTTGCAGGAAAGTATCAGGGGGAAGGTCGAACGAGAAGGGGTGGTGATGAACGAGAACGACTGGCAGAAAGCGCTTTACGTCTGAGCGCGCTGCTGTAAGCGACCTGAAATCCGACGCCACGCGCTTGAATTGGGAAGACGTTATACACCCGCGAGCGAATGACCCTTTGACTGATGAGTTCAGCATAATGAACACCATTTCGGTGTCTTCATCCAATTCGACGCCGCTAGATTTTAAATTCACTACCTGTCGATATTTTTCTCCAAGTATCCCCCTCCATCTTTGATCATGATTTCCGGTAATTGATATTGGTTCTTTCCCGCCCGACAGGCGAGTTAGTGCACCTTTGAATGCTATAAATCTTTGAAAATAATCCGGCTTTGGTGAGTCCAGGAGATCCCCTGTGATAACAACCCGCTGAACAGACCTTACTACCTCACTTAATTCCGCGTCTAGCAGTGGCTGATTTTCTGTAGCATGCGTCGTGCCGAAATGAAGATCGCTTAGGTGAAGAAGCCTTCGTGTCTTTGTTTTGTATCTTTCAGACCACGATTTGATTAAGGGGTCAAATGTTCCAACCCAACCAAATTCCGGAAACCAGGAACGTCGGCGAGAGTGATCGATCCTCTCTTCGGACGCTTGACGCAACTCAGGCCCCAATCCTTCGAGCGCCCCCATTGGCACGAAAGCACTCGTCCCGTTAGGCGTCCAAAACGCCATTCCAGGCCAATCAGAAGCTGCATGTAGAGCCACAGAGAATGCTGGAATTGGGTCCAAGACTTCGAAATTTGAGTTTTTTTCACGGTAGTCTGGAATGAGAACTAGTAATTGGCCATAGAGTGGCTCACGTGCGATCTCCTCTGCTACTCGCCTAATTTGGGCTGATTTACCGATGGCAAGCGCAAACAGAGAATACTTCGATAGCTCTGTTCGAAGTTCCTCCAACAAACGCTCAACGGCACCCCCGGAGATGATTGCGTTTTTTTCCAGGCGTTGTCCCTCTTCCAGTTCTTTCAGTGCTCTCCCTGCAATATCCGACACATACTCGGGCCAGGGTTCGAAACCAGGTTCTGGAATAAGAAATTCTGTTGCTTGATACCGAAGGGCGAGCAGAAAATCGCGTAAGTCATGGTGCTGACTTCTAGGAGCGCCGTACGATCTTGAGGTAACGTAGGCCATCAAGTTTGCATGACGGAGTTCGAATCGAGCACCCATCCGTGGCCCCCCTTTGCACTGACGTAGACCGAGAAAATAACCCTATTTTCTGCAGATGATCGCAGATTTTAGGGAGGCGAGGAAGCCCCCTCCATGGGATGCGGTCAAGAATTACAATCAACGTCGGCGGCTAAAACCGATAGCCTCCCTTCCTATTCGACCCAGCGCGGTTGTACTGGAACGGTTGTGCGAGTTGCCATTTCATTCCGTTGCGACTCATACCCCTAGGTCCACGCCGATTCCCGAAAACGTACCTTGCCGGAACGCCAACCCAAGGTCGATCAATCGTTCCTGCAACCGAAGGTTATGGTGCAAATACCTGTTCTGATCGCCCGATCACTGCGTTCGACAGCTTGTTCTAACGCAGGTAGGAAGAAGCAGCACTTAGAATAGCCACGCAAGCCGACCGCCCATAAAGGAGGGGCCCCATGTCTCATCTTAAGTTCGAAACCCAGTTCGCCAATAATGCGATCATCATCGTCGATGGCCTAAAATCGACCGATTTGCAGACAGCGCGGCGGCTGCATGAAGACCTACTGGACTTCCAAATGGCCTCTGAAGGTCAGGAAACGCTTGTTCACCTTGAGAAAGTGAGCAATAGGCAGGAACTGATTGCGTTTCTGGCTTGCCTGGTCCCGGCCTGTGAAACTGGCTTACGGCCGATCATTCATCTTGAGTGCCATGGCGACAAAGTGATGGGATTGGGGGTTGGCGACGACCAAGAGCGGGTGTCATGGGCTGAGTTATTCGATCTCCTGTCGAGGATCAATATCATCACCAAGAACAATACCGGCGTGGTCATGGCGACCTGCCAAGGTTTCTATGCGCTAATGCCGCTCACCATCAATCAGCCGTGTCCGTTTTGCTTCTTGATAGGGTCGCAGGAGATCGTGCCGGCTGGGGTCTTTGGCAGCCAGATGATAGAGTTCTATAAAATCCTGTATCGAACTGGGCAGTTGGAGCTCGCGATGGCCCAGCTCGACGAACAGTTTAAGCAATTTCTCGCGGAGAAATTTTTCGCCGTTATGTGGGGCCGCCTTTTGAAGAAACACGGCGTCGGCAAGGGATTAAGGACGCGACAAGACCGTCTTGTTGCGACGGTGCTCGATGAGGTCCGCAGATCAGGGAAAACCCCGAATGTCAAAGCCGTTCGAAGCTTCGCAAAGAAAGTGGCTCCGCCGCGCAGAGAGACGTTCGATGCTTATGCAAACAAGTTCTTGCATGGAAAATCAAGCTTGAATTTCAACGACATTCTCCAATGGGCAAAGACAGGCAACAATAAAAAATAGTTCGACCCTCTATATAACCGAAATCAACTGCCATTTGCATTCTGACTTGACCAACGGCGACGATTTTTAAGTCGGCCACCCGGGGAATCGCCGTGATCCGTCGAACGCGCTCACCAGATACGACGACACGATAGGAAACATTGAGGTCGTGAACGCGGGGGCAGTCCATCCGAGCCACTACTTTACGGGCTGTTTTTTGCCTGCTGTGCGTCCAAGTCAAAGAAGGCCCTCCCCTGGATGATCGAGGAACCGTTCCAGGTCGCGAAAGTATCGCATGGTGGTGGCGACGTCGGTGTGCCTTAGGTGATCTCGCACCTTGGGAATGGGTGCTCCTTTCAGCAACGCGGACGTGGCGAAGCCTGCCCTGAGGCTATGGGCGGTAATCCTGCCTTCGAGACCGACCGCGTCCGCCCGTTTCCTCACGATGCGACCGATGCTCTCCGGCGTCAGCCCCTCGCTGTCGGGCAGGATACGGTCTGCCGTCGTGATCTCACGGAAGACCCTTCCCTCCAGCATGTTCTCCTTCCTCAAGATTTGGAGCCACTCCCGTAGGGCACGGACGGGGCACAGACCTGGATCCCTCGCCATAGGGACGGCGACAGCCTGGCCTTCGCCCTCCTGGTCGCCCTTTGACAGTGGGATGCGGATCAGGAGACCCTTGTCGGTGGGGATGACGTGCTCGACCCGCATGGCGGCGATCTCCCCCCTCCGCATGGCCGAGGCAAAACCGAGGAGTACGATGGCCGCGTCCCTGATTCCCATCGTCGAGCCCCGACCGATGCCGCCAGCCACCGTTCGCAAGAGGTCGGCGGTCACGGGGTCGGCCTGCTCGGGGGTCTGCCCCATTCTCGCGGACTCCCTGCGAATTCCCTTGAGGACGAGTTTTACTTCAGCCGTGTCGGTCGGACTATCGTAGGGCTTTCCATCAGGGTTCCGCGTGCTGACGTGCATCGCCCGCACGGCGGCCCCCCTGACGTGGAGGGTTCTTGGCGACATTCCCATATCGGCCAACAGGGCGAGCCAGAGAGAGAGCGTTGTCCCGCTGGCAGGCAGGCTTTGCAGGCCCTGCTCGGTGCAGAAGTCGTCGAACGCTTTCCATGCGGATGCGTAGACACGCCGCGTGCCCTCGGAGAAGGCCAACGAGGCGTATCGTTTGGCAGACTCCGCCGCCCCGAGGAGCAGTGGGTCAATTTCACTCCGTCTGGCGAAGACCGTGACCTCGCCCCTTGTGGCCACCTTTTCCTCATCCATGGAATTCGGCCCCAGGCAGCGCAGAGCAGTGCGGAGTTGGGGCGTTCCTGCTAGTTGAGGCTAGGCTCAGGCGCATGAGGCAGTCTCCGTCGGTTCGTAGACGATTGTACACCTGGGTTGCCGAGTTTGAAAAGGTATGTTTTCAGACTCGGCGAAATTGGGGCAGATGAAAATCCATAAGTCCGACTGTACCTGGTCGAACCTTCGCAGCTCCACGACGGCCAGCGAGGGCGTTCTGCTGTACCGTCGGCCGGTCAGGGCGATCCACCATCGTTGAAACGGCTTGCCTCCGGAGAAACTATTGGAGACGTATTGAACACTGTCTCCAAAGCACGTAACTTGGAGACAGCATGAGAATTGTCTCCAAGGATAGATGCGATGGCTCAGAACCTCCCCCTACCAATCCAGACGATGTACGCGGAACTGGTCGAGCGCTGCTCGATGGACCGCCTCATTGCGGACTTCCCGGTTTCCGGCAGCTTTTTTACAAAGACAGCCAACGGCCGGAACTATTGGTATTTTCGGTCTGGTACGGACGAGCATGGCAAGCGCAGAGATCGTTATGTGGGGCCTGACACTCCAGAGCTTCAACAACAGATCCTCAAACACCGCCAAGCCAAGGCAAGTTTCCGTGAGCGGCGCATGATGCTGACGTCGCTCCAGCGGACCGGACTGCGCGGCCCCGACGCACGAACGGGACGTATCCTGGAGGCGCTTGCTGACGCTGGGGTATTCCGCTTGCGTGCAGTCGTGGTTGGCACAGCCGCCTATCAAACCTATTCCGGCCTACTCGGCGTCCTACTCGCCAATCGCAACGCTATGACCGATGATCTTGATCTCGCACAATTCCCGAGCATCTCAATCGCCGTTGGCGACCAGGTTCATCTTCCTTTCGGCGATATTCTCAAGGAAGTCGATCCGCGGTTCGAAGCTGTCCCGCATCCTATAGACGGACGCCACGCCACCCATTACGCCATCGGCAACGAATTCCGCGTCGATATTCTGGCGCCTAATCGTGGACCGGATGACGAAACCCCGGTAGCGCTTCCTGCCCTTCAGGTCGAGGCTCAGCCGCTTCGCTTCCTTGATTTCCTAATCTACCAGGAGGTTAAAGCTGTTGTACTTTATGGCGGCGGAATCGCCATCAATGTTCCGGCACCGGAGCGGTACGCCTTGCACAAGCTCATCGTCAGCCGCATGCGGATTAAGACAGAGCAAAGCCAAGCGAAGGCGCTGAAAGACCTGCGGCAGGCGGGCGAGTTGCTTGGCGTCCTGGTTGAGCAGCGCCCTTACGAACTTCAAGATCTCTGGACCGAAATGCGCGAACGAGGACCAAAATGGCGCCGCATGGCCGAAGAGGCTGTGGGGTTACTGGATTGGGCAACTGGAACCCCAGAGATTCGTGAGCGCTTCCTCTCAACCGTTGGCGCGCATGATGAAGCGCCGTCACCGGCGAACAAGAAGGACACTGCGCTGGATGATCCGTCAGACGCTGGTGGTATGGAACCATAGGGCGAAGAAGGGCCGCCCGCCGCTCCTGTCCCACACCGTCGTGCGGGTCATGAAGCGGACCGTCCACAAGGGGGAAACCCTCGGAGGGACGCACGCCAGCCCGCACCTGCGGCGAGGGCACCTGCGGCATCTCCCCTTCGGGAAGGTCGTCCCCGTCGCCCCGTGCGTGATCGGCGGAGCCAGAGACATCCAGTCCCCGCTTTACCGCCTCGGCTAGCCATCACGGTAAAGGGTGCGGATCCATGTCCGCACCCAGAGAAATCTTCCTGCACATCGCCCTTACAGTTGGCGGCTGACGTACTTGGCGTAGGCTTCGGCGGCCCCCCTGTAGGCGATGGGCTGCTCGGAGAAGGGGGCGTAGACCTGCTGGGACTTGCCCTCCCACATGACGGGCTCTCCTTCCTCGACGTCCCTGTCGTAGCCCGAGACGATCGAGGCCGAAACAGCCCTCGCATATGACAGGATGGCGTTCGGGTGCATGACCCCGAGGCGGCCGGCGGCGTGGTCCCTCAGCACGACCTCGATGGCAGGCGAGGTGAAGTGTCCGGCATCGATGCGGGCGACGCCGTCTGCGTCGTAGTGTCCCCAGTAGGCTCCAACGGCCCTGCGGCTCGACCAGCGGCGGATTTCGCCGACGGGATCGGCGATGCCCTTCGACTGGAACACCATCACCGCCATGTAGACGTCGGCCACCATCTCGGTATCGATCACCCAAGCCTGCGTGCGCTTGGCGTCGGTGGCGAAATCATGGCAGTGCGCAAGCTCGTGCCAGGTCAACATGAAGTCGAGGACCGCCGGCGTCGGCAGGCCGCCGACCATGGTCCTGATATTCCCCTCGGGATACATGCGGTCGATGGCTGCCTTGGCGCTGCCCGTGTCCACGTTGCAGTAGCCTTTCGCCTTTCCCTTCTTCAGGGCAGCGTAACCCGTCCCGTTGCCCATGACGTAGGTGGCCCGAGCACTGAATTTGTCGCCCATCTGGCCGCCCAAGAGCACCTCGGCGCCCGTGTGCCCGACCCGAACGTCGACACCCGTCGCCTTCTCGAACATCGCGACCGACTTCCCGACGACACGGTCATTGGACTCGGCCCTGACCTCATCGGAGGTCTTCGCCTGGGAAACGGAAATCGGCATGATCTCGCTGATGGGCGTCCCCGTGTGGGCAGAGTAGACAGCAATGGCCAGAGAACAAACGACGAAGGCTCCACCCACTGCGGCGATCCCTTTGATACCCTTGGTGATTGCGTCCCCGATGTCCATGATGCCCCTCCCCGTTTCGCAGGACCCCTCGATCCATGACATCACATTGACATACATTTATAAGAATGTCAAGCACATTTACATTTTATATTGAGAGATGGTTTGAGGAGTCAAGGGGTAGGTAGCAGTGGTCAGCGACCGCTGGCGGATAGGACGGCCTGCATCCACGGGGTGTCAAGGAAGACATCGGCTCTCGCGACATCCCCTGGGTCCTGGTCGGTGAAGCCCGCGTCGCCGGTGCTGTTATTCCACACGGGCGATGACACTCCTTGTCGGGAGGAGACCATGTATTCGAGACGATGTGGGCAGAGGCCGAAGGAATCGACGAGGCCCCGCGGCGAACGGACGCAGTAATGCAGCGGCAAGGGGCGACCCCCCGCACCATCGTAAAGAAATACGTTCCCCCATCCCGTGATGCTGTGGAGCCTACCCGCGAGGATTCCGCACTCGCCGTAGGCGAAGGTCCTCGCTTGCTGGCACACGTCGGCCACTGCTTCAGATGGGACGTACCTGCCCACGACCGTTTCGAGGCTCTTGTCGGTTGCGGCGAAGGGGGTGGTCATGATCTCGACGACGTCACCGCTTTCGGCCTTCCAGCACCATCAGCTTGCGTTCCGGGACGGCGGGGGGCGAGCGGTGCAGGAGCAGGCCCTGCTCGGATGCCTCGACCTTCGCCTCAGGGTACACCGCCAACACGTCTTTCAGGGTCTTGACGAAGTTCTCGCGGAATGCCCTCAGCCGCGTATAGGTCGGCCCGAACTGATCACGGAGATCGGCCCACGGCACCAGCTTGGGCTTCTCCCCGATTACCCGCAGCCGGTACGCCAGCCAGATGTAGACATCGATGGCCAGCGACTGGTTGCTGATCTGCCGCACGGCGGGCTCCCAAATCGGCACAGGGTGTGCCTCCAGTGCCTTGTAGAATGTGTCCGAGAGGCGGACGGTGTCCTCCCAGAGTCTCGTCTGCAGCGTGTCATGTGCGGATGGGACATGGAAATTCATGCCCTTCTGCACGATGGAATCATTCTGGAAGCCATCCCAAGCGACACCCTCGGACTCACCGTTCCAGTTGAACGACAGCTTGCAGCGGGAGATGCGGGCAGCCTGCTCCCTGACATCCTTGTAGGCCGTGCCGCCGATAGGAAGACCCATCCTATCCAGCCACGAATGCATGCTGGACCCGATTTCGACTTCGGGCGACCCCGTCTTCAAAGCCTGCGTCTGCAGGTACAGCATGATGAGGCGTGCCCGCGAACCGAAAGGCACGCCGAGACGTTCGATCTTTTTCCCTTTTGAGACCGCACCAGGTTCGATGAGGAGCGAGAACGGGCCCTGAGACCGCATCCAGATATCGTCTTTCGACTTCAACTGGCGATGGGGGAAACTCACGACGCAGAATCCGGAATAGGTGATGCCGATGGAGTGGCGTTCATCGGACAGAAAGTCGTGGACGCGGTCGACGATGCCCTTTTCCTCGGCGGCAACGATCTCTCGGGCCTGATCGCGGCCAAGGGCCTTGACCATCCTGTGGATCTCGCCCACGCGCTCAAGCCCATCGTTGGCACGACGCATCGTCTCGCGCCGCTGCTCCCGCACTGTCACGCCCTTGCCGCTCATGGCGACTCCCATCCACGCATCGTGCCGTTCTCTGACGTCGGCATAAGCACAAAATCTGCGGCCAAAAGCATGGGCTTGCAACTTGCCTTTTACTGGCGGCGGGTGACATGCCGCCATCCCGCAGGCTTCCGCCGATTCCCGCAACGGCCTGCCCTTTACTGGCGGTCTGCCCCATGAACCCATGGCGGCGGCAAGGTTCTGCGAATCGCACGCTTGCGGTTGCCCTCTTCTGACGGTGCGGTTGCCCTCATCTGAGGGACTGCCTTTTTCTGGCGGTGTCCTGGCGATTTCGCCTCCTCCCCGCCGTTAAAAAGGGAGGTCGGACCCCTCTTGCCTTTTACTGGCCCTCCGACTTATCCCCTGCCTTTTTCTGGCGGGCAAAACTGCCCACAGCCTTCTTCTGGCGGTAGAACCACTTGTCCACTGCCTTCTTCTGGCGGACTCCTGCCTTCTACTGGCGAAACACGGGTTATCCACTGCCTTCTTGTGGCTGAACCAACTAATTCAGATTCAACTACCCTTCAATTAGCAATTGGGCGGCCCCAGCGTGCCGGAAACCGCCCCCTGTCCACAGCCCACAGCCCACAGCCCACAGCTTTTTTGCTCGGCAAGGGGCAGGTCACACCTTACGGTCTTCCGCCTTCTTGATGCGGTCGATGCCTTCCCTGATGCACCACTCAACAAAGTCGGATTTCGTCAGCCGGATGTGGCCCGGCAGCTTAATGAAACGCTTGGCGGCAGGCAGAATTTCCTCCAGTTCATCCAGGGTGTCTCGGTCCAATCGGATCGAAAAGCGGGGTGTCGTGCGGGCATCCTGCCGCTTGCCCTTTTCTGGCGCTTCCCCCTGCTCGGACATCGCCTCCGCGTTCGCGGTCGGTGCCCCGCCACCTTTGATGAAGGCCTCCGCGACTTTATCGTCGACGACTGCGGCAGGCTTCGGCTTCCGTTGGACGGCCATCACGCGACCTCCTTCCGATCAATGATGGCGATGCCGCAGATGCGATCGAACAGCACCTGGAACTCCTCCTCGGCCTTCGAATCGCCCTTGCGGTTCTCGCCCTTCCACTCGCAGACCGCCAGCCCCTTGCCGCCGGCAGAGCGAAACGCCTTCCGCACGCCCAAACGAACGTCATCCCAGAAGGTCACATGCTCCATTTCCGAGAGGATTTCTGCGGACTCGGAGTTATCGGCACCCTGATGGTCGGCACGGTTCAGGAAACTGAAGGCATGCAAGCCCTCATTGATGGCCGCACACTCGCCGACCAACTTGTCGACCTTCTCGCAGGTCCAAACGTCGAAACTGCCAGGCACGAACGGGACCAGGAGGAAATCCGAGATCGTCAACGCCGCACGCTGGCTCGTTGTGTCTCGGCCGCCCGTGTCAATCACGATGTCGTCGTAGCGGTCCAGCATCTTGCGGACTTCCGTGCGTACCGCAGTGTCGTGCAACGCCACCGTGGTGATCATTGGCTCCACGCCCGCCGCCTCTCGCATCATCGAGAAATCCATGCTCGTCTGCTGCTCGTCCGCATCCACGAGCAGCACCTGGCGTCCGAGCCGGGCAAGCATCACCGCAACGCCAGTCGCCACGGAGGTCTTGCCCGACCCGCCCTTGATTCCACCTACCGTGAGGATCATGTCCCGCTCCCTCGTGGTTCCCAACGGGAGCCTCGCAGGCTCCCCATATGTGCGATGGTGGCAGTATACCACCGCAAGAGAGGTTCCCGGAAGCCCCCCATTTTGTCCCCAGCGGGAGCGGGGCGGGAGTTGGAACCCTGCATGTTGGGTGTCATGTGGGAGCGGACGCCCTGCGTGACGGGAGTCATGTGGGAGTGTAAGCGCTGAATGCCGGGTGTCATGTGGGAGCCATACTAGCTTTTGACAACCTACCTTTGGCGCGCGAGTATAGATTCAACACATGATAATAAACTGTTGCCATGCGGGGACAGGAGGAATGATGGACGCGGAGATGAACAGGAGGCTGTCGGAGGTAGAGTCGGCATGGTTAGCGGCAGGCCGCCCCGACAACAAATCGCTGGAGCATAGGCTGCTCCAGCATGCCTTTGCGTTCTCCGCAAACATCAACGGGTGGGATGGAAAGATCGAGGACGGCAAGGCTGACCGGAGCACGATCACCGACGCGAACATGCGACAGGGAGGTGTCGAGCAGAACGTCGGCGAACCGGTAAATTTTTCCGAATGGGGCATTGAAGTCCAGATCGCTGAGCAAACCACGGCGGCCACCCTTGCCCGCACGCTGAACATCTACAGGAATTGGCAGAAGGGCGACGGCATGGAGTTCGCCGGGATCGCCCCCTTCACTATGTCGGAGGCGGCCTCTGCCCTCGGGTGCTCGAAGCATGAAGCGAAGAAGCGGCTTGCCAGGGTATGCGACCTGGTGGGATGGGACTTTTCAGAAGCAGGTAGAACCCCCACGCCAGTAAAGCGCAGCCGAACCGAGATGCTGGCCCGCTTCCGCGTCTTGTGGGTCGTTCCAGATCGCGGAGCCGACGGCGACTCCCGCCCCGTCGGATTGATGGATAACGCCATCGCCTGCTGCCCGACCGTCGCCCTGAGCGACATGGATCCCTCCCTCCCCCAGTGGCGTGACGTCCGGGATGCCTCGAAGGCATGGGCGGAGCGGACGGGCAGTCATGAGCAGGACTTCCCCGACAGGCGGGACTACAGGAATCGTGCCGTCGAACTGGCACAATCGCTGGCAGTCGCCGCCATGCGGCGAGAGATACTGCCCGCAGACGAGGTTCTGAACATCGATTACGACGTCTGCCCTCTACTGGCGGTGTCCCCCGGAGTCTCCATCGGGAGCGTGCCCGCGCTCGGAGACCACTTGGTGCCTGGCGGTGCATGGCTCCTTCCAAGGGACGGCTCCGAAGGCAGGCTGGTGACCCTCGCAGACATCGACATGGCATTTGCGGACGGTGGGGATTCCTTCGCACGCTCGGCGGGGCGACACGTCGTTGCGGCCATCAACCGTGCCCTGGTGGCTCTGAAGAAGGACGGCATGCCCGACCAGGCGGTTGCCAGATGCGGCGACGGTAGGGTGAGGTGCCTCGTCGAGGTTCCCTCCGTTGCCGCCTCGGCTTCGCTGAACGCCACCATGAGGAACGACGGCGTGTCCGGAACCGCATCCATCGGATTGGCTTCGGCCTGCGACCCCGTTTCGGAGACTGTGAACTCTGCATGGAAGCGCGGGCGTCGGGACTTCTCACCCGATGGCACGAAAGAATTCATGTCCATGGCCGTGGCGAGGCTCCCTGCCCTGGCGCGTGGATGGTGCGTCTCCGGCGTGCCTCTATCCCCCAAGAAACGGTCGGAGATTGCCGCGACCGACGACCTTGCTGCCCTGCCTGCCTCCGTCGAGGCGACCAGGGAAAGGCAGGCTGCGACCTACATCGAGTGCGGCAGGCTCTCCGTGCGGGGACGCGGGCCAGGACGGAATTCGCCGTTGCCAGACACCACTCCCTTCGGCGTCCTCACAAGGGAACGGGGGACTGCGGCGGTCCTCGGGGGCTACAAAGATATGCCTGGAAACCCCATGACAGGAGACCAAATCAGGGCTGTGTTGGCACCTTTCCTCGAACTGGAGATGAGGGATTTTTCCGTGCGGCGAAACGTCGCTGCCCATTTGATGAAGGTGTCACAGGCCAATTCCAAAGCCCCCCAGGACGAGGTTCGTACCAAGAAACTCGCGGGCATTACCATATAAGTTCGCATACCTGTTGACATGGCAACCTGCATGGCATTATATCGGTGCTACGGAGTGTTCGAAACATTGACATATAGTCACGTTGGGGAGTGAGCAAGATGGCGAAGCAGTCTGAGCAGGCACGTGCGGGCGGTTACGCTCTGGATGAGGTCTCTCTCCGAATCTTGGGCTTCGCCGGTGCACGCCGGGCGACCACGTTGGGGGACCAAAAGAAGGGGGTTCGCCGGGAGGGACGCAAGCAGATTCAGGGGCATCTGCCTCCCGTGGCCCACGTTCTCCTCGACCGGCTCGCCGCGGACTTCAGCATCACGAAGCAGGATATTTTCGCGATGGCGGTGAACGAGATTCTTGAGCGCCTGGACGCCCGGTACTCGGAAACCAGCCAACATCAGGAAGCCGCCGTTGCCCGTCAGGCTGAGCTATGGCTGCTTGAGGATAATCCCGATGCGACCCCCGCGCAGATCGAGGGGGTGAAGCAAGGAGCGATCGAGGATCTGCACGCCCGCCAGCGTGAGCGGGAAGGCGAGCCGTTTCGCCTCCCGATCGAGCGTGATCTCCGAGACCCTGAGGTGCTGAAATCGCGCAAGGGTACCGGGATGGGCATGGTGGCACGGGCCTATGCACCGATCGGCTTCGAGAAGGCCAAGGCGAACGCCTCCCACCGCCTTGAAGCCTACGATATTTACATGGAGAAGGGGCTCGACTCCCTCGACCGTGAGGTTCGCATCGCCGAGCTTGAGAAGATGGCAGCGGAGTATCCCGACCTTGCCGTTGTCATCGGAAAATGGTTGGTCAAGGAGCGAGAAGGCAAGCGGGGCGTCAACTATATTGCCAAGTCCAGACAGGGACTGCGTCCATTCTGTGCCTGGTTTCCCGCCATCGAGGCATGGGAACTCCTCAAGCTTGTGAAGGGTGAACTCGGAGGAGCCCCAACCTCCACCCAAGCGGTCGTTGAAGCGGGCAGCCGCCTCATTATCCTCCAGAACAAGGAGGTGCTCCAGCAAATGGAACTCGACGAGGACGAAGAACTGGCTCTCCGCGTACTGGAGACGGGCACCATGGACGACGTGGTCAAGGAACTGGGGGGCGAGCCCGAGGAGAGCTCCAAGGGCAACAAGGCTCGTGCTAAGAAGTCTTGAGCACGGTGGGTGTCAAGAGGGCCTGGGCCGCTTCAGGCGAACAGGCCCTCAATCTTTGCAGCCTTCTCGGGTACGTGGCGTCCGAGGCGCTGAACGGCACCTTTTGAGGACTCCGGAAAGCCCATACCGCACTTTGCGAACCAGAGGGCCAGCCCGATGGCGGGCAGGTCACACTTGTTTAGGCGTAGGTCGTTTGCGATCCCGTGAGCCGCAACGATCGGCGTGGCATCGAGGTGGCCCGAAAGCGTGATCTTGCCTTGACGAGAACGAGGCCCGCCCTCCTTCGGCTTCGCGGTCAGGGGGCGGGTTCCCACTCGGTTCATGGCTTCGGGAAGCCCCGGGATCACCTTGCCTGACAGGATCTTTACAGCTTCAGCATAGAGCTCGCTGAGGAAGGTCTGCACGGTGGAGTTTGCCTCGACCCATTCCTTTACCAGATGGTAATCAGCAGGGACAATCTCCACCGAGACCTGTATCTTCTTGTCGCGGGTGCCGCTCTTCTTGGTGTTCTTTGTCATCACTCTTCTCACTTTTTCCAAGGTTATCACTCTCCGCCGTCGGGCCAGGGCCGACGGCAATGCCCGTAGCTTATGCCTGCATACGAATTGTCTTGGCAAAGATTCCGCATGTCAATACGTACAGCTCTGCATAAAAGCATTTCGTGGGCTGTTTAAATTGAAACATGCATAGATGTGTGAGACAAGGAACTCACCGCCGGAAATGGCCGGCATCCATCGAGAAGGAGTGAAGCCATGCAGGAAAGTTGGCAGCAGAGCGTTTTATCGTCATCGGAAAGAATAGCAAAAGAACTCGGTGATGGCTTTCATCCGGAGACTTTGAAGGCTGCCTTGGTGGCGGCCTGCGAGGACGAGGCGACCCACCAAGGCCGCCTCGCCCGTGCAAGGGAACTATGCGAGTTCGGGGCACGGCTTGATAAATTCGCAGATCGTGTGATCGCGGGCGGCTGTCAGGCGGGCATCGTAGGAGCGAGGGCGATCCAGGCGGGCCTCGACGACGAGACCCTTCCCGACGCCTTGGAGGCCGTGGCGTCCGAGTACGAGAACACCGTGCGGGCGAGCCTCGTCATTTCCTCGAAATCCCGCAACGCTATGCATGCCGCCTTGGAGGAGGTCGCGGAAATGGTCCGCGACGAGTGCGAGGCTGGACTGTTTGCGGGAAAGACCGAGCAGGAGACCAAAGCACGCATATGCATGGAAATGGCCGTTCGCAGGACGCATGACATGTTCTCCAAGCTCCGCACCGCCACGATGCCCTGCATGTCCCCTGAACCTCGGGGTCTGACGATCTGATGCGGAGCCGCAATAAAAGAAGCCCCCGGAGCAGCAAAATCCGGGGGCTTCTTTTACGAGAGGACTGTCAGACCATGAATCCAGAAACCCACACAAGAAACATTCCAGCGAGGAACCACAGGGCGGCGATGATCGGTGTCATGATGAAGGACCCTTGCCCCTGCGATGTTCCCATGTCCTTTATGACACCGATGTCGGACTGCTTGCCGATCCACCCTAATATTTTCCAACCTAAATAAACAATGCCTATGGCACACAACAAGTAGCCGCCGTAAAGAAACACGAAGTGCATGCCCCCCGCTTCGTCAGGAGTCTGGGGATCGATGTACCCGACCGTTCCTTGCGTCGGCGAGCCAAGGTAGCCTTCGTTCACGGGTGCCGGAGCCGCCTTCGGGGCAGCCTGGTCCACTTGCTCTATCATCCTGTATCCCGTCATGCCCCGACCTCCACTTCCAGCATTTAAACCATGCTTTTATGATCCGTCTTTTGTGTCCGTATGTCAACATGGGAAGTAGTCACATACTATTGGGCTTTTTCCAGAGCTTGGTGCCAGATTGTGAATTCCTGTGTTAATTCCTGCGGCAGAGGGTGCCCGGTCAGCGCGTATGACAACAGCTTTTACTACCATTAAAGTTGCCGAAAAGGAGGCCTTTGTGTAATATGCCGGCAAGGTTTTCCACAGTCCCGCTGAAGGGTCCATTCGGGATGCCGCCCTCGGCCTGCTGGAGAGCTGCTCCGACGTGTTCTCCCGCTCTGGGGAACCTCCGCTCGCTCCGCCAGGCCTACGATGTCTGGCAGTCCGAAAGGCTCTCAACATGACAACGAGGCCCAACTGATGCTCGCAGAACTCATGGATGCCAAGGCCGAGGTATACCGTGCGGACGCGATGGCTCTGCTCCGCCAGAGGGGTTACTGGATGCGACAGCCGTCCGAGACCGTCTGGGGTTACGAGGACGACGAGGTCACCGTGACCCTCCACACCCCTTTCGCGGGGGGGGCTTCTGTCCAGGGCGGAAAGCGTGGACCGATTCTCACAGTAAGAGATCACTTCGGAGCCATCGTCCTGCGGTTCGTTTTGACATCCGGCCTGCAGTCGGTGTCACGCATCGTCATCCTGCAGGCTGGGCCATGGTCTGCCGCCCTCTCCCGTGTCCTCGCGGGCGAAGTACGGAGGGACCACCTGAGGCTGGCAAGGAGTGCCTGCGAGGCTGAGTGGGCGAAGCAGTGGGGCGACAGGGTCTGCTTCTACGAAGGGGTGCGGATTCCGCAAAGGATCATCTGGTCGCACCTCGGCTACCTGCCGCTTGTGCTGGCATCCTTGGACGGCGTCGAACTGAAGCTCAGCCCCGGCGAGGAGGAGTTCCTCTCCGGGGTTCGGATCAGGGTGTGCAAGATCACTTCCGGGGACGCCTTCAGGAAGTCGCTGTCCGCCGTTTTCTCCTCCTTCGACGTGATGCGCGGCGAGGTGTGGCCCGACTTCCGTATCGGCGTTGCGAGGGCCACGAAGATGCTCGGGACCAGCAAGCCGTTCGCCGACCTCGAATTCAAAATCGCCCTCGCCATTCCGCCCCTCTGAAAGGTGGGCGGCAACCGCAGACAGGAGAAGACATGGGCACCATCGAAGATGACCGCAAAAGGGAGGCGAAGGCGCTCGTCGAGCACGTTCTCCTTCTGTGCGACTACTGGACCGACCTGCCTATGGGGCCAGACGGAAAGCCAAGTCCGCTCCCGACAGAACCCGAGGAACTGCCACGGGACCCTACCACCTCATCCCCGTGGAGAAGGTCGAAAAGGCGAAGTCCGCACTGGACGTTCTGGAGTGGAATCTCGTTGGGCAAGAGCAGCTTCACGAACTATTTGGCGACTTGGACTCAGAGCGGGCGAAATCAGAAAAATGAGCTGACACAACCTGACCGCGATGCTATACAAGTACACGGAATTCACTCAAGGACAACGATGATGACCCTCATAGGCGAAATAGCCGACTGACTGCGGAGCCAGGCTGACCTTGCTCCGTCCCTGCTGACGTTGAGCGAGAGAAGGCTAGGCATGCCGAACACGAGGATCATTTTTTTCGGAGACCCGCATGGACGGCTGAAGGCCATGTCGGAGGCGGCGGTCGGATACCGCCCCGACGCGGTCGTCTGCCTTGGGGACGTCTACTGCAAGCGGTCGCGCCCAGCGAAGGGTGTGACCGCTTCCGGGGACACTCAGGCTCTCCGTGACGCAGGCATCCCCTACAGGTATATCCACGGTAACCACGAGAGCGACTGCTCGGAGAATTGGGAGGGCTTCATGAGCCTTCCCACCGAGGAATCGTTGCACTGCCGGACGTGGACGCATGCAGGCGTGGTCGGGGCCGGACTTGGCGGCGTGTTCCGCCAGCGGATCTGGTGGCCCGGCGAGGAGCCGAAGTTCGCGACGCGGGAGGACAAGCTCCGAGCGACGCAGAAGAACATCCGCTACAAGGGCGGCCTGCATTTCAAGGATGTGACCTCGATCTACCCGGAGGATTTCGCAGACCTGCTCCGGGCCTCGGCGAAGACTCACGGCCTCTCTTTCCTCGTACTGCACGAAGCTCCCGACACGCACGAACTGGGCTTCCCAGCCCTAACCACGCTGGCGAGGGGATGCGGGACTCCGCTCGTAATCCATGGTCATCATCACAGGGACTACGAGGCTACGACCCCCTGCGGCATCACGGTGCGCGGCCTCGCACTTGGCGGAATGTGGCTTGCCGAGTTCAACGCGGGCGGAAAGTTGGTCCGCTCGGAGGACCTGGGGGAAGTCAAGCGGTCGGAGGAAGCATAACCATGGCTGCCAACGACAACTTCGCCGCCTTCGACCCCTCCCCCGCCACCGTCGAGCGTCTCGTGGGGCGAGCCTTCGAGATGGGCCTCTCCGATGCAATGTCCAAGCGGTTCAGGGCCGGTGCCTTAGCGTGCAACGCATTCGGTGTCCTCTGACATGCCGCAAGATTCGGGACTGCAAGATCATCGACCTGCCTCCCGGCTGGCTCCCGTTGGCCACCCACATGGCGACCGCACTCAGTGCTGCGGGCGGCTGCGTCACGGTCGCGTCCCTCTCCCACATGGAAGGGCGGCTGCATGTCGAGCTGGAGTTTAACCCTTCACGGGGGACGCTCGATGAGAGGCATGCCGCAGTGATGGCCGCCAGGTCTGCGGAGATGGACTCACGTTCCATCTGCGTGGTGTGCGGGGATGAGGTGAGGGGCTGCTCCGGCCCCCTCGTCGTCCCCATGCCCTAAGCGTTCACCTCGTCCTTCAGTCCCTTGCCCGCCTTAAACGACGGCATCTTGCTGGCGGCGATGGAGATTGCCTCTCCCGTCCTCGGGTTCTTGCCCTCGCGGGCAGCACGCTCCTTCACGCTGAAAGTTCCGAAGCCTACGAGGCGGACCTCGTCGCCATTCTTTAGGCTCGCCGAGATGGTTTCAAAAGCTGCATCGACCGCTTTGCCGGCGTCCACCTTGGTCAGCCCGGTCCTGTCGCACACGGCGTCGATGAGATTGCTCTTGTTCATCATGCTCTCCTTGCTTTTTGGGTCGGAACGGAAGTTTGGATGCCGTTTGATTCGGTGGCAAGCGTTCACCGCCCAGGCTCAGCCATCTTGCGGGCGAAGGCTACCCCCCAGGACGGCGGCGTCCACGCTCCCCCTCTCCCCCGCATCAGTCTAGCCGCCCAACATAGAACCCCCGCCGAGGACGACCATGAAGGTGCCGACCGCCATCATGATGATGGCCTTGCCCCACCCCGACTTGCCATCCTTGTTGCCGTCGCCGGCCCGCATGACGGTGAGCAGGCCGCCGATGAAGATGAGGAGACCGAACAGGGCGAGGCCACCCTGTAGGTGGCTGCCGACTTCCGACAACGTGCTCTGGTCCCCTTCGGTGGGACCGCTTCCAGACCATTCCATGATTTCCCGCTCCTTTATTTAAAAAACATACCGTATGCGGACACTAAATACGCTTCCTTATCCACGCCATGTGCTCTTTGCCGGCCCAGCCCTTATCCATCGAGCGGTCGTGCTCGACGATGGCATCCCAAGCCTCCCTTGCGGCTCTCTTCTCGGGTGCCGGCATCCAGTCCGGCACGCCGTTCCACACGTTTTCGGCGGAGCCGCGGGCACGTCCCATGAGGGCGACGGCGTTCTCGTACCAAGCTCCCGGAAAGCGGCCTTTGAGGGCCTTGATGTGCTTGGCGTTCTGCCACAGCGGGTTCCGCATTCCGTGGCTCCGGAACAGGCCGTAGGACACCTTCCACACCGCCTCGGCGGGGACGACGCGGGTCACCCCTGAGTAATCCTTGACCTCGATCACTCCTATCCGGTCGCCGAGGAAGCAGATGACGTCCACCTGGGTCCACACCCCGTTCTTGTGCTTCACGTAGACATCGTGGAGGCAGGGTATCCCCCTCCCCTCCAGCTTCCGTATCACGCGGAGTTCGGCCCGTCTGCCCTTCCGCTCGGCAGCGGTGCCGAAGACGGCACGCCATGCGAGACGGAACGGGTATGTTGCCAGCCTGGCGAGAAACCCCTTCATCTCTGCCCCCTGGCGAGCCTCTGCTGCCACCACGTGACGAGGCGGTCCCTGTCGCTTCTCGACGGAAACTGAATCGTCAACCCCTTCTTGATGGAGCCACCCTTAGCCGGAACGAACTGGGTCGCCCCAGGCCGCAGCCGCCACCGACCACCAACCACCGCATCTATCTCATCCTCAAGCTCGACGAGTGGCGTGTGTGTCCAGATGCGGGTGTCGTGCCGCCAAGCGATCTCGACCCCGTCCTGCTCCGCCGAGAGCACCATGGTGCTCTCTCGTATGCCCTTCCCCATCTCCATGTTTTCAAACTCCCATTTCTAGTTAACTATTATTAGAACAGATGGTATGTAAACACTAAAACCAATGATCAAACATCCATTTTGAGTGCCTTGACGATGGAGCTGTACAGAGCCCTGATCGAGATCGGCTTTGCGATATAGCCCTGGATGCCGATCTCCTTCGCGGCCATGACGGTGGCTGCGTCCGTGTACCCCGTGACCATGATCACCCTTGCCTTTGGGGCCGGGCTGTCCTTTCCCGTGCGGAGCAGTCGCAGGGTGTCGAGGCCGTCGAGCGGGCTCATGTTGATGTCCAGCAAAACGATGTCATAGTCGGATGTTAGGTGGAGCTCCTTGAGGGCGTCAGCCCCGTCGTTGGCCGTGCTGACGTTCCTTATCCCCATCGTCTGAAGGGCGGTCTTGATCACCGTCCGCATGTTGGCGACATCATCCACGATCAGCACCTTGAGGTGGCTGAGATCCTGTATCTTTTCGCTCATCCAAGTTTCCTCCTACTGCTGCTTGTCGCCGACAGCGCCAAAGTCGGAACCAAGCAGGCTCTCTCCGATGTCCGGTAGGTCTACATCGCCCCCCCGTTCGGCAAACCAGTCTGCATATTTGCGGTCTTCCTTGAGGATGTGGCCGTAAAGCCAGTCGAGGACGAAGTCGGCAACCTCCTTCATGTCGAAGCCTTCGGGCTCGACCTCGTAGCGAGCGGCAAACTCCTCGAACTTCACCTCGAACCTCCTGTGGCCGGCGGCGTGCGATTCTTCCTCCGGGAACCCCGCACGGCGTAGCATCTCCTCCTCAAAGTGTAGGTGGCCGCGAGCGTACTCCTCGCCGACCATGAGGACGCTTTCAGACACACCCTCTTGGTCGCCGTTGTCGACGACCTCGATGAGGAGGTTGCACAGGTCGATCAGCGTGCGGTGCTGATCGTCGATCGCCCCTATCCCCATCGATAAGGCTTCTGTCCACTCAATCTTCTTTCCATAGCTCATCAGATCTCTCTCTTCGCTGCCGCATTGAGGTTTTGACGCTAAGTCGTACCTCTCCGCATGTCAACTGATAGAATCAATGAAATTAGCGATCTTGATGTTGACATGTGGATTGTACAGACTGACAATCAGTGAGGCAGCGGAGGAAGTGGGATGATAGGAAAGTTGAAGCGTGGGAGCACCAAGGGCAGGAAGATCGCCAGCCTCGTTTTTACGATGGCGGTGACCCTCGCCTACCTGTGGCTGGAGCTCAGCTACAACGGCACCCTTTTCGCCGTGGCGGTCGATACCAGCTTCCCGAGGGAGGACATCGAAGCCCTGTCGTGGGTCGGTAAGGGTCTGGCCTCCTTCGGCCTCGCCTGGTTCCTGTTCGGGTGGATGGCCAAGTCCCTGAAGGGAGCCGCCCTGTTCGGGTTGGCCTGGATCATCGTCTTCGGGAGCGTTGCCTGGGGCTACGACAACGTCATCGCCGGGTTGCCGACCGACGTCAAAGAATCTGGCCGCGTCGTCGCCCTGCACAGGGGGCTCGTGCTGGAGGGAAAGGTTGGCGACCCGTGGATTGCACCAGGCGGGAAGATCGACCGCATCGCGGCGGCCAATGCAGCCTTCTCTTTGGCTGACGCGGAGGCGGCCCTGCGGGTGGCCTCGTCTTCCGGCGGCATGATTGAGGAAAAGCTGCGCGACCTCGACTTCGGTGCGGAGAGGATCCGCACCGCCTACCCCAAGACGTGGGACAAGCTGAAGCATGCCCACCAGGACTTCGTATACTGGAGCTACGAGATGTCCCTCCCCCCCTCCGAGCGGAGCGTGAGGGCACGGGCAGCGGGAGACTCGCTCCGGAGCGAGTTCCTCAAGCGGACGGGGGGAGTGGAGCCGGACGTCGACGCCACCCTTGAGAGGTTCACCTACGAAATCGCCCCGCAGTCGCAGACGGAGGACGGACGCAGGCTACGCGAGGAGTTCTTCAAGAAGTCCATCAAGATGGCCGACGGCTCCGTCCTCTCCCTCGGCGATCTGCCGCCAGCCATGACCATGGAGGACCTCGACGCTTGGATCGCCGAGAGACTGGTCCGCCCGTGGGGGCTTAAGGCAGGCAAGGATCCCGAGGCGTGGGCTGTAACCAAGGATGCCAAGGATGTCGCCTCCGCCATCTTCGTTCCGCCGATCTCGATGGGGCTGTCGCAGGTCTCCATCCTGCTCAACCTCGCCAAGTCGCTGGCCATTCTGTGGGCGATGTGGGGAGTGCTTGAGACAGGAAGGGGCAGGCTCTTGATGCCGACTGCCACCGCTTCCCTTCTCGTCGGACTGTCAATATACGCCGTGATGCCTGAAACGGCCTGGGGTGGCAGCGCCGAGGCGGCGAGGATCGAGGCTTCGGCAGATGCATCCTTGGGAGGGTGGGGCGTCGCCTGGAGGCACTCCGCAGCCCTCCAAAGGGCGATGGACGACGCAGGGCTCGACACTGGGGTCAACATCGCCAAGGTGGCCCGCAGGCTGTGGATGGAGGCCGACAGGGCCGCCGCAGAGGTCGTTGTGGCGAAATGACTTCAGCGGTGGTGACTATCACCCCCAATCGGAGGCTTCCGACCCCTCGGGGTAGATGGCCTCCTTGACCTCGTAGGGCACGCCTATCCGCCGCGGCGAGGTCTGCCGCTTCCGCAAGGCAGCCCTCACCGCCTTCCTTGCCTCGACCTCGTCGCCGGCGTGCAACCGCATCACGGTGCCATTCGGCGAACCAAGTCTGCCCCAGCGGGCCTCGACGCACCACTGGCCGAACAGGTCCCTGCCAGCATGAATCGAGTAGCCCCGCCGGATGTTGCGGGTGTCGTCCACGGCCTCTAGCCGCAGCCTGAGCTCAGCCAGCATGGATACATGCCTCTATGGTGTGTTGCACCAAGGTAGCATGCTGGAATCCTGGGAGGAATCGTAAAGTTTGCTCTTTACTGGCGGTCGAGCAGTTCGTGCATCCTCCCAGGCACCTTAAGCGTCAACCCGTCAGCAGAGGAAGTCATCGACCTCCATGGTGCGGTCCGGGCCGTCGATGACGTCGAGGCAGGGGTGGGTGCGGCCTGCATCTACATGGTAGGAGATGGTGACGGGGTCGTCGGCTGGCTGCCAGACGAACTCGATGAGACCATCTTCGTGAAGTTCCTGAAGGCCCTGGTAGGCTTCGAGGCAAGTGGCTGCATCGATCTCGACCATCGCCCCCATAATGGTGGCCTGGGTGGTGCCGTCGCCGTTCGGGGCGTACTCGATGCAGGAAAGGTAGGCGGTGCAAGTGGGGATGTTCATGTTCTCTCTCCGTGGAGCCTGTTTTCGATGGATGCAGGCTCTCACGGCGGTGTCGAGCGGCGTCGGCGGGGGCTCTTGAAAAGGAGAAGTTTCGCTGGTGAGACGCTTCTGCCAGCCTGCCGCTGAATGGAATTTCTGCTAGGCCTCGCAGCTTTCCGCCTGGAATAGAACTCAGATGTGCGGGGGCCTTTGGGCACCCGAGGGGATGCCTGTGGGAGCTTTGTGGGATGCATATGGGAGGTTGCCGGCAGGCAATGCGGTATCCATAAACCTCGTCAATGTGGCCAAGGTACCAGTTCCTGTTGCCCCCTCCCCTCCCCTCCCCTCCCCTCCCCTCCCCTCTCATCTCCCATCGGAGACCGTCATTTGCGGGGATCGAAGCCCTTCCCGAGTGGACGTATGAAGCGGTTGGTGACGTAGCCCCTTGCGGTCACGAGATCCTACGGCGAGACAAGGACAGTCCACCTTGTGGCTGTCATGCGGGATCTCGGTGGGAGCCCAGAGGGTGTCGCATTTAGCACCTGGAGATACTGAATGGACGGCACTAAGAAGTCAGACTGATTCCAGGCCGGCTCCACAAGGGATGCATTCGGGAGCCTTTTGGGATGCGGTTAACCCACTTGATGGCGGTCAGGCAGGAGTTTTGGCAACTCCGTGTGCGAGCGTGAACCATGCCCTATAGACGTAGGGTGGCTTGATGGGCAGCCTGCGGACACAGCCATTCGGCGACCTCGACCAGAGCGTCTGCGACCCCTCCCCTGCCCCTTGCGGCTTCCACCTTCTCGATCAAGAAGAGCGGTTTCAGTCACACCACCAGGTCAACATGTTCTTGGGGGGCGAAATCCGGCGGGGATGCACTGGACGCCTTGCGGGAGCCAAATGGGTAGCCGCAAGGTGCATTAAACGGCTGCCTACTGGACGCTTACTGGGAGCGTGAGCCATGCCCTGCGTCCGCAGGGTGGGAGCAAAAGCCCCGCTAGGCGGATGCCTAGTGGGAGTGTGAGCCATGCCTTGCGGACGCAGGGCGGGAGTAAAAGCCCCGCTAGGCGGATGCCTAGTGGGAGTCTGAGCCATGCCTTGCGGACGCAGGGCGGGAGCAAAAGCCTCGCTAGGCGGATGCCTTATGGGAGCGTGAGACATGCCCTGCGGACGCAGGGCGGGAGCAAAAGCCTCGCTAGGCGGATGCCTTGTGGGAGCGCAAGACATGCCCTGCGGACGCCACGCGGGAGCCAGAAAGACACCCAAAGCAGGCCCGCTAAGCTAGGCGTGGCACCCGAAAATGTTGAAGGCCGTCCCATGTAGGCGGCCTTCACGGCAACAGAAAAGGCGTCTTCCGCGGTGATGTCGGCAAACAGGGGGAATCCGCATCAATCAGAGGATGATGCACCCGAACTACTGCAAAGATTAACCGCAAAATGGTCTGGGGCAGGGGGCTTTCTGGTGACATAGAAAACTAGGCTCGGTTAGGCGGGTCTCCGCCCTTGCCGTCCGCAGGCGACACCTGCCGCCTGTGCGGCCTTCTCGACCATCGAGACGCTCCATCCCGTCGCTTCCGCGACCTGCCTGTAGGTCATTTTGGCACGGACGAGGGACACGATGTGTGCCCGTTCTTCTTCCGTCGTCCGACGTGAGAGCGATATGCCGGCCTCCCGCAGGACCGCCCTGACCCAGCGTTCGGTCTTGCCGTGCTTCTCGGCTATCTCTTCGACAATCGCGGCGGCCTCTGCGTCGGTCTCCGGGCCGCCCTCCGGTATACGCTTCCTCGCAAAGGCGACGGCGGCGTCTTGCCAGCCTGAGAGCGATACCCTGCGGGCCTTGGAGGCGGGAGCGGAAAGCCTGCCGTCCAGGGCGGCCTCCACGGCCTCGGCGTCGACGGCCAGAGACTGGGCGATGTCGGAGACCGGCACGCCGCCATCGGCCATCCTTTCGGCGTCCTTCCGGAATCCAGACAGCCGCTTTTGGACCGCCTGCTTCGTGCAGCCGAGCTTCGAGCCTATGCCCGTCATCGACATCCCCTCAGCACGGAGGGCCACCGCCTCAGAAAGATCGAAAGCCATTATCCTGCCACCCGTTCGCGCACCATGTTTTTATACGGTATCCAGACACGGTCAACCAGTCCGGATCAGTTCAGGAACCGCTCCTTCAGGGCCTTCAACTTGTCGCCGTACCTCTCTCGGCCCTTTTCCAGGAGTTCCTGCCTGATGGAGCCCTCGGGAACGAGCCTTTCCTTGATGGTCTCGCCCTCGAACCTGACGGCCACCACACGGGCAGGGGAGCATCCTAGGGAAGTGCATTTCTGCACGACGTCGGCTTCCACCAAGCGGCGTGCGGGGCGGATCATGCCTTCGGCGATGAGGGCAGGGGGAGCCGTGACATGCAGCCTGGCCGTTCCCTGTCGCAGGCTCCCAACAGGTGCCACGGAATCCCGCCCGGCTCCCGTTAAGCCTTCCTCGTGCTCCCGCACGGCTCCCAATACAATCCCACCGTCCGCACGGGCCGCCGTCCAATCGTGGGTCGTTGCGGCGATGCCCCACTTCGAATCCCTGACGGCCTGGACGACCGCACGGGCGAGGGGGCTGTGGTCGTCGAACATGCCGACGCCTGTGCTTGGAGGAGTCAGTGTCCACGCCATGAGGCTGGCCCCGACCGCCAGGACGGCAAGCCCTTCCGCCATCGCCTGAGCGGCAGACATTGTCTTCGGCTTTTTCCGCTTTGCCATCCTCTTACCTCGTCCCCTTGAGGATCGCTTCCTGCTGCGCCACGAGCTTCTTCAAGAGTTCGCGTTCCGTCTCGCCATCCGGCAGGCGGGTCAGGCGGGCGGCGGTGCCGGTGCAGATAAAGCTGGTGAACTTGCCGTTGGCGGTCTCCTGCGGCCTGAACGAGAAGTCGACCACGGCGTTGACCCCCTGAAGCTGGGACGCATCCTCGACCATGTCCGAGATGGCGGCGTGGAGACCTTTCTTCATGAGTTCGCTGTGGCTGGCCGAGTTGCCGCCGAACATGTCCCTGAAAAAGTCGAATATCCGCATCAAGAAGTCGCCGACGAAACTTCTGTTCACGGTGGCCGCACCCGAGACCAGCTTGACCCTCTCGACCCTAAAACCCTCAACTATATTAGTCGGTAGTACGATGATGTTATCCGCCATTTCATGCCGCTCCTTGTTTGCAAAAGGTAAGTGGAAGGATTCTCGTCCTCTAAAGTCTGCATGTCAACTATCAGACCACATGTCAACACTTCATAACGTCTTGGCCAGGAACCATCCGGACGCCACAATAGGGGCTGGCGGAATTTTTGCGGGGAACCCATGGTTTTCTCAGTTTTCGTGCCGAAGGAGGGCACCTTCGCCCACTCAAAGGTGAAAGAAGGCTCCGCGATCGTGGGACGTAGGACGGACGACGGTCGGGTACTAGCCTACTATGAGGGCAACCTGTACGGTGCGGAGAACCTCCCAGATTTGGCTGGTCAGTCGAAGAGCCCAAGCCGGACCTGGGAAGAGCAGGTTCGCATGGCCTGGTTCCGCCTGAGGGACAGAGCTCCGACGGTCGCCTTCCTGCACTGCCCCGAGGGAGATCTCATCGAGGTGGCGGAGGGTAACGAGGCGACGGGTTGGCCGACCGTGGCGACCGACCCCGTTACGCTCGCTGCATGGCTGGAAGGGACTGACATCGAGCAGCCGACCCCTGACGGTGGAATCCCGCCGGTGGACGGCCTCGATAATCCCTAGTCCGCCTATGTACAAGTTGGGGGCCGTATGGACGCACTGCGGGCGCTAAAAGGGATCGCGATGGACGCACTGCGGGAGCCAACAGGGATCGGGGGTGGACGCCCGCGAAGAAGGTGCTTCCCGCTCAGCTTTCCTTCGGGCCGATCTTTCCCTGAAGCCACTCGGTGGCGCCGGCAATCATGCGACTTCCGCCGAAGGGTATTGCCGCTAAGCCGGCGAACATAAGGGCCGCTTCGACGAAGGGATCGAATGTCACGATTACGGACTGTATGAATGGTTCCACCCTCTCCTTGTTCAAGCCGCTTTCCATGTCTGGGTCATGCTGCACCCCCGATCCTGCCCGCGTCGAGCCACTGCACGGGAAGCCCGTCGCATGCCTCGGAGATGATCCTGTAGCTAGACGTCTCGCTTGGCGCCGAGACCAGAGTCGTCGGCTTGCCACTGCGGGCACATTCCAGCGCCGCTTCCAGGGAAGCCCCCGTGGAATCACCGTCGTCGGCCTGAAGGATGCCGTAGGCCATCCCGCCCTGCACCGAGATCGCAGCCGCCATCCTGACGTGGATGTCCTCGTCCCCCACAATGAGGAGTGAGAACAGCGGAAGCCGCGACAGAGGAGCGATCCATCCCGCCACCTCCGTGCCGTAGCATGAGCGGGCATCGAGCACAAAGATGTGTCCCGATTCCTCAACGCCCCCGACGAACGCCTCTATGTGCTTGATGAAGCCTTCCATTGAACCCTCCCGTTGCCTACGGCACACCAGTTTTCTGTGAACCGTGTTACCCTAATGGATGTCATGTCAACACTAAAAGCAGAATTTGAAAAAGTCACCCGTCTTTATTCATACGTTTATGTTGGTGCCTGAAGGCATCTTGGATCCCCGCCCGTTCGAAGGCGTCCCCCTCGACCGCAAAATGGTGTTCCGTCTCTCTCGCCATCACCCCGAGGATGTCCTAAAGGGAGTCTGGTGGGAGCCCATCGGACGCCACGAGGACATATTCCGACACGATGCGGGCAAGCCCTGCGTGATCCCCGTCGATGAAGGCGATGCCTGTTTCCAGTCCGATCATATCTTGAGTCCTTCCATGAGCATGAAGGTCGGAACCATCGTTTCGATCGCGACGATGGCGGCCACCGCAGTGAACATGAAGAAGGCGACGTATTTGAGCATGGGGGAGATGGTCGCCAGCTTGTTCGCGTATTCGTCCTTGTAGAAGCCGGCGACCTCGCGGAGGGCGTCCGCCATCGTCGTCCGGTCGCTTGCGAAGGCCACCGACAGCCGGTCGGTCGGGGACAGCATGCGGATGCGATCCGTCCACGGCCTGCCCTGCTTTACAGCAACCGATGCCTTGAGAAGGTCGGCCTTCATCGCCCCCACGGGCGTCGCCTCTGACGTCAGGGACAGCGACTTTTCAAGTTGCACCCCCGCCCGCAACAGCAGCGAGAGCTGGTAAAGCGAGATGTAGTTCTGAAGCGACAGCACGAGGTCGCGGTAGTAGGGGATCTTGAGGATGACTGAGTCCGCGAAGATCGGGAACAGCCTCTTGCCTACGCCGCCGATGAAAAGGAAAAACACCATTGCCGAGATGAGGACGGCGGCAAAAAACGCGACGACTGAGGATCCCAGTCCCGACAGCATGAGTGCCGTGTCATATGTAGGGTTGACGGGGCCGGTGATCATGGACTGCATGATGTCGCCCATCATCATATCCATCATCGGCCCTGCAGAAGCCCCTATCAATGCGGCGAACACGATTTGGGCGGCAGATATCGTGATGCCGATGTCGCTTCCCTTTTTCGCGCTCGCGAACGTGCGTTCGAACTCGACGGCCCCCTTCAGGGCCTCGCTCGTCGAGCCTGTCTTCAGCCCCGCTTTCACGATGGCCACCACCGCAGTCGGAAAATCCTTCGGGTTCGCTTCCATCGCCTTGGAGAGGTTCATCCCCGAGTTCATCGCGTCGAGGAGCATGCCGGCAGCAGCCCCCGCCCGTCCGGGCATGGAATCTCGCATCGAGCGAAGCCCTTCGGACAGTGGAACCTTCGAAAGCGATAGCTGGGCCAGCTTGTTCATGAACGTCGCCCTCTCGGGAACCTTCATGCCCGCCCTCCAAAGGCCGCCGCCGGAGTCCTTCCTGACCTCGACGACGCTCCCGTACATGGAGGCCCTCGACCTCGCGGTGGCCTTGTCGGACGCCTTCACCTTCACCGTCTTCGTTCCTGACGAACCTTGAACCGTCACGCTCCATAGGGCTTCGCTTGACATCATTATTCCCCCTTTGTTCAGATCGGTGCCGAAGCGGCGACGAAGGCAGGCCAAGCCGCCGGTTTACTTCCGGTTCCGTCACATGCGGTTCCGACCGCGTAGCCTGAGGGGAGGCCGTCCGAGGCCTCGGAGAGACCTTCCCACGCCGCTTCGGATACCATGCCCGACAGGCACAGGCGGGCCGAGGAAAGAGACCAGGACAGCCCCTTGAACGACGGAGGCAGGAAGCCGATACCCTCGCCTGTCTCCGCAAGCGTCGCCGGAGCACGCCCAGCGTTCGCACGGAATGCCTTTGCCCCCTGCAAAAGACCCGAGAACCCGGCGGCGGCCCCCGTCGCCACCTGAGAACGGTGGTGCGAGTCAGGTTTGATGTAGAGGACCCCGACGCCGCTCATGATCGCCATCAGGGCCATTACCAAGATGATCGCTATGACGTGGTACATAAGGTCCCCCTCAGATGTCGGAGAGCAGGCGTTCGACCTGGCTCTCGTCGGTGATCCCCTGCGTGATCTTCAGCCGTGCGTCGTCCTCAAGCGTCGGCCACCACACATCGGCGGTCTCGAACAGCCGCCGGGAGTCCTCGGTGGCGGTGAAGCTCTGGCACTCTGAGACCAGCGTCCTTCCCCTGTACCCGGTGCCGCCGCAGTGGGCACAACCTCCCTTGCACTCGGCGCACAGCGTGCGGACAAGCCTCTGCACCATGATCGCCCGCAGTTCTTCACGCAGGGAGTGCATGTCCATGCCCAGGTTTTTGAGGCGGTTCAGAACGGCACGCGGCGACCCTGCATGGACCGTAGCCAGCACCAGGTGTCCGGTCTCGGCGGCCTTCATCGCTAGTCGGGCCGTTTCCTCGTCGCGAATTTCGCCGACGACGATGATATCGGGGTCGGCACGCATGAATCCCTTGAGGCCCTTTGCGAAGTCCAGCCCGACCAGCGGGTTGACGTTGACCTGATCGACGAGGGGTATCCTGTACTCGACGGGGTCCTCGATGGTGTAGACCGCCTTCTCCACGCGGTCGAAGCCCCTGACGGTGGCTTGGAGGGTGGTCGACTTGCCCGAGCCCGTTGGCCCGGCGATGATGCAGATGCCCCTGTCCCGGGAGATGCCCTTCTTCCACTGGTCGAGGCGGGTGATTCCCAGATCCTCCAAGCTCGGGTTCGCCTGGTCTGGATCAAGGATTCTGATCGTCACCTTCTCGGTGGCGCCGGCTTCGGTCGGGATGGAGTTGATGCGGTAGGACAGGTCGTGGCCGTCGCGCTCCTCGTTGAAGCCGCCGTCCTGGACGTTGCGGGTCTCCGCCGTGTCCATGCCGCCGATATCCTTGATGCGTGCGAGGAGCTGGGTGTGCTCCTCCCGCGTCCCCATGTGTATCAACTGCCGGGAGCCATCGACGCGTGCCAGTGCGTGATAGCAGTCCTCGTCCGCGGAGATGTGTATGTCCGATGCCCCCATGCGGACAGCTTTGTCGATGAGCTTGCTTAACATGCGGTCGCCGGTGTTCTCTCCGACGTTCGCCGTCTCGGCGAGGAAGTCCGCCCTCTCGATGAAGGAATCCATCTTCTCGGGAGCCAAAGGCACCCATCTGATCGCCTTGTCCGGATAGTAGCCCTTGAGCATGAGGTGGGCCTGCCTCTGGCTTCCGAGCGTGGCCGCGAACACCTCGTCCCGCGTTTCGGCGGCTATGATGACCTTGTGGAGCCTCAGTTCCCGCGTCGTCGGCCTGATGTCCCGCACGGACTCGCTCGTCAAGCTGTCGGGACTGATCTCCGCCAGGATCTTGACGAGATCGGAATGGCGGATGAACCGCTTGCTGACGAGGACGTGCCCGAGCTTGCTGCCCGTCACCTTCTGGACGGACAGGGCGTAGTCGAGCTCCTTCGGTGTGATCAGCCCCCTCGCGACAATTGCTTCCCCCAACATCATTGCTCTAGCTCCCGTCGTCGCAGCAGGAAGGGTAGGGTGTCGTGGTGTTGTCGCCAGGACAGGACGGCACGCCGTCGGACTCCGTCCACCCGGTGGATTCCCACCCGTCGTTCATGAGGACGGCGATGCAGACATCGTCGGAGACACCGCTCACAGTCAGCTTGTCGGCCTCGCATGACCACGTGTTGCCGTCCTCGATCTCCATTGCGATGTCCTGGAGATACCCGTCGGACTTCAGTTCGGTGAGGCACCCCGATGGATAGGAACCCATGTCCATCTTGTGGGCGCTGAGAGCTCCTTTGATCTGCGCGGACAGGTTGTTGTACTTCGACACGTCCCCCTCAACCCGCTTCTCAAAGAAGGTGTCGCCGAAGCCGGATGCCCATCCCACCGAGATCAGGCCGCCCAAGGCGATGGCGACTATGACTGCTATGATTTGGAACACTTCGGCATCTCCGGACCATTCGACTTATCCAATGATCCTCATGTTAACACTACAAGTGCTTATTAGCAACCCTTCAACCGCTGATACATGACCAAGTGCCGCCTGATTCCGTGCATATTCGGCCGCCGACCCCCACCGTCTCCGTGCCTATCGCGGCTCCTCCGGAAGCGGTTATCGTGCCGCCGGAGTCCGACGCCGACGCAGATGCCGTTGCGGAAGCGGATGCGAACGTCGCGGTGCCGCCGGTCGTGGCGGTGAGGCTGCCCACCGATGCCGCGGAAACGGAGACCCTGCCGCCGGCCGCAGCCGCGAGGGAGGACAGTGTCGCGGATCCGCCTATGGAAGCCTCGCCATAGACGTTGATCGCCCCGAAGCTGCCGCCGCTCACGAAGGCGTCGGTACCCTGCCTCACGGTCACGGTGCCCGAAACGGAGACCCCGGAGAGCCTGATGTCGGAAGGCATGGACAGGTCGCCCGTCAGGCTCACTCCGGAAGCGGCGTCGAAAACGACATCTCCACCCACATCGCCGGACACGGAGGCCGGCAGTGCGTAGGAACCAGCGGCGAGGACGAACTCCATCGACTGCGGGCGAGAGGCTTCCCACCAACCGATAGCGTCTGAAAGCGAGGCGGGATCGGCGGACGACAGCCCTGTGCCCGTTCCGGCGGACGAAACGTGCATGACACCCGAAGCCGTCCGAAACCCTCTGATGGCGGAGAGGGCGTATCCACGCACACGCCCATCAGGAACGCTCCATTCGCCGCCCGCATAGGACACGTCGGAGCAGGCTGGAGCATCCTCGCCGGGCATGCCAGCGATGATCGCGAACGCGGTTCCCGACACCGTAGGGGCATCGGAGGAGACGACGTAATCCCGCCCCGCCAGAGAAAGCGTGCCGATCTGATAGCCGTTGGCGGTGGAGGCCGCACCTCCCGAACCCGTCGCATAGGGGCAGTAGCGGAAGTCCTTCCCCCAAGGGGTCACGGTCTGCGCGGACACCCAGTCGGGAACGCCGCCGTCTGCGGTTGGAGCGGGAAGGGTCACGACGCCGCCGTAGGAGATCGCCGATGCCGAGATCGCCGCCGCAGCCTCTTCAAGTGCGGTGGAGTTGCGGACGCTTTGCGAGTAGGCAGACGAGCCCGCGACCGAAACCCAGGTGCTCCACGTTACGACACCAACCGCTGAAAGGGCGATAATCGCCCCCACCATCTGAGCTACATACATCCCTACCTCCTTCTGGCAGACAAAGGGGAGTCAGCCCTTACCTACGATCAGTAGTTGTATGTTACCGTTCCGATACCGACACCCCATGTGCAGGATAGCTTCGGATGCAGGGCCCCCGCCGTGCCGATCTCCGTGCAGACGTCTTCTGATGTGATAACGGCGGTTATGGTTGTGGCATCCGAGGCGGTGCCGAGGCTGTAGTTGATGCCGAAAGCGATGCTGTTTGGAACTGTCGGCACGATGCCGAGGTATTCACCCGTGAAGAGGGCGTGCGAACTGTCGACAGTGGTCGGAGTGGTAGTCGCCGAGACGCTGCCAGTCTCGGCCTGACGGCCACGGTCGGCGGTCTCGATCTGCGACATTGTACTCGCCATCTGCTGAGCGAGGGCATCGGCGCTCTTGCTGAAGAAGACGTCACCAATGGCTGATGTGCCGCCGGAGGCAACGATGGCGCCGAGGGCAATGACGACGATAAGTGCGATTATCTGGAACATCAACTATCTCCTTGTTTCCTGACTCGGCGATCCTGTACCGCTCTACGGTTGATTTATCGTGTTGCCAGTAAATCCGCATGTCAACTCTTGGCAGGCTTATTTATGATGGGTGACATCTTTATGCTCCACCCCGAATGCCCGCACTTCTCTCCAGCACAGAACTCTTCAAGTTCCCATCCCGGGCAAGAAAGGGTGGCTTGGGTCGCCTCGAACAGCCAGGCGAACCCTGGGGTCGACGGGTTCGTGTTTGAGGCAGCGACGCCCCGACCGTCGGGGGAGGCATCGATTCCGGGAACGGAGCTTTGCAACCGCATGATGCACTCGGCGATCACTTGTGATTCTGATTTCTCCGCCGAGACGGGAGACAGGGACAGCCAAGCCCCGGACGCTCCCATTGCAAGGCCGACGACCCCTGCGACGGCCCCTGCGAGGATTCCCGCTTCCTTCGCTATCATTATTCGGCTCCTTCTTCGGCGGGCGGGGGCGGCAGGACATCTTCAGACCCTCCCTCTATCACTGGGCGATCCTCGAAATCCTGTGTCCACCTGCCTCCCGCACCGAGGCCGCCCGTCAGTTTGAGGAGTACGAGACGCTTATCGTCGGGCACGTTCTTCAGAGCCGAGACGCGGGAGGACGGCAAGTTGGACATCTGTTGGGAAGTCAGCGGTTTGACGGAGGTTGCCGCGACCCTCGACACCCGCTCCGTCACTCCGTATCCCAGGGCGGATGCTCCGAGCACGAGGGCGAGAAGGCCGACGAACAGGTAGTGGATGCCGCTTTGCCTCAGAGGCCGGCACTTCGGCCCGATGAAGCCGACGCCTTCCGTCGGGGGGCGGCGGCTGGGCTCCTCCGGCAAGATCAGGCATTCGACGGCCCCGCCCGAACGCGGTTCGACGACAAGGTCACGCGTCAGGGTCGGGATGACGGCGGAATCCTCGCCGGCTTCAAGGGCTGCGACCGCCGAAGGCATGAACGACAGGCCGTCTCCGCCCTGATGGGCTTCCCACAGCCAGCCGACCTGCACACCTCCGTCCCTGTCGTACTCGTGCCGATGAACGGCTATCCAACAGTATTCCTGCCCCTCGAACCACTTCTCGGCCTTGTCGCGGGCGAAGGCGAGAGCCTGCTTCTTCTTGGGGAACCCGATGAAACCGCCGATGGCGAGTGAGGGCAGGGCGGCCTCGTTGTTCTTAACGTTCATCATCGACGCCTCCTATGCGGCTCGTCACGTCTCCGTAGGGAACAGAGGATGCCCCCTTGACGTCGGCGGGAACAAACCTGACGACCGTCGGCCTCACCAGAATGAACAAGCTCATGCTCTGGCCGTTGGTAAGTTCGTGGGGAGCGATGAGGCCCGACAAAGGTCCGCTTGCACCGTCTTGGAGCGTGGTCACGCGGGTGCCGTCGATGACCGCCACGTCGCCCGCCCGCATCGGCACGTTGGAGGTGATCTCGTGATCCTGGCTTTT
The DNA here is from genome assembly GCA_000961745.1 of Rhodospirillaceae bacterium BRH_c57. Lineage (GTDB taxonomy): Bacteria > Pseudomonadota > Alphaproteobacteria > Rhodospirillales > Rhodospirillaceae > Cauispirillum. The sequence goes on along the minus strand of LAEA01000152.1, from coordinate 52,241 downwards.
CGGCTGCGTGATCGTGCCGAGCTGCTGTCCGGCACTGAGTTCGACCAGTTCGACCTTGTTCGCCTTGATGTCGACGTCGAGGGTCACCAGTCCGCTCAAGTCATCGTACTGCGGGTTCAGATCGACCGTCAGGCCGTCTTCCGCAGTGGCCGTCTGGGCCTCGCCGAGGGTGTTGTTCGTGCCGGTGTTCGTCGAGATGCCGACGCTCGACACGTAAGGAATGGAGTTGCCGTTTCTCATCTGCACGGGCACGCCGGAGATGGTCGTGAGCTCCACGCTCTGACGGGACTTCGCCAGCCCCATGGAATCCATCCACTTCACGGCGCCGGCGATGCCGATCACTGCTCCACCAACCCCTAGAGTGCCGCTTCCGGCTATTCCTGCGAGCCCGGCCTTCGCGGCCCGACCGACAAGACCAGGTATCGCGTCCGACGCGGAGGAATCCATCCCCGCAACCCTCTCTTTCGACACCGCCTGGACGTCCACGCTGCTCCAGTCGATGCCGCGTTCCTTCTTCGCCGTCGAGGTGACGGTCATCACCGCCACCTGAAGTGTCACCGCCGCCAAGTTCGACCTGGCCTTGGTAAGGAACGGCCCGATGACGTCCCGCTGGGTGCGGGGACTGACCTTGTAGACGATCTCGCCGACGCGGGGGCTGATCTGGACGTCCGTCGCTCCCAGCGACTGGATGTCGCCGGACAGGGCCTCCATCAGTTCCTTGTTCTGGATCGGGATGCGGAAGGCCCACTGCGTCGAGCGGGTCAGCATCACGCCTCCGCCGGGTGAATGGGCTAGCGTCACGTTTGCACTGGCCTCAAGCCTCTCGGCCAAGGAAAAGAGGTCCCCGCTGTGGGAGAGGAAGGGCACCCGAATATCCCGAAGCCCCTCGTCCTCGCCGTCAAAGGAGACGAGGATGCCCGAGGAGTCCAAAGCGAAAGCCAGGTGTTCAAGAGTCGCCTGCGGCACCAGGGTCAGATCGATGCGGGCATTCGATATCTCCCCCGACAGTGGCGGCACCACCGGGTGCGGTGCCAGAGCGTCTCTCGGGATCTCGATTTCGCTCACGGACGGGATGCGGTTCCATGCCGCCAATTCATCCCTCATCAAGCGGTATTCGCCCTCCTTGGGAATGTGCTTGCCGGCAAGGGTATCGGCACGAAACTCCCCCGCAGTCGGGGCACAGGCCGAAGCCGCCAGTAAAACGCAGGCCGCAGCGGCAGACCTTCTCGCGATCCTCATGGTTCCCCTCTCCGTCATAATGGTTCCCCCTTAAGTTCTATGCAAGTTTTCATGCCAACACTTATGTGCCGCAAGGCAACAGACCCGCAGCCGGGTTCGTCGAAGCCTCCGAAGGCGTAACTAGAAACATCCCCGATGCCCCCTGCATCATGATCTTGCCGCTCACGCAGCCCATTGGGGTCGCGGCCTCGATCAGCTTCCTGCGGGGGCTACCCTTGTCTGGTTCGGAAGCCTCTTGGCGTTCCACCACAATGACCTGAGTGGGGATGGATTGATCCTCCGCAGGCGTCTCCACCACCGCCGGCACCTCCCTCTTCGGTGCCGCAATCCCGCCTGGGGCGAAGGGATCGACCACCTTGCGGACCGCAGGTACGGGTGTCGTCTCCGGAACGACCACATCAGCGGCGGGAGAGGCGGCGAGAGCTTCTCCGCCGACAAAGCCGCAGGAGATCCCGAAGGCCACACATGTCGCCAGTATCGCACAACGCCCTTTCACGTTCCCTATCCCGGCCAATGCACCCTCCCGCTCGCCATCCCTCCGAATCCCGGCTAAGGCCGGAATTGGATATTAACAGATACTATATCCGCATTCCAACACCTAGTCAACTGCTGTCACGTAATTTCGGCAGGAGCATTAGACAAAATAACAGGCTGAAGAGCACAGGTTTGGTTGCCGCTTAGTCAGCTATATTCTTGTGTCCACCCTTCAACTGGAACTATATGTACGTCCAAAGTAAGTTTACATGACAAGAAATGATGGGGCTTGGGAATGGCGAGGCGGGACGACGAGGACTGGGGTAGGACGGTGGCTGAGGCGTGGCGTCGTCTTCTGCCGTCGACGGTCGCAGGCGGCGACGGCAAGGGTTTCGGCAGGGTGACACTGTCCCGCAAGTCCCGCGACGCCCACGGGGAGTCGGGCGGGAGCCATGCCGTGTTGGACACTTGGCCCTTCGTGTCGACTGACAGCGGAATCGACCGCCTCGCCGAGAAGTTCGGGCATCAGGCGGGTTCAGAGGGTGCTTCTGAGGTCCGGCGGTGGGCGGCGTCCGTGCTTGAGGTATGGGAGGCTACCTGCGAAGTCTGGGGATCCGATGGCGAGAGGGTTTCCATGGCCCGTGTCAACGCCGTCGTGGAAGCCGCACACGCAGCCAGTCTTGCTGCATCAGCGGTCGCCATCGGTTTCGGCGACTGGATAAACGAAGAGGGGCGGTTCTCGCCAGAAGGCGGTGAGTCGTGGTGGGACGGTGACTTTGATGGGTGGACCATGGTCGGCCCCAGTCCCGCCAGCGAAGGATTCGAGACCGCAGGCTTCCCGTGGGGGGTCAGGCGGTTCCTGTCGCGCCTCTCCGAAAGGCACGATCTAGCTGACGCCATTGCCGCCGCGAATGCCGAGATAGGAAGCAGGAGCCACCTTTGGAAGGACAACCCTCCGCTCCCAGGTTCCGTGGAGTGGGAGGAGGCGAGGGCACTCCTTGAGACGGGAGCCGTCAGGGTGGCCGTGGCCGACATCATGTGGGCGAACAAGGGTAAGGTCAGGGGCGGAAAGGGGCTCGCGAGGTTCAACAGGGTGAACCCGATGCGGGTGCTCGCTCTTGCTGAAAAGGCTCTCGCCCTGCGGTGGGGTGGTCGTGCCGCGTCCCTGCTCCTCGCCCGATACGACCTTCAACCCCTGACGGCGATGGACACCGAGACCCTGCTCATTCCGGACCTCGATCCGGAGACCGGTGAGGACATCGTCGTCGTCGTTGAGGGGAGGCGGGATCCCGAGGGCGGGAGCGAGGAAGTCGCGGAGGCGATATTCGAGCGGGCCGTGGCACAGGCCGACGCCGCCCTCGCGATGGCCGCCTTCGTTCTTGGCAACCGCGACCGCAGAAGGCAGTGCATGGAACGCCTCTTTGGGCTGTCCGCCGAAGCCTTGTCAGGGGAGTGGTCGCACGTCCCTGCGTTCGCCTGGCAGAGGGGGAGGGGAGTCCGCACCAGGTACCTCGAACATCTCCTGCCTGGGGTGGAGCGGGCCGCGAGGTCTGCCAAGACTTTGGTGTCGCCAGATCCAAGCCCTGAGTACAGCGAGGCGATGGCGTCGAAAGGAGCCAATGCCGCTATCGCCCTGGTGGCATGCGGCCTCATCGACCTTTCAGAGCCATCAGAAGCCTCCGATTGGGACGTGATCAACGGGCGGAAGATCAAGGGGCAGAAGAAGGACGAAGCTGGGAAGGCACGCAAACGATTGTCCCGTGCGGCGGGACAGCGGCTCAAAAGGACGCTTGTCGAATCCGCCGCGGAAGCCGTCCTGCTGGCCGCGGGCGAGGAAGCCGTTGCCAAAGCTTGCGAGTCAGCGAGACGGGCCATGGGAGAGGGAAAGGACAAAGCCGCCCGCTGGAACCTGCCGGACTGGACCGAGCGGTGCCGATCGCCGGGCAAAAGCTTTTGGGCATCCGTCGACGCGGTGGCGGAAGCAGCCTCCATGGAAGGTCTTCGGGAGATTGCCGCCGCCGCTGAGCGAGAAACGGCAACCTCCCTTCTCGAACGGGGAGGGGAGGCAGCACGGAACGCGGTGTCCCTATCCTTGTTGGGTGGCGACCCCGTGGCGGGGATGGAGAGCCTCGTGACCCTGGTGTCGCAGGGTAAGCTGGTACCGAAGGCGGGGCTGCACACCTCACCCGTGCCACCTCCGGACGTCTGGCTTCTCTACGGGTGCGCGAGAACGGTTCTGGAGACGGCGACACCGGAGCGGCGGGAAGGCCCGCTTCTGGGCAAGTCATCTCCTGCACGGTGGCTGGCGAACTGCCTGCGGGCCGTTGCCGGCGAGGAGATCAAGGAGGCGGAGACGCGGCACCTCATCCCCGTGCTCAAGGCACTTGAAGGGTACGTCAAACATAGCTCAGGAGCAGTATCCGCTGAGAAGTCGCCGAGAGTAGGCGATGAAGCCATCGACCGATGAAATGCATGATTCAGGGATGTCGAGCCCGTCAGGGTTAGCGGCGATTTCCCACCCTCCGCCATTCGGCGTGGCGGTGATCGAACCGTAAGCGGTGCCATCCTCCGACAGAAGCAGTTCAACCTGCCCGCTGCGAAGCAGGACAAGCCTCGGGCCGAGGAGGGCGGAGATCTGGATCTCCCGCGTTCCGCCACCCTTCTTGACGACGTAACCAGGCAGGCCGCCAGCCACTGAGTCGAATATCATCTCGCCGTCCATCACGCGGCCTCCTTCATTATGGGGGCAGCGTGATGGACGTACCCTGCAACTTTGGAAAAGTGTTCCTCGGCAGCCTCTGCGGAGACGCCGTATGTCTTGGCCTCGTCGGTTATCGCGTTCGCGTTATTGGATTGGGCCTCGATTAGTCTGGCCTCGATGTTCTTGAAGCGGCCCGAGGCCGTCTGCGGGGCCACCTGCGTTCTCTTCGCTATCACCGAGACAGTCAGCCTTTGCCTGACCCTCAGCCTCCAGAAAAAGCCCTCCCATTCCTCCGTCGAGTAGCTCGTGCTAGCTCGTTTCGCCATCATCTTCCCTCCCAGAAGTTAGCCCCACCCGCACAGCGAGCACCTTATATAATTTCTAGCGCGCTTAAGTATACATGCCAACAGTTAAATGCGGTATCTTTCATCGTCCCCTCCCAACAATGGCCTTTTCATGTTTATACAGTGACACCATTTTGCAAATAAGTCAAGCGTTTTTACGTTTATGGAGCTAAAAAAAGGGCCGAAGCCCTCTCTCGTACTTGGGTGCGTCCTCCTGGGGCAATCTCATGCCATCCCCCTCGGAGCGAGTTCGTCGCCCTCTTCCATGTTGGAAATGCAGCCCATCACTGTTGCCACCTGGTTGCGGTGGACACCGAGGGCGAGGGCCATCTCGTCGATGCCGCGACCTTCGGCGACCCCTTTGCGGATCGCATGGACATGCTCTTCCAGCGGAGGGAAGCCCGCCCGCTGCTCTGCGGCGTTGAGGGCACGGAAGCCGACCCCAAGGCGGTCGAGAATTTGTTGCTTCGGCACGCCCTGCAGGATCATGGTCAGCATCTCGATCTCGTGCGGGTGCCCCTCGTAAGAGGTGAGATGGATTCCGGCTTCGTCGTCGAGGGCCTTCTTCAGCCGACGCTCTTCCCACCCGACGGCTCGGGCGATCTCCTTCGGTGAGAACCCTGCGTCGGCCATCGCGACCGCGTGGTCGGGGAGGGGAAACCGCTGACCCTTCTCGTCCATGACGTCGAACAGGCGGTCGAGGCGGATGCCGAACTTCACGGCGATGCCGGCGGGGGTCATGCCCTTGGCGTTCAGGGCGAGGGCCTCCTCGACCGCACCCTCGCGGGAGATGCCCGTGATGCGACCGTGGTAGCCCATCTCATTGAAGATCTGGAGCAGGCGGGTCTTGGTGATGCCGTACTTGGCAGCGATCGCCGCACGGGGCATGCCATCCTTGGCCAAGCGGAGCATCTCGCGGTGATCGGCCTCCTGCTGCTCCTTAGCACGGGCTTTTACCTTCGGGATGTCCAGAACGGCCTCACGGATGGTCTCAAAGTCGGACGACGCGAGGACGGAAGCGATCTCGGCCTTCCGCTCGTCGGCGACCTTCTTGTACCGATTGTAGATCGTCGGGCGGCTCACGCCGATCATCTCGGCCGCGTCCTTGATCGTCACCCCCTCGTCCAGCAGTCGGGACACGACCGCCGCGATCTCGACGTCGCCGAGCTCGATCCCTCGGGATACGATAACGCTGCTCCCCTTGCCCATTCCACTATCCTCCCTAGGGTCCGACACCCTCTACATGAAGTCACAATGGCACATTAGTGTTAAAAAGTCAACCCAGCTTACAGATGGTCGTGCCGCAGAGACACGGGGTAGAACCGGAAAACCGCAGAGGCCCCGTACCAGCGGAGCCTCAAAGCAGGGATGCCTCCAGTTGAGATGGGTCAGCCCTTCTTTTTCTGCCCGAACTTGAGCAGGGTGCCAGCGTTATCGCCTACGCCCGTCTTCAGACGTCCGATGAAATAGATCATGTCCTTCGGCCCCTTCTTCTCAGCGTCTTCGTTCCACCGGGTGACCCGCCACCCGGGAAGGGCATCTATGGCGTCGAGCGCCCTCCTGATTTCCTTGCGGCGGTCGCGGGCCTCCTGTGAATCCTTGGGGGGCTCCCGGTAGACGTAGTTCATCATGGTATCGGGCCGGAACTTCTTCGACGGCCTGCCGCAGCCGTCCCCTTCCCAGACGAGGCGGCAGAGGTGCGAGTGCAGGAGGATTGCCACGTCCCCGTTGAGCTTCGACCTCTCGGACATGGAGATCGAAACGTAGCGAAGGAGGCTGCCGTCTTGGGTCGGCACAAAGATTCGGCTTATCCTGCCACTGAGGCTCAGTCTTATTTCGCCTGTGTCGGCATCGAAGGTGTAGTTGAAGAGACTTTCGCTGGCCGTGCTCCAGGCCTCTGACTCCGCCGACGCTTTCCAGCGGTAGCCACAGTTGACGCGGGACAGATCCTTTAGCACTCCGTGGAGGCGCTCGTAGTTCTTGGCACTGGTGGACTTCCCTGCCGACTTCAGCAAGGGCGAAGCCTGGGTGGTCAGTGCGATTCTGTCCAGTCGCTTTCGGTCGCCCTTCACCTTGCTGTCGAGGAGTGTGATCAGCTTGTCCATTTCTTCGTCGGTGTCGAAATCCGACACAAATTCTCTGGCATTAGGACTCTTCCTCGCCGCAATGGCGAGGATGGAAAGGAGAACGCTTTCGTGGAACTCCCCCATCCATTGGGGGAACAGAAACTGAACCTCCACCACGGGGTCGATCTCACCCTTCGCCTTGTCCTTTGCGAGGGGCTTCCAGTCCGTTTCGAGCATCGACACCCGCCTTGCCCCGGAATCCGCCCCGATGCCGCGAGATGCAGACGAGCGGGGCTGAACGTGGAATATCGTGCATTCCGAAATCGACACGTCGTGCGGTGCCACTTCATGAACCTCCCGGTTCCTAGTCCCTTCTTTGTAGCGCATGATGCTCCTGCCAATAATGTGCCCGCATGACAACAGATTAAATACATTAACGTGCAAAAGTCAAGAGGTGTTACACATATGTGGGAGTTAGGGCTAACGCTCTACGCCCACAAAAAGGATACATTCGCTGTCACTAATGTATCGCTCTACGCCCACATGGTCGTCGCTCTACGCCCACATCTCAATAATGTTGACAGCATAAGTTATTGATTTTAAACGTGAAAATGCTTAGTCCGGACGCCACCTTTTAAATGATTTCTAAAGCGGGATTTCAGGAGCCTTCGGACAGGAGCCGGAGGCGGTATTTGGAGCGTGGGTCGGAGGGCGGTCGAGGAGGGCCGTTATGGGATCTGGAGAGCGGCAAAAGGAGCCTGGTCAGCATATGGGATCTGGGTTCTTCGGCGGGCTGAGTTTGGTCATGGGGTGGGAGTCTGGAGGCAGTGCCGGGGAGTGTGGTGGTCGGAGGGTTCTCTGCTGGCCTCTGGCGGGAGCCAGATCCTTGGGGAGTGGATGTGTCCGACGGAATGGAAACTTGGCCAGCGGAAGGGGATCTTTGTTCCTTTACGGTGGTGTGGGATCCTGAGGGGCGGAGAGGGCGAGTTCGCGGAGGAAAGGGGAAACCTGAATGAGGGGCTTCCATAGCCCGCCATCACCCCGACCAGTGCCAATCTGTGGAAGGTGCACGGAGGGAACGCTCGTCCCCTATGTGTCACGACGTGACCACCACAATGTCATTCCATCGGGTGGTGTACCCGGGCGACTTGCTCCCTTGCTGCATCCGCCAAGGGGCTTGCTTCGACGCCAAACCGAAACCTATTGTGCCTCGGCCCCACCGCCGGTCGATGCCGTCCAGGGCGGCCATCAGTTGTGCTGACTGAGGGGGCGGCTTTGAAGTGAAGAGGTCCCTGGGTTGCGTGGCTGGATCCACCAAGTCCACAAGCGTCACCCCCGCCTTCCTGAAGGCGAAGCCATCCTTCCACACGGTATCCAGAGCCTTGCAGGCGGCGGAGACGATCACCCCGCTGTCTGAACTGGCAGGCGACAAACGAACCGAGGTGGAGGCTGTGTGCTGCGGCTCGTCCCGCCGAAAACGGTCGGTCATGATGAATACCTGCACGGTGCCGGCGGCGAGACCGTCTCTCCTGACCTTCTGGGCAGCCCGCGCGGCGAAGTTCACCAAGGCATCGCGAACCTGCCCCCGATCACTGGTCGCCTCCCCGAAGCTTCTCGAACAGCAACAGCTCTGCCGGGCTGGCGGCTCGGTTTCAAGGGTATGGACCGCTCTCCCCCTCAACTCAAGGACGGTACGAAGACCCACTTTGCCCATGGTCTTCTTCACCCAACCGTCGTCGGCTCGGGCGAGATCGAGAGCGGTGTGCAGCCCCTTGAGGTGACAGCTTCCTGCCCACTGGCGGCCTATCCCCCAGACATCGCCGATCTCGGTACGCCGCAAGGCAGCCTCGACCCACTCTGGATGATTCGCCAGATCCAGCACCCCATCGGCCTTAGGCGACTTCTTTGCAAGCCTGTTGGCCACCTTCGCCAGCGTCTTGGTCGGCCCGATGCCGATGGCCACCGGGATTCCTGTCCACTGGCGGACTTTGTCCCGGAGGATGCGGCACCAAGCGGTGAGATCTGGCACCGCCAACCTGTCGAGATCGAGGAAACACTCGTCGATGCTGTAAACCTCGGAGGCGGGAGCGTGGTCGGCAAGGATCTCCATTACCCGGCTGCTGAGGTCGCCATAGAGGGCGTAGTTGCTCGACAGCATGACCAGCCCATGACTGTCGACCAAGTGACGGATCTTGAAGGCAGGCTCGCCCATGGCGATTCCAAGTGCCTTGGCCTCGTTGCTCCTGGCGACGGCGCAACCATCGTTATTTGACAGCACGACCACCGGCCTGCCCTCAAGATCTGGACGGAACAGCCTCTCGCAGGACACATAGAAGTTGTTGCAGTCGACGATGGCGAATGTGGCCATAGCCCGTCACCGAGGACAAAGGGGGGTGATCGCATAGGTCACGACACCCCACACCTGAATGCCCTCCTCGGGGTCGATCGGCATTGAAGGGAAGCCAGGGTTGGCGGGGGCGAGCTCCCACCGCAGGCCGTTCTGCCGCAGCAGTTTGACGGTGAGACCGCCGTCCATCGTAGCGACCACCACGTCGCCTGCCTGAGGCTGGATGGAACGATCGACGACAAGCAGGTCTCCGTCTTTGATGCCCGCATCCACCATGCTTTCACCGACCGCCTTGCAAAAGAACGTTGCCGCAGGACGCCGCACAAGCAACTCGTAGACGTCGAGACGCCCCTCAAGGTGATCGTCCGCCGGCGACGGGAAACCCGCCGGAACCTGGCTGCTGTAGAGAACCAGAGTCAGCGGTTCGCTGCCGACCGAAGCCGGCACGTAAGCCTCTGCAGGCAGCGTCGCCGTCCTGGCGGCATCATGTCGCTCATCATGGAACATATGGGGAACATAACCCACGTGTTCAGGAGTCAGCAAGGGTCAATCAGGAGAGATGATCCGAAGCCAGTTGCCGAGCGGGATAGGGCTTTTCTTGCACAAAACGCGGAGCGGCGAGGCTACCATCCTGGATGGAAGATCTCCCCCGCCGAATATGAATGGGGATTCCCGTCCCTCGGCCTGGGTTGGGACGAGTTGGGGGCAGCGTCCCTGATGATGCCCGCAGGAACGCTTTCTAGCCCTCCTGACGCTTGATCTCCACGATTGCCTCTCTCCATACCCATCCAAGGAGGAAAGCCTCTGTACGGCTTCCAGTCGCCGCCCAGGAAAGGCAAACGGCGAGGGAGGATGCCGGCAACCCACTCCGCGACAATCCTCCTCTTGTCAATCATCGCATCCCCCTCATGGCCGACTTCATGCCAACACTTATTTGCAGCCATCGCTGTCCTCGCTCACCATTCTCTGTCCCGGCTCTAACACGAGCACAGGCGGCGGACGACGGCTATGTGCCTGACCGCCCTCCACAGAAGCATGTAGCCCTGTCCGGGTTCCAGCTTCGCGAAGCTGGACGGGAGCACGACCGCCAGCGGCAGGTCGATGCTGACACGCTCGGGATCGACCGAGGAGACCTCGACCGACTTCATCATATCTTTCAGCGATAACCATGCGGTGCCGACGACTGCGGTGGCGGCGACCGAAGCGAACCCCTGTTTTTCACTGATCACCTGAACCAGTTTCGAACAGTGCTCGGCGACGATGCCGCCCCCGATCGTGGTCCAGGAGGGGTCTGACGCCCACTCCCGCAGGCTGCTCTCCAGCTTCTCAAGGTTCCTCAGGAAGTCACGCACTGTCAAAAGCGACCGCCTGTCGTCTCCGACGGGGTAGGAAGCACAGACGACCCCGATGAGGGCCTGTATCAACCGGAGGGCGGATCCGCAGAAGAACTTGGACGCCGGTCCACGCGATACCTCTCTGCTGTACATCTCGCTGAACATGGCACCACCCAAAAAGATCACAGTGTTCCTGAACACCGTGTCCGTCTCCGGAGTGCCATCTGGCACAGGGACGAGGTCGAGCGGGTTGAGCGTCGCTCCTCCTCTGCCGTCCAAGATCCCGAAGGGGTCGATGATGGCGGTCTCCGATGCCACCAAGGCCGCGAGGTCGTCATTGGACAGGTTCAGCCACCCCTCGTCCTCGGAGATCGGCCCCGCCCCCATCATCAGGGCGGCGACACCGCTTTCGGTGCCCGGCAGCCTCCTACCTTCGGCATCGTAGCGTCGGTAGTAGGTCGGCCTGGATATCCCGCAGGTGCGGCAGACCTTGGCGATGTCGGTGCCCTTGCTCCTGAGGTCGTAGACGAGGGCGTCGGTCTCGTGCGTCAGACGCTTACCCTTGGAGGTGTTGTCAGTCGCTTGGTCGATGTTCGCTTCTTTGATGTCCTGTGTCATGTGTAACTCTCCCTGTGGATGTGTAACTCTCTTGAAGCTACGAGCCATTTATCTGGTTGTCAATCCATATGCCAACACTTCTTTTGTGTGTCTTTAGTTATAGAGAAAGCCCCCGCTGTGACGACGGGGGCTTAAATGTTTCAATGTCATCCAACATCAGTCGCGGATCATGCCGACGAGGGCCAGCCAGAAGCGGGCCAGTCTGTACCTTTCGTCTTCCCGTTCGACTTCGCGGGGCATGTAGATAAAGACGTCTGAATTCCTCACCGCGTCGATGTCCACGTCGGTGTCAGCCATCACATCTCCTGCCGAGCGGTCCTTGAGGAAGTCCAGTGCGGTCGCCAGTCTGGCGTAGGCGAGGGTCCTAGCGCCCGCGTCGGCCAGAAGGTCGGTGGCCTGAGAGACCCAAGTCGGCTCATCCGTCCACTTGCCGGCGTGCCAGTTTGTGTCCCTATCTTTGAGGTCGTCGATGAGGCTGTCGCCGTCCTTGCCGCGCGGCGGGGGCAGGGGGCCGCCGGTGACGAGTGAATCCACGAGAGACTGGTGGCGGACGATCCGCCCGAGGTCGGAGAGGTTCCTGAAGCCCTCGTCCTTCCCCCATGTCATCGCCATCCACTGAATCAGGGCGGCCAACATCACCCTGTCGTGACCCAGACCCTCGGTAATGAACGAGGTTTCCTGTTTCGGTATGACGCACTCCGCAATGCGATAGGCCATGTCGCCCGCCGCCTTCACGTCGTCGCTTGGCACGAGGTCGAGCGGATTGAACCGCATCAGCAAGCCCTCGTCCAGGGCATCGACGGCCCCGTAAGGATCGATGACAAGCCCCCCTGAGGACGGGGCGTCCTCCGCTTCGAAGCTGCCGAAAGCGGTGTTCAGTCGTACGAAGCCCTGGGGAACCAGCGGTGGGGGAAAGGAGTCTTCGCCATCGTCGATGGCGTAGCTCAGGTCGGGTTCGCCGAACCTTTCGATGAAGTCCTTGATGCGTGCGAAGATTCCCATGTGCACCTCCCGTATGATGATGAAGTCTCTTCTCAAAGGCTAAGCGGCGGCCATCCTCATGGCAACCATCCTCATGTGGACAGTTTATGGCCCGCTATTGCCAGAACGGCGATAGTAGGTCTGCCTGCTGACTCCAACACGGCGACAGGCATCGGAGACGCTTTGTCCTTGGCCGATGAGCCTGTTGATCTGTTTGGCGATCTTATCGGTCCACCGGACTCCCGAGCCCTTCACTATGCCGCTCTGGCTTGGAAGGAATGAACTCTTGGCCGAGTGGTAGGGATTCGGGGTACCGATATCGGCACAATCCTCTCTGAGGTTCCAGCATGGAGGCTGGACACCGACCTGGATAGCATCCCTTCCAGGCTCGCGAAAGAACACCCTAGTTTCACCAAACCACGCAGGAGAGATGCTTTCATTAACGGACGAAATGATATCCATTGCGTGGGTATCTGCGCAGTTCAGTCCCACCAGCAACACCCTGGCCATAGCGACGGTGGTCTTGGTGTGGTCTCCGAAAACATAGATCATCTGATTCATGTCTTGGTAAGCTGCCACAGTGCTCACGTCGCGGCTTTTGCCGATGATGTCCACAAGCCACTTTGACGGCTTGGGAAGGCGGGCTGCCTCGTCGAGAACCGCCAGCGTGCGTCCGGTGGTCATGACGTGCGGGATCTGGGTCATGGCGGCGGCGTAGACTCGCAGCGTTTCACTGTCTTCCTGCATCTGTCGTGGAGACAGTCCCCAGAAAAAGTCGATATTTCCGTTCTTCAGCCACAGAACAACGGACTCCTCCTTCTGCGGGTCGCAAAAGTCGTCCTCGACGTGCCCAAAACAGCCAAGTGAAAGAGATAGACGAGAAGCGATTAAGTCTCTGTCAGGGCCATTTTGGGCGAGGATGTCGAGTTCAGGACACCCTTCCGCGATCTGCGAGAGAAGCCACCCGCCTGACATCGAAGAACCAAACTGCTCGCGGTGGCGGGCATCCATGCTCTCCAGGAAGTAGGCAAGTCCCTCCGGTACCAAACTTTCCCCCTCGCCCGCAAAACACATGGACAATTCGAGGAACAGTCCCTCGCGGGCGAGGACACGAACAGGGTCTATGTTCTCCTTTCCGACAGACGGAGGTAGCGGGTGCCCATATTCTGCGAGGTAAGACCGGGAATTGAATGGGTCACTCAGAACCACAGCCCTGTTGCCCCTCCTCCGAGCGGTCACATGCAGGATGTCACCCTTCGGGTCGAACACCCATACCGGAGCCGTCCAGCCAACCCCGTTCGGAGCAAGGAGGGTGGTGATGATCGAGAGCGTTTTGCCCTTGCGGGTCCCGGCGACGTAGAGCGACAGCCCTCCGGCGGCAGGGGTGACAACGAGCGGAGGATCGCCCGCCCCATGGTGTCCGACGGCCTCGCCAAGCACCAGGCACCGACCCTCTGAGTTGCCTATCATCATCACATTCGTCGCGTTCTTGGACATGTCGTTCTCCTTTATCTTGGTTGTAACAGTTGTTACACTCATTGTCAAAAGTCCCTATGTCAACACTAAAAAGAGAAAATCTTTCTCTGGGCAAATTTACACATAAGGGGTCACTGCCCCGGCGATCACGTCCATGTGCCTCTCGATGAATTCCCTCTCCCCTCTCGGGGCCGCCAGGGCGACCATCGCTTTCCCGCTGATCTCGTCAACGAGGCTCCAGAACTCTCCGCCCCGCAGAACCGTGTCCACCTTCACGCCCTCGGCGGGAACGCCGGGCATAGACGACAGGGCCTGCATCAGGGCCTCCGCCTGGCGGAGCGATTCCCCATCAGACGCGGGGCCGCACAGGAAGATGGCAAAGCCCGCGACCACCACGGCGGCGTGCTGGCCACCGGGAACCTTGCTCTGCCTCACCGCCCACTTCGGCACGGGCCGCTCGCGGGGAACGACTTCGCAGTCGTCACAAAGGTCCTTTTTCAGGATCGGGTGCCAAGTCCGTCCGCAGGCGGAGCAGATGCAGCCAGAAGCAGGGGCTATGGCCGCGTCAGGCACGCCGATGTCCCGCAATGTGGACTGACGGAAGCGGCCCCCGGCTCCCCTGAGAATCATCCTGCCGTTCGGTGCCCTGTACGCCCTGCTTGGCTTCGCCATCTAAGCCTCCCCCCCTTGAAACGCTTTGTATCTATGTAATAGATATTCGTGACAAAGTCAAGCACTTTTACGCCGTGGGATGCGGCTGCCTAAACAGACATCTTTAAAAGCTTGTCTAATCCGTAAAACCGATTGACTTTTATATTAAAATATGTACAAGAGAGGAATGAGAAGTCTGATGTAGGCGAAGGAGGGATCATGGACGGGATGGCGACACCCATGCGGGCATGGAAGGCAAAGGGGGACATCATCCTCCAGGTGGCGATGGGAGATGGGGAAGGGGTCTGTGACCTCCTGATGCTCGATTCAGTGCGGGGCTGCTTCCGCCCGAGTAACCTGGCGTTCGGCTTGGTCGATCATGCGGAGCCGATGCCGCTGGATGAAGCGATGGCCATGGCGACGGTGGACTGAGGACTACGATCGCCCGCCGACACCATTGAGTCGCTGAACCTCGCCTCCGCTGCACCGATCTTCGATTCAGCCTTGGCTTCGGCGGCCTTCAGGGCGTTTGCGCTTTCCTGGCGGGTACGGTCGGACTCCGCTTTGGCTCGCTTCCTCGCCTCCTCAGAACGGGCAATCTCCCCCTTCAGGGCCTCGACGTGGGACTGGGCCTCGCGGGCGGCTTCGGCAGCCTTCCGCTCATCGGCACGGAGACGGTCGATGGTTTTGGAATCCTCAACCCTCTTCGAAGAGAAAAAAGCCACCTCATCCTCGGACTGGCGGGCCCTTTTCAAGGAGGGTTGCGCTTTTCTGGCGCTCGACCTCAACCTCGTCGTCGCCGCAGCAATAAAATTCTGCCGACGACACCCTTCTTCATGGCACCAGTTCGACGGGAACGAGTGTGTTTGTCGTGGTGCCGTCGCCCACGCGACCGTTCGTGTTGTAGCCCCAGCAGAATGCCGACCCGTCTGTCTTTGCCGCGCAAGCGTGACTTTCTCCCGCAGATATCGCGGACACGCCTGATTCAAGCCCGGAGACCGAAACCGGCACCGTCGATTTAGCTGTGATGCCATTTCCCAGCCGCCCGACGTTGTAACCCCAGCATTTTGCCGCGCTGTCATGAACGACGCAGGCGAAGCCATAGCCGACGCTGAGGGCGGTAACTCCCGAAGAAAGCCCGGAGACGGCAACAGGCGTCAGCCTCTCCGTCGTCGTGCCGTCTCCGATCGATCCGTTATAATTCGCCCCCCAGCACTTCACCGAGGTGTCCAGCATCAAGGCACATGTGTTGCTGAAACCTGCGGAGACCGTGTAAACCCCTGATGTCAGCCCGGTCACCTGCTTCGGAGTGTAGCTTCTGCTCTTCCCCCCATTGCCGTGCTGTCCCGCGTCGTTGTCACCCCAGCATTTCGCCGCGCCATCATGCACGGCACATGTCTGCTTCGATCCGATTCCAGAAGCTCCCCCAGCTGAAATTGAGGTCACACCAGACGTCAGACCGCTTACATCGACGGGAACGCTTCTGTCTGTCGATGTGCCGTCGCCCAAATGCCCGTAGTAGTTACGCCCCCAACATTTCGCTCCACCCGCCGTGGTGATCGCACATGTGTGGGCAGCGCTTGCGGTGATTGACGCGACACCCGAAGTCAGGCCGGCAACATCTGCCCCGACCGGACTACCTGCGAATGTTGTGCCTCGCCCGAGCTGCCCTGAACCGTTCGCCCCCCAGCACTTGACGCCGTCGGCATCTGTGACCGCACAAGTGTGATTGCCTCCAGATTCCACTGCCACCACGCCTGACGTCAGTCCTGCGACATCGACTGGCGTGTGCTTCTCGACGTAGGTGCCATCTCCCAGTTGACCTGAACTGTTCAGTCCCCAGCACTTGACGCCGCCAGTGGCTGTGACCGCACAAGTGTGATTGCCACCAGCCGAGATTTGAACGACGTTTAGTACCGTTTCATTGATCACCAGAGTGTAGATTTGGCGCCCTTCGCCGTCCGTGTGTGCCGCCACGATCTCGAATGTGTTGGAGCCCGATGTCGTAGGGGTTCCACTGAAGACTCCCGTCGAAGCGGAAAGATTAATGCCTGCGGGGAAGCTGTGTGCGGCGTCGGAGTCAGAGAAACCCCAAGTCAAATCGCTTGTCGTAAGTCCGCCTGACAGAGTGGCAACGCTGTTGAAATCAAAGGTGTAAAGCTCACCGACCGTGGCTTCAGAAAGAAAACCCGCAAGAGAGACGGACGGGTTGAGGACGTCCGACGCCGGAAGTCCCGCGACGCTGAATTTCAAGACGTTCGCAGCGTGAACTTCCACACTATTCAACGCGAGTATTGATGCCGCGAATGCGAGGCTCCTCCCGATCATTACGCCCTCCATGAGTGGTACTCCACATACGATAACAGTAACTTAATGTCCCCGCATGTCAACACATGTAACCAGCGTTTGTCATCTTATGAGAACTGCCGGCAATCAGCGTTGACAACGGACTCCGTGTTAATTCATACTCCAGAATATCGCTGACGTAGGAGGAGCTTGGAGCCATGCCCATAGGAAAACACTGAGGAGGGTTGTGGCATGCGTACTAAGCTCGCACAGTTCAACGAAGATCATTCAAAAATGGGCGAGACGCTCAATTTGCTGGTGTCCGGCATCCGCCCCGATGCCATCCGCCCGGTGCTCGACGACCTCACCGACCGCCTCGTTGACGACGAGGTCGTGACGGAAGAGGAGGCGGGTTGCGTCGGCGACGATGCCACGTCGTCAAGGGGGGCGAACTGCGTCCGCTATGCGGGTGTGTACCTCGCCGGCGAGAAGGTCGCCCGCTACCTCGACGTGGCGGCCCGCTGGATGTACGTCGGCGCGATGTTCGGGGACCGTTCGGCAGCCTCATTCGTCTCCGCACACATCTCGGGCCGCATCGCCGACGCCGTCACTTGGTGTGAAGATGGCCGGCACATCTGCCCGAGCTGGCTCGCCGAGGCCGCTTCGGCAGCGTTGTGGTGGGGAGCCCTCGGCGACGAGAGCCGCGACACGGGTACGCTCGTCCGCCGCCGCGAGAACTTGGAAGGCGTGGCGACCCCGGCCACGGTCGGTGCCTACGTCAGCTACGCGGCCGGCATGCCTGTCCCCGGCACCAAGGCCGCCGAGGTGGTCGCTGCGCAGGCGGCCCATATCGCACAAGACTGGCCCGACGACCCGTGGGATGACGTCGAACCCCTCACCGCCGGCACCGCCGTCGGCTTCCACGTCGTCTGCCAAGAGGACATCACGGTCCCTGAGGAGGGCCGCGGGCGGGGGCAGGGCGACATCGCAAAGCTCGCCATCCTCAACACCCCGCTCCCGTTGCCGCAGTCTCCCGATCCCGACTGGCTTGAGTCCGAGTTGATGTCGGAGTTCCCGTACGCTCGCGATGCCGTGGCTCTCATCGCAAAGGAGATCCGCTCCGCCCGCCGCTGGGGCCGCCTGCACCTGTCTCTGAAGCCGCTGATCCTCCTCGGCCCTCCGGGGACGGGGAAGACGCGTCTCGCCCGCCGCGTCGCCGAACTCTGCGGGTCTACCTTCGTGGCCATTGGGTGTGCCGGCATGGCCGACAATCGCTCTGTTCACGGAACCTCCCGGGGCTACGCGACGGGCGGGCCGTCGATCTTCGCCCGCACGCTGGCCACGGCCAAGGTCGGGGGAGCCCTGTTCCTGTTCGACGAGGTGGACAAGTGCAATCTGGAAGGTGGTCGCAATGGATCGGTCATCGACACCCTTGTTTCGGTAACCGAGCCCATGTCGGCCTTCCGAGACGACTACGCCGAGTCCGAGATGGATCTCTCCGAATGCTCGTTCATCATGACGGCGAACACGCTCAACGGCATCAACCCCGCCCTGCTGTCCCGCTGCCGCACGGCGACCGTCGAGCCGCCTGAGGTCAAGCACGTCCCCCAGATCGCCGAGAGCATCGTCAGTGACCTCGCTCGCGAATGGGCCGTCGACCGCCGCTGGATTCAGCCACTCGATGGAATCGAACTGAAGGCCCTCGAAGCCCACTATCGCTCGACGCGGTCTGTGCGAGCCCTGCGGCGTGCCGTGGAAAAGGTGATCGACCTGCGTGAGCGGTTCGCCATGCCGCATTAATATGCGGCTCTTCGAAGCACTGGCTTCCCCTATTTCCAGGTGAGGTCAGTGTTTCGTCTAAACAAGGTGAATCTTGGAATTAGGCACCTGCGATCTGATGAATTCTTCGACATAACCGATGCCCGGGTAGCCCCAGAATCCATCAGGATAGCAAGCCCGTTGTGGTGCTGAAAGAGGATGGCCGCTCGCATCGAATTCGCTGACATCAAATACAGGATGCACTACTTCACTTAACGAGAACTTGTTGATCTCGTCTATGACGGCGTTCGCCGCGGGGATGAGATGCCAGAGAACGGCTCGCAACACGTTCTTTCGGTATTCTATGTGATGCCCCCGGTCATCCAGGGGCAACGTTTCGTCTGGAACGTGATAACAAAGGGTGCGTTCAAATCCAGTCTCGGCGGTTGTCCCCTCAACCAAGCTCAGCACGTCGAGAACGACGAGCTTGTAGTTCTCCACCGCCGGCACAATAAGAAAGTTAGGCGATACCCTGCCAACGTAGTAGGGAAGGTTTTCCACCAGACATTCAAGATCAATCAGGAAATCCACATCCAGCAGCACATCGAAGCGAAGGTCCGGCAACAATCGCGCGTTCTTGAAGATGCGTTCGGGCTTTGCGGTTTCCATCCAGAACTCGATAAGAGCCCGTGTAGCCGGAGTTAGTTCCAGATCCCCGCCGAAGAGACCTGAGAGGTAATTTTGGTGCACACTGGGAAACCTGCGAAGGTAATCTTCGATGCCTTCCCAGAACACGACTCTCACGTCGAAGCCGCCGTTTTCGACTGAGCGAGCGGACAGTTTTCTCACCGCCTCCTGCAGGCTCGAATCACGCCGGCTTGAAGTGGCGATCTCGAAATGCCTGAGCGGAGGCTCGAAGCCGCTTGCTTTCCGCATCTCTGCGATCACTTCGGCCTCCGACAGCTTTGCGTGCGGCCCTTTGGCTTTGCACTGCACTCCATGCCATCCATCAGGCCTCTGAGCATAGAAGTCCACGCCGTTTTGACGCTGCCCATTCCTGCCATTTATCTCGACCTGGCAAGACCACAACGCCTCCCACACGCCGCAGCACAGCCGCTCGAAAGCAGCCCCTGATTTTGGCGAGAGAATGTGGAGTTCCTCTTGCACGTCCGCTCCCCCTTCGGTTCGGACGAGATCATATCGCAGTTCTGCTAGAGCTTCACTGTGTACTCGTGGGGCACGAAATCGCGTCCGTCTTGAGACTTATAGCCGACCAGGTGCCGGCAGACGGGAGTCCGCTTCCCGCTCTGGGTCGTCCGAACATGGGATCGCCGCCAGTGCAGGCGTGGGCTTGATCGGAGGGCACCTTCTCCACTCTCGCCCGCGTCCTTCCGCATCTGAGCGGCGATGCCCTTCGGAATGATGGAAACCCGGCTTAATGCGGGAAGGGGGGCCTTGCCTTTTTTCACGCGGGCCCGGTTCAGCTTCTCGGGGGCGGGGATGTTCTCCGTCTCCGTCGTCTTCGAGTGCAGCATCAACACGAGATAGAGCAGCATCCCGCTCTCGCCCTTGATCCTGTCCGCATGCGACAGCCCGGTGTGGCCGAACATCGCCTCCGCCCCTCCGAACTGGTCGAGGGGCAGGATGGCGGGCCGCCCCTGCTTCGGATCTCCCAGGACGAACCAGCATTCGCCCGTCGCCTGTAGGATCGGCTGCGGGTGTTCAGGTAGCCGCACGAAATGGAACGGCG
This sequence comes from Rhodospirillaceae bacterium BRH_c57, assembly GCA_000961745.1. Lineage (GTDB taxonomy): Bacteria > Pseudomonadota > Alphaproteobacteria > Rhodospirillales > Rhodospirillaceae > Cauispirillum. The sequence goes on along the minus strand of LAEA01000152.1, from coordinate 32,216 downwards.
TCACCTGCCAGCGGGGGTGCGTGAATTCGGGGAACGCCTTCTCGTCTGGCAGTTCCTCGACCAGCAGGCAGAGGGTTTCCATGCCTTCAAGGGAGGGCACCTCGAACCACGAGGCCTCGTATGGCAGCGGGAGCATGCCCTCGTTGTGCATCGCCAATTCCTCGGCTTCGCAGCCGGGGAGGTCCATGGTGCCGTCACCGCAGTCCTCGACTGGGACGTTCAGGAACTCGAAAGCGTGAGCCGCCTGGATGCGTTCCGCGATCTCATCCATCCAATTCAAAAAATGCTGAGTGGAGACAGGATCAAGCGACGGGACGGCAAGCCCCGGGCCGCCGCGTCCACCTTTCAACGCGTCGATGACGTGGTGCTGGATCATGATTCCCGCTCGCTGATGAGAGAACGGGAATCATGGAACGAAAACAACGGTTGGCCAATACGTTTTTCAGATCGTTCAGAGCCCTCCGCCGACTTTCCGCCTGTACAAAACTCGGCCGCCTTCAGTTGACGGAATCAAGATCAGCGGTTCAGGATTCCCTTGTGGTTCTCGATCCAGAACTTCGCCGTCTTCGCCTTCTTGATGTTGACGTGTCCGGGATTGAACTGAGCGAACTTGGCCCTGATCTCTTCCGCGTATGCGACCTGCCGCTCTGTGCCCTTGAGCTCGGGAAGGCCGTCCTCTTTTGCCTTGGCCGCGGCCTCTTCTGCCTCCCTTTTCCGCTTCTCGTTGATGGCTTCCGCTTTGGCGAGGGCCTCGTCGGCAGTGGAACCCGTCACATAGGGGGAGATCACTTTCCATTCACGAGGCGTGCCGAAGTCCAGGGCCAGCGTGTCTTCGTCCTCGCCCCGCGTTCCGACGTCCTTCGGGATGAAAGGGAAGACTGGCTCTGCGGCGAGGCCATTCCTGACGACAGGGGCATAGTTCGTCCGCTCGTCGGCGATGGCCGCCTCAATGGCCCCACGGCGGGCGGCCAGCCTGGCGGCCTCGGCCTCCTTCGCTTCGGCTTCCTGTGCGTCCAGCGGGAAGGCGATCTTTGCCGCACTGATCATCGCGGACTCGTCGCGGCCGAAATCCTCGATCTCGCCGACGGCGATGCGGAACATCTCGGTCACGATACGTCCGCTGGTTTCATGCACGCCCTTCATCACGTAGATGCCGTCCGACAGCCCTTCGTAGCTGTCGACTCCGTTTCCGCTGTTAGAGCGGTCGGTCTTCGTCCTCTCCACCCGTGAGGACTTCACCCTGGTGGATCCGGCGACACACTCAAGCCCCACGACGCGATACAGCACGGCCTCACGTCCTCCGCTGACCTCTGCACAAAGCACGGCGGCGCCGTCCACAATCGCAAGCCCACCCCTGCGTCCGATATCGATAGTCATGATTCCCCCCTGAGATCGCTTTCATCTGATGTCATGCTGACACAAATATACAATAAAGTCAAGCATATTTACACATGGGAATGAAGAAAATGGCGGTCGCCATCCTTTTCAGAATGTAGTTATGGCGGTGACGATCATCGCGACCACGGCGAGGCCGGTGCCCCCGTACAAGGCGTAGTTCGCTGGGGGCATCTTGTCGGCGGAGGCGACGATTGCCGTGGCGGGCGCCTTGTACGCCTTCGCCAAATCCGAGGCCCACTTCTCGCCGATGCCGTTGCCCGAAAGGGCTGCCATTTCGCCTATCACCTGAATCCTATTTGCGTCCATGATGCTTCTCCATTCACCTATGTCGAATCCGTATGCCAACACTAAATATTGCCGACCGCATATCCGCCGTTGACGATCTGGGCGGCCAACTTCTGGACACCTTTCTTCGAACCCGCGAAGAGAGGGAGCTCGCCGTTTACGCGGAGCCACCACAGGCCGTCGTACCGCTGGCTGAACATGATGTGATTGCCGTTGTAGGTCTCGTCGTCGCTCTCTATCTGCTCTGGCCTGTAGCGCTTTACATTCGACATCTTCTCTCTCCTCATCCTTGGGAGCCTTAGGCTCAACCGCTCGGGGCTTATTGTTTAACTGTTTACATGATGACAGATATATATTACAAAGTCAAGCACTTTTACACATTTAAACGGAAAAAATTGAGACGGGCTATTGCAAGCTAAAACTTAACGTTCCCAGCCTGAATCCAGACTTTGACTCCGTTTGGCAGTAAAACGTGGTGGTATTCCATGTCGAGTCCTTTTGCTCTGGACGTTTTTCCTAGACTGGAAACAATAGTCTTTTCGTTGACGCGAATACAATCTGGGCTTGAAAGCAGCCGTCCGACCTCCGCAAACTTATTGGTAACCATCGCGGCCTGCATATTCTCGTAGGTTTTGACGCTCTTGCAGTACGTGTCTGTCGCGAGAACGATACCTTTCCCCGCTGTCGGTTCCGGCATCGGCCTGAAACCCGCTTCAATAGTGTCAACCGTCAGCTTGCTATAGCTTGTATTGCGACCCTTACTCTTCATATATTCAAGAGCTAGTTGGCGAAGCTCTGCTGGTACGAAACCCAGTTCTCTAAAAAGAGGCGCACTACTCTTTGCCGTGAGTTCAGCCACTTTTTTATGCCACGCATTGAAGCGGCAACATGGGTCAAAGCCGACAAGATGGAACTCGGGATCGTCTTTGAACGAGTTCAGATCCTTGTAGAGAGATTGAAGTTCCCGTGCCTCATCGGACAACCCCACTGCGTATGCGGGGAAACCAGATAGAATCAACAGTATTGTTGCTGTTGTAACTATTTTCATGTTGGAATAATCCTCATCTTTTATAATCCGGCACTATGAGATGAAGTTACTTACAAAATGCCTCGCTCAATAGCTAGTTTATGGATTGCATCGTCTATGTCTCCGTTTATGTCGAGATCTTTTCCTGTGATGCCCTCTAAAATTTCATTTATCTGATGCTTTGTCGATGGAACGAGATTCGTCTCCAAATGCTTTTCACCATCCAAATCAAAATATTCTTTCTTGTATTTCGAGCCGCACTGATACATGCGGTACACCACAGAAGAGCCAGATTCGGTCATATAAGTGACTGATGCACCCCCGTAGATGTATTCGCAGGCTTTCGCAGTTAATGGGGCTGAGCAAAGTGTGCCGGCGATAATGCATGTCGTTAGCAACTTCATTGCGCAAGCATCCTATCCTGAATCGACGAATACGATTGGAAAGCTAACGTCAAAATAGCGAAGCGTACAACGCTTCCTTGTCGTCGTTCACGATGTCAGTAGCGGTGCGGACATGTCACCGGCCTTGAACGCGAGGTCGCCACCGCCTTGGTCAGTTCGGGGAGCATGGTCTCGCCGTGGCCTTCCGAATACTCGACCTGGATCGCGTGTTTTCCACCGCCTATCGCGAGCGGCTTCCGTGTGAAGTCCTCCGACCTGGTCATGTCGCCTCCCTCATTGTTATTTGAATGCTGTGAGCCATCATCTTGTAGTGCCGGCCATTAGTAGAAAAGACCGCAACCAAACACTTTTATAAAGGGACACAGGGGAACACAGGGGGACGAAAAGGGGTGGTTTCTTGCAAGGTTGCGCGCTGCAATCATGAAAGCGGGGGGACCGCGAAAACCACAAGGGAGTCGCTATCATGAGTACCTTCGCACAGACACTCGCAGCCTTCGCCCATGAAGCCCAGGGGAGCAGGGGGCTGGCCGCCGCCCTTCGCAGGAACGCCCGCGACATCGCGGCATACAAGGAGATTGGCGGCCAGTGGATCACCATCGCGAAGGCCCTCGACGCCTCCGGCGAGGCTTCCCTCCCAACTGGCACGACGGCGCAACAGAAGAAGTCGCTCTCGAAGCTGCGGAAACGGTGGAGCGAGCTTCAGGGCGATCCCATGGTGAAGGCCGCCGTCGAGGCCGCCAGGAACTGCGAGACACAAACGCCGAAAGCAGGTCAGGCCGTAAATGCCGTGATCGATGCCCCATTACCGGAGGTGGTGGAGAATATGCCGACGACGGTTGAATCCGCCGAAGCATCCGACGACACCTCCGCCAACGTGGTTCCGATTTCCAAGGAGAGGCCAGTGGAATCCGTGTCTGCGGAGAAGCCGAAGGAAGCGGCCACCAACTCCGGCCGCCGCATCGGACGCATCATGTGATCCCTCACTCTGTGAAAGCGTTCCCAGGGGTCGCCGCGTCGTGAGTGACCCTTCTCACTTCCGTGAATGAGGGCAAGGAATTCTTCGACCCGGTGCAGCGACCGCCGTACCTCCGCCAAGAGCTCTTATTCCCCGTCATTTCCGTCAGCTTCTCGGCATCGCCGCCGGACAGCAGCTTGCAGTCGGCCATGAACTGGTGCCGCAGCATGTACGGGGTGATGACGAAGCCCGCCACAAGCCTGCCCTCGGTATCCTTGGAGGCCCTGTCGAACAGGTCGCGGGCCTTCGCCCTGGTGTGAAGGGAGACCGGAGCCACCTTCACGCGGGAGCCGGGCCTGTCGGGCCGACCGATCTTGGCGATCTCGACGAACAACTTTGATATCCAAAGTGCGTCCTTCGCCGCCACCTTCTCCTGCGGCATCCTGATCTGCTTGACCGCGAATGTCCTGTTTCCTTCGGCGTCCCGTCCGTCTTCGATGCGGCACAGGGTCTTTCCGGTGGTCACCGCGAGGAGTTCGATGGTCTTCCCGTCGGAGCGGGCGGCGATGCCCTTCGCCAGGTGCTCGTCCCGACGTGCGGTGCCGAGGCACATGCCGACGGCCACCGCGAGGAGGTCGCGGCATTCGACCCTCTTCAAGGCGTTCCGCCACAGGAAGGGCTTCCATATGCCAGAGCGGGCCAGCAGCTCTTTCACGGACTCGCTGAACGTCTTCTCCGATTGCACGACAGCAGAGAGCCTTCCGCCTTCTGCGATGGCCCTGTCCCGCAGGAATAGCTCCCAGGGGTTCATCTTCGCCGTCGGGGCGTAGTCGTAGATGCGAGCCAGCGACCCATGTCCGTTGTCGTTCTTCACGGCGTCGACGACGATCCGCATACCGCTTGAAGCCGAGACCGAAGCCCCCTTGGCGAGCTCGGCGGGGCGGGGGCCGACGGCGAAGCTGACGGCGAGGGCATCCCGCATGGCTGAGTCCCAGCCCTCTACCAGCGGCCACAGGCGGAGCTTCCAGTCTGGCACCTTGCGGGCGAGGTCGGCCTGGCGGCGGCGGGAATCCCTGTCGCCGTGGTCGGCCTCCAACACGCCCTCGGCCATCTCCCCCTTTTCGACGGCATCCCGCCACAGGTTCGGGCGGCCGGCGTTGGCGTCGAGGTTCTCCTTCACGCCTGGGCGGTAGCGGGCCAGCAGTGGCAGCCAGAAGCCGAGCCGCTCGCAAGCACGCTTCCACGAAGCCAGATCCCTGTCCTCGCTCGGCCAGCCGACGCGGGATGCCGCCCCGACTTCGTTTGCGAACTCGCCAGGCAGTCCGATGGCGCCGCCCCTGCGGAGCGAGACGTCGGTTATCGTCCTCAGGGCCTCGCGGGTGCCCTCGGAGGCGGCCCACACGATGGCGGCCCTTCGGTTGTAGTAGGTCGACGCAGTGCGGGAGTGCAGCTCAGGCGGTGCGACTGAGTGGCCGCCGTTCCGCAAGCGGGTGATCATACCCTTCATCAAGCGGCGGTAGTGGGCCTCAGTCCGCTCCGATACTGGCTCATGCGTCCGCGTTCTGTCGTGATCCCTCAGCAGGGCGACAGCACGGTCGATGCTGTTCCGCAGGGAGTCCGAGATGGAGAACCGCCCCGAGCCTTCGATGATGCCGCCGAACGGGTCCCACCCGTGCTTGTCAACATTGATGTCAACATTGATGTCAACATTGGTGGTGTTCGCTTCCGCTGCCTTTTTTTGTGCCATCGGCTGGGCATCTTGGGCCGTCGCTTTGGCATCTTTGGCCGCCGGGCGATGGCGGGCGATAGCGGGCCGCTCTTGGGATCGCAGTCCGTCGAGTAGACCTGCGAAGGGGTCGAATCCCTTGCCAAGGGCGGTTGCCCCCTGACGATGCGGGGGAGCGTCCGGAGTGACTGCTCCTGGGATGTTCGTCTCCCTTCGTTCCCCTTCGTGTGGCCTTGCCGCGGTGGTGTGCTGTTTCGCGTCCATGTCGTCCCTCCCCTCTTTGTGGTCCCGTGCGTGCCATTCGGCACATCATTCCCGGAACGTATCCTCAGTCTTAGGATGTGGAGGGAGCATGCAAGGAACCAGGGAATACAGAACAGGTCGGACCACGCAGCCTCCCCCGCTGCGCCAAGATCGCTGCGGGAGCCTCGCGGGAACATGATGGGAGCCTATGCTTCACACAGCGGGAGCAATCGGGGAGCGGTGTGGGAGCGTTCCGCCCACACAGGGGAACACCAGGGTAACGCCATGGGAGCACCAGGGGGAACGCAGGGGAATGCCATGGGAGCACAAGGGGAACGCAGGGGAGCACCATGGGGAACTCAGATGCCGCGCTCCCGCCATGCCGATGTGTAACGGATACTAGAATGCATACGCACTCTCTGCGATATGTCCCTGGAAAGAGGCGGCAGGGGCGGTACTTTTACACCCTGAAGGCTGTTGCCAGAAGCGTTTCCGGGTGACCCGAGAGACGCTTTTGTATGGCCTGAGAGACGCTTTTCCGAGGAAAACAGGGCACGTTTTTGGTCTCCACCTTCTCGGACGGAGGCGGACTCACCCAAGAAGACGGGCGAGCAGCCCAGTGGCCTTCGGATTGCGAGCGAGGGACAGGTATTCCTCAGCCTGGTGCCGTCCCATGGAACCGCGTTCCCGCAGTCCGTCGGCCATCGCCTTGACGACGTGGGCGTTGCGGGAGAGGGAGGCGGTGGCGAAGACCATGGCCTCGTCGAGAATCTTCTGGGCCTCGACGTCGATCTCCTTGCACCCCGCGACGCGGACGCCGATAGTTGAGAGGCCGAGGCGGACGATGCGGCGGCATGTCTCCGTGGCGGCCTCGATGTCGGACGAGGAGCCATGGGAGATGCCAGCGGCGCCGAAGAAGTGGCGTTCGGCGGCGTACCCACCCAGGGCGAGGGCAACGCGGCCCTTCATGGTCTCCGCCGTTTCCATGCGGTCACGGTCGGCCAGGGTGGAGAGGACGAAGCCCGCCGCACCGCGGGCGAGGTCGTCGGGGACCACGCTTGCCTTCAGCACGGTGCGTCCGACCAGCTTTGCCATGATCGCGTGGCCGGCCTCGTGAAGGGCTACCCGTTCGAGGTCTTTCGCACGACGGATTTCAGAAGGGGCGATGGCCTCGCCCATGGCACGGCGGATGCGGGCCTTCAGGAGCCGCAGGGAGCGGTGGCCCTCGAACTCGTCGAGCAGAGCTTCGCGCATCTCCTCCCCGATCTCGGGCAGGGCCGAGGGGTCGGCCCCGAAGTCCTCCGCCACGCCCTTCACGAGGGCGGGGAAGGCCCGTTCGGCATCCTCTCGCTCGGGTTCCTCTGCTCGGACGACGGTAAGGCGGGAGAGAAGGGGCTCAGGGATGCCCGCCAAGCTATTGGAGCAGAACACCCATGAAATGCGGGAGGCGTCGATCGGGACCTGCAGGAAGTTGTCGGTCACGCGGGAGGCGGTCGAGGGCTCCAAGACGGTCAGCAGGGCGTCAACCAGGCGTCCGTTGTTCGTGGAGGTGGATGTCTTGTCCAGCTCGTCGAGGACGATGATCGGGTTGGCCACGCCCGAACCCATGACTTTTTTGTAGATCATGCCGGGTTCCGCATTCTGATACGAGCGGTTGTTGCCCAAGATGGAGAAGCTGTCGTTCAGCCCCGCACAGGAAGCCTCGCTGTACGGCACGCACACAAGCTCGGTGAGACGCTTCGCCCACCGAGACTTGCCGACGCCTGGTGCCCCGTCGATCAGCAGGGGCGGCATCCAGAAGCCGTTGGCCATGCCGACACGACGGATCTCCAGAGTCTCGCGGACGTGGCGGTTCGCTTCCCGCATCCAGGGGAATTCGGACTCAAGGACATCGCAGACCTTGGCGATCTCCGGCGAGCGGGCGACGGGCAGGCCGGCCACCGCTCGGGCGAGGCTTTCCTGCCACAGGCGGGGGAGACGCTGGTACTCGGCCATGGCCGTATCGGCATCGGCGACAGACACCAGCCCAGCCTCCGCCCCCCGGGGGAACAAGTGCGGGGGGATGGGTTCCTTCGCTTTGCGGGCCTCCAGCACGGCACTGGCGAAGCTGGAGCGGGCATCCTGCCGCATCTCGTCACGCTTTTCAGGGTCGTCGTGTCCGGCCTCTTGCTTCTTCGTGGCTTCCACGGGATTGCACTGTTCACCCCCGTCCGGGATCTGCGACTTCCCATCCTTCAGGGAGGAACAGGCATTGGCGAGGTTGCCAAGGAGACGGGAGACGTCGTATGCGGCGTTCTCCATCGCAAGACGGGCGGCAGGCATCGGATTGGAGTCCTTGAGGGCGGAGTAGCCGTCGCGGACGCCGCGCGTGTATCGGGCACGCGTCTGGATGCGCTCGACGAGCTTTTCCATCTCCTTGTAGCGCCGATCCTCTACGCCCATGTAGCGGGCGACGCGGAGCGTGGATCTGGCCCCGAACACGACCTGCGCCACGATGTCGGCAAGGCGGACAAGCTCACTCGGAGCCTCGATCTCGTCGTCCGGCGGGTCATCGTCGAAGTCGAAGGGGATGTCGTCGCCGCCACGTTCGTCTCCGGAGGAGGGCGGAGCCACACCATCGCGGAAGTCGTCTCGGACCTCAATGCGGTCGTCGGCCATGGATCCGTCCTTCCCTGTTCGTGGACACGACTACTGTGCATCGATAAAAGTGCTCGCATGCCAGAGAAAATAGGATGACTAATATGTGTTGTCATGTCAACTAAATTGTCACATCTGACAAGGCAAACAGAAATGGCGTCGACCGCAGCCGACGCCATTTCTGTTCTGAGCGGGGAGCAGGGCTCTGAGATCAGTCGCTGTCTCCGGAGAGGATGGCGGAGGAAAGTCCGAGGGCGGACAAAACTACTACCGAGTAGCCGAGGAAAGTGGCCGCACTCACGAACCCACTGGTGCCGGCCACAGGGCCACCCCCCGTAAGAACGGTAAACACGTATCCTGCCACCGCCAGCATGTAGGCGGCGAAGGTCAACTTGGCGAGACCGATGGCCTTGTGGGCGATCCCACCCACCATTATGTCCCCGACGGCCCCTATGGCGAACCCGACGATTCCGAATATGATCTGCATAATTTCGCTCCTTTTCTGCCGAAGAGAAGCTATCCCCGCCTCTCCTTTCTTAACTGTCCTCATGATGACATATTAATTGTAAAAAGTCAAGCGGTTTTATGCTTCACCCGAAAATTTAGGTGATGTCGGTCAACATGCCCGAGAAGCAGAAGGACGGGATGCCGCAATCGGCCATTTTGTCCCGGAGGGTGGCTACGGCCTCCTCGAACGGGCCATGACGTTCAAGATCGATTTTCGCTGCGATCGGCACGGGGAGGATGGCCTCCAGGGACGCCCGGAACGTCTCGGGGTCGGTGACGCGGGCGTTCGCGGCTTCACTTCCGAAGAGGGCTTCGCTGTTCGGAACGAGGCGGAGTGTGGCTGCTTCCTTTGCCTCCGCAGCCGCGGCAATGAGGGGCAGGAGCATCCGGGGCGAACAGGCATCGGCCAGCCCCGCTTTGACGCCATGCAGGTAGACTGGTGTCGTTCCCAACTTCTTCCATCCCGCCGCCACGGCCTCGCGGACATCGCTTAAGGGGTCGCGGGAGGGGAGGTATGCGGAGGCGTCGATTCCATGGAAGCAGCCGTTCTCGGCGAGAGGCTTCCAGTTGGCATCAAGCGGAGCATAGCAGAGAGCCCGTCCCCGTCCGTCGATCACGAACATTTCACGCACGCCCCGGGATGACATCGGCCCCGCACGCTCGGTCATGACCAACCCGTCGCCGGCGGGAGCCGCGAACATGTTCGGGTCGCCGACGCAGACGCCGGATGTCCAGAATCCCGTCAACTTCAGATGGCCGGCAAGGGCCTCCGCGTCTGCGGGGGAAAAATGGGACACGTGGTGGATGGGCATGTCTGTCCTCCTTGGTATCTCAGGCCGAGTGGACGACGCGGAGATCCATGTCCTCGATTTCGAAACCGCGGAACCCCCGTGCTTCGCAGATGGCGGCGAGGGTCTCCATCTCGGCGACGAAGGCCGACGAATTTTCAAGGTTCGCCTCCACCCTGCCGTCCTTGATGACAGTCTGGGGCATGAGGCCGGTCACCGCTCGGCGGATCTTCAGCGTGTCCACGTCACGGGCCGTCGAAACCCGGCAGCCGAAAAGGCAGCCCCGGAACTTGTCGAACGGATCCTCGAACTCGATGTCCTGGTCACCCTTGAAGATGTCGTCGCCCGCCAGTTCGGAGGAGGAGCCGGCCATGCGGTCGGAGGCGTTCAGCAGGAGCGGCAGCAGCATGCGGGGGTCGCATGCGTCGCCTGACATCATCTGCACGCCGTGCAGGTAGACGGGGGAGGTGCAGAAGGCGTCGGCCCAGCCGTTGGCCACCGCCAGAAGGATGCGGAGCATAGGCTCCGAGAGGTCGGGAAGGGGAACCGAGGCCCCCTTCAGGGTTTCCTCACGGGGCTCCCAGTCCGACGTCAGTTGGCAGGAGGCTAGCCGCTTGCCGTCTCGGTCGATCACCACCATCGAGCGGCTAGCGTTCCACGGCAATGGGCGGGCGTCGTTGACGGACACTTCAAGGCCGCCGCCGATCGGGGCGGTAAACTGACGTTTCGAGTGACCACAAGCCACCCAGAGACCATGCTCCTGAAGGAAAGAAGTAAGCGTAGTCGCGGTCTCCTTGTCGAACGCCATCATGCCCCCCTGCCAATCGCTAACATCACAATATAATACTTTTATGTGTTGGTCTGTCAACATTTATGGAGAACGCGGAATTCAAGGCCAGAAGGCCGATTACGCATCCAGGAGGCATTGCCGACATTCTGCCTCTCGGGTAGAAATCAAGGCTTGCATGCAAGGTTAAGGTTGAAGAACGGAGGGGGCGATGACATCAGAGACTGCGACAGGGGGCGGGCAAAAGCTGGTCGTCAATCAGGTCACGCCAGGCATGCAGGCGGATGCCGCAGGCATTCAGGTCAACGACATCCTCATCTCGATCGACGGAAAGCCGATCTCGACCAACGACGACTTGTCCGCCGTCATGGCGGTGCTGACCGGGCGGAGTGCCATGGTCATCCAGCGTGGGTTGGAGATCACCGAGGTGGAGATCGAGCCAGGCCGCCTGGGCATCAGTGTGGAACCCGCCCAAGCCCGCATGCTCGAACGCGTCAAGGCTCGCTGCGTCCAGGTGACTACGGCCCCGACGCTTGAAGGTTTCCGGATCACGAGTACCATCGACATCGTCAGCAGCGAGTGCGCGCTGGGCATGAACGTGCTGAAAGACTTCCTCGTGGGACTCAGCGATTTTTTCGGAGGTCGAAACGAGACCATCCAGAACGAACTGCGTCATGCCCGCCAAGTGTGTGTTGACCAGTTGCGGTATGAGGCACACATGGTCGGTGCCAATGCCGTTGTTGGCTGTAGCCTCAGCTATAGCGAGTTCAGCGGCAAGGGCACGTCGATGCTCTTCATCGTAGCGGCAGGGACTGCCGTGACTGTGGAGCCCTTGGCCTGCACCGTCGGTACTCGTTGACGGACAGCAATCGCGATAAGCAGGAGGGGCGAGAATGGGTCAGGCACGGACAAGAGCGGCGAGGCTCAGGGCACAAGTGCGGGAGCTTGAAGCGTTCTTCTCCTCGATCGGCGTCGATGATCTCGCCCCAGGCTTCTACGACAGCCCCGCACTTATAGAGGCTGAACGGCAGAATCCCTCAGTCCTCAAAGCCTACGCACCCTCGGCAGCCTACACCATGTCAAAGCTAAAATAATACTATACTGGTAACTTACCTTGTATCGCGAATTACCCCCCTGATGACCTCTATTTGTTGCCTTATACGAACTTGGCATTCCGCTGTCGTTTCATATGCGAAGCAATAATTCTCTTTAAACTCTGCCGCGGACGAGTCTGCTTGTGTTTTAAGGTCTGCACGCGGTTTATCTCGGAGACGGTCTGCCTCCGCTGAAATGACCAGTACCATTGCTAAGAGTACAATGGGAAAGCTATACAATGGCCTGATGCGGTAGCGGATTCCATCATCTTTTGCGGCACTTGAGGCCACCCCCTGGAATTGTGTTAAGGCTAAAAAAACTAGGGCGCTGCCCGCAAGAGAAGCGAATATATCCAGGCTAAAGGATGCTGCTGTTCGCTCTAGGGTGCCTTGCCAGATGAATGCCAGAACCAACCATGTACAAAATTGGGCGGCAAGGGCAGCGCCCGTCCAAAGAACACCATTGCGGCCTTTCCATATTTTCGCAGTTGAGCCAATTAATATTGCAGTACCCCAAAAAATTGCAGAACCTCCAGAATAGAAGATGCCAAACGCTCCGATGGCGATTGGAGTCAGCAGGCAATAAGCGCCCTGAAAACCGATTAAACGGGGTTTTTCTACTTTGAGATCTGATGATGGTATATTTACACGATGTAGAATGCCCGCCCACCCTATATATAATGAGTACGCATATATAGAATTCAATAGCAAGTACCATGCTATCTGAATATTTGTTAACACATAGTAATACCGCACCGCGTTGAATATAAGTATAGCGGTATTTAATATAATAAAAAATGCAAAAAAATAATATGATTTAGCGCTTCCTGTCTTGAGGTAATAAGTGAAAAAAACAAAATAAATCACACATGTAATTGCAAAAGTTAAAAATGACATTGCCGCTGAAGAAGAATTTTCAATAATTATTTTATAGCTTGCTTCAGTCATGTCGGAAGGTTTTGGGCTGATTTCCATTAGTTGTTCAGAAGAAAAGCCAATCGTGTCTCCAAATAAAATTGATGATAAATATCCTATTACGACAGTGAAAGCGATAAATTTTATCATTCTGAAGCGATGTATTCGCTTCAAATATACAACTTCATTGTATTTCGATACGACCTCTCCAAGAAGATCGCTCCCACGAGTTTCGCTCTGGGTTCCAAAATCATAAATAACGTCATTGCTGTTGAGAACCACTAATGAGTCGTTTTCTTGTTGATCCTTGACATCAAGATATACCTGTTCTCCATCGGAGAGGACGCGAGAAAGGGTTGTTAGTATCTCGTCTCCTTCTGCGGAAGATACCTTCACGCGACGATCACATCTTTCGAAAATTGCTAGCATAGCTGCCTACCTGAAAACGACCCTGGCGCGATTTTACGATAAAGTGTGGGGGAGTCTAGAGGCCTCTCAAATTTGTGCGTGCTGCGTTCACGAGCGTGCCGATATCCAATCCTTAAGGTTTTTTACGCGGGCTAGGTCGCCGACATCGAGGTCGTAGCCCGATATGCTCGCCGTTCCGTTGGTTGCGTAGATGTAAACCATTGAAGCCTCCTTGTTGATCTGATGTTGCCGTATAAACACATATATATTGCAAGGTAAAGCGGTTTTACGCTGATTGGGTTTTCAGTATTAGTCTAGACTTCCCGATGTGGAAGGTCGTTGCCGTCCGTGGTCCCTGCATTGGGGTGGGACATCACAATTCTCGTTCGAGGAGGAGTTGCCAGTTTCCACGGTGCGTAACCAAAAAGGGCGAAGCCGAAGCCCCTCCACATCGCTTATGGCCCTCAGTCGTCATGGACGCCCATGGGTCGGACGAAGACGGCGTAGTCGCGGCCCGCCAGCGAGACGGTGCGGAAGTCGCCTGCCGGGCAGAAGATCTCGGCGAGGGCATCGTGTTCGGCCTGAAGGGCTGAGTCAGACGTCATCTGCACGTAGTCAGACCCAAACGGGAAGACCTCCAACGCCTCGATCCTGAATGTGCAACCGCCGGCCTTGAAGGTGCCCTCCAGTTTCGTCATCGCCTGGGCGCCGATACCCCTTGGGCGAGAGCCACGCACCCATGAAGTCGAAAGGGTAGGCGACGGTCGGGGCGGGAGTTCCGAGAATGTCCTTCATGGCTTCCTCCTGTCTGTCCATGCCCCGATCATCGGGCTTCGCATTCGTCCGGCGCCGGCGGGGGCTGAAAAGGACGGGGCCTCCCGAAGGAGACCCCGTCCACCTGCTGACTGGAGAATTCAGAGTGTGAGCCCAGTTCCCCTCATAGGCTCCGCGACCTGGCGGCTCGCCGCATCACGCCCCGCTCTCCTGTCGCCCGCCGCCAAGGCGATATCAAAAATGCCACGCCTCTCATGGCTGCGGGACGGGCCGATGTAGCAGCCCCTCTCGGCACCCTTCGCGTCTGACTTGGCCACCTCGGCGGCACGGGTGCCCTTGTCGATGAAGCGAGAATAGCCGTAGCTGCCGTTCCCCAGCAGGGCTGCCGCAGACTCGATATCGTCCTCGTCCTCGTCCCAGTCGGCGACCTCTCGACGGTACTCGGCCTTCTCGATGCCGTTTAAGGCAGACTCCATCGTATCAAAAGACAAACCCGCGTTTTCGTCGAAGTCCATCCCGTCGCCGCCGGCCTCGCCGACGAACACATCGCAGGTTTCGCCCCTGCGGAACCTGTTGGTCGGCACATAGTCGTCGATCCCCGCGAGGATCGCATCTATGTCGCTGTCGTCCATCCCGTAGCCCACGTCCATGTACTCTCTCATCATCGCCTCCTGCTTCCAGCGTTCCGCATTCAAGCGGCCTTGAAATGGATTCTGGCACTCTTGACATCGGACGTCAAATAATCCGTATGTCAACACATGTGCTGTATCTGAAAACGTTACGAACAGCTGGGATCGTCATTTAACGTTGGAGGACGAGGAGAGAGGGGCTAGGCACCGTTCTTCTTGGGGGTCTCTGCCTTCTCGCCAGCATTCTTTTTGCGGGCCTCGACCTTCTGGAATGAACTTCGGGTCGCATCGATCGCCCGGTCGTGGTCGTGGAGCGTGGTGTAGTCGACCAGAAACGCCACAACACTACAAAGGTCATCATTCATCTTCTTGATGTGATGGATGAGGGCGTCGATGCGTTCATTCTCGGCTCTCAACGTTTTCGAAAAAACCCCGATCTGCTTCCCCACCATCTCGTTCGATGAAGCCACATCCCTCTCGAACGCATCAATCTTGCCTTCGAGCGAGGCGAGTGTCTTGCCTTGGGCGGCCACTTCCGCCGCCGCCGCATCCACCGCCTTCCGCAATCCCGCGTTCTCATCCCGCAAGGTGCGGATCTCAACAAGCAGTTCCTGAAGCAACTTCTCAGACATTTGATCTCTCCACCGTGACCTATTCCATCATCATTAATATGATAAATCCGCATGTCAACACCTGGTGACACGTCATCTCGACAGCCCCATCCCCCTCGATCTGCCCCTCGACGGTGACAGGGTGGATGCCGCACGTCGGACGGAGACAAAGCCTGGTCCTGCCGCCGAGCCCGTGGCCCTGCCGCCGTATTTGTCCCAGGAGGAGTTGTTGCCCGTCATCTCCGACATCATCCCGCCGTCGATCTCGCCTGCCTCGGCCTTCGATAGCTGCTTGCAGTCCGCCATGAACTGATGCCTGAAGACGTAAGGGGTGATCGACCAACCCGTGATCTCGGTGCCGTCCTTCCCTTTGGAGAGTGAGGAGAGCAGATCCCGGGCCTCAGCCTTCGACGGAAGCCTGACCTCCGTCACCCGCCACCCTTCGGAATCCACCCCACCCTTCCTCGCCGCGTCGAACATCATCGCCAGCCATGGGGTCTGCTTAGCCGCCACCCACTCATCAGCGTTCCCGCCCTTCCCTTTGATGCAGAAGACCCTCGCCCCCTTCGCATCGCGGGCATCCTCTACGGTCAGGATGCGGTAGCCTCTCGCCGACACCACCTCAAGCTCCCCCTCCTTCAGGCGGAGGGAGACCCCGTAGTACAGGTGCTCGGAACGCTTGGGGGCGGGAAGGGCAAGGCCGACGGCGAGAGCGTCCATCCTCGGCTCTTTCCGCCTTACCGCCTCCTTCCACATACCAAGACGCCAGTAGCCTGTCCGCCGCCCGCAGTCCTTCACGCTCTCCGAGTACGCCTTCTCGTCCCTGACCGCTATCCTCAGCGACCGCATTCCCATGACCTCCTTGCCTGCCTCCGAGGCCCGGCGGTGGAGGAACTCCAGCCACGGATGCCACTCACCGGCCCCCCGCTTGTAGCGGTAGGTCCTCCGAAGGCTCCCGTGCCCGTTGTCGTTCTTCACTGCGGCCACGCTCACCTGCATGCTGCCGTCTGGCGCCACCGTGACGTAGACACCCTTCTTCAGTTCCGCCGGACGCGGACCCAGGGCGAACGAGACGGCAAGGGCATCGCGGTACACGGACGCCCAAGCCTCGACGTGCGGCCACACCGACTCCTTCCACCGCGGATCCTGCCTGAACAGGTCCGCCTGCTTCCTGCGAGAGTCCCTGTCATGGGGGGATGGCTCTATATCCAGCTCATCCTCACGCCATAGCCGCTTCCGACCGTCGGCCACGCTGGCGTGAACGTCCTCCTTCCGCCCAGGCTCCCACTCTTCGAGGATGGCCGAATAGAACTGAAGGTCGCCGTGAGCCGTCGTCCAGGCCCGCCTCTCCTCCGCAGGCAGCGTGGTAAGCGAGAACGTACACTCCGCAGGGTCCGCCGCAGTGATAGGGGCCACCTCCGTCCTCACGTCCTCAGGCATGCCCTTGATGCCGTTTCGCCAGGCTATGGCGGCCATCATCTTCAGGGCGTCCGCCACTCCCTCGGAGGCACAGTAGATCATCGCCGCCCGCCTGCTGTAGTAGGTCCGCTGAGTGCGGGACACGGCCTCTGGCCGCTGGATCGCCTGCCGACCCGCCAAAGGGGCCTCTCCCTTGGCCCCCCCCAGCATGCGGGCGAAGATCTCCCCATAGTGCTTCGCCGTCTCTGGCTTCACGCCCTCATGCGTCCGCGTCGCGTCGTGCTCCCGCAGAAGCTCAAGGCCCCGACCCATCTCTCGGGCGACGGTGGGGGACAGGGCCATCATCTCGTCGAGATCCCTTTCCAGCCCGATGGAATCCCGTTCCTTAACGAGGGCGGGTGAGGGCACATCCATCTCCACGCGGCGACCGACATGGATGAGGGACTCTCTGGAACGCTCCCTGCCGAAAACGCGGGATCCAGCAAGGGTGTCCACCTCGTCATCCTGCCTGCCGCCCTTCTTGCGTCCGTCCCCGCCTATGCGATCCCACCCCATATGTCCCTCCCGCTTTCTCACATCACAGAAGTGGTCTGTCGACTCACATTCATCCAGGATCTATTTTGACATCATAACCACAACAAAGCAACCTAACTTCCCTCATGTCAACACCAGAACCAAAGACGGCCCAGCGTCGGCGGAGACAACACCACCCCCGTGACGACAGCCCAGTGTCGGAGGAGACAACATCACCCCCGTGACGACAGCCCAGTGTCGGAGGAGACAACATCACCCCCCTGACGACAACCCAGCGTCGGCGAAGACCACACCACTCCCCGTGAAGACAGCCCAGCGTCGGCGAAGACAACACCACCCCCGTGTAGACAGCCCAGCGTCGGCCTGATGGCAGCCCGGCGTTTGACGGAGGCATCGCCCCTGTAGATCCCTCCGTTCAGGCTTGGCTACAAGAACCGCCACAAGCCGCCGTTTAGCAATGCACTGGGAGGTCATCAGGTGGGACGGCGATGGTGTCGGGGGACGGGTTTTGGTGGCAAATAGATCCAGGATGAATGTGAGCAATTCTCATAATTCCAACCACCGTCCGAGGAGGTTGGAACTGCCTGCGTGAGGCGTTTTCAGCCCCGTGGGAAGAGGTCACGGGTGCAGGACGTGGCATCCAAGCCAAGTGTCGGAAATCTCTCTCAGGAGGCCCCAAATGGCTTCTTCGGACATCGCTTCGGATGCAGAAGAAGGTCGCTGCGATACCGTCGCCTGAATGGCTCGATATGTGGCCGCTAACCCCTTGCGTTCCTTATGTTTTCCGTAGGTCTTCCGTAGGGTTTCCTAAGGAAATCCGTGGGCCTTCCGTGGGTCATCCGTCAAAATTCCGCTGGGAATCCGCAAGAAACAACGCCTACAAGAGTTGACATACGGAAAGTTATAATGCCTAACGAGTGTATAATGAATGAACTTGGGGAGGCATGGCGATCATGGAAAAGACGAGGGACGTGAGGAAGGACGCGGTGGCGAAGGGGTTGGCGGATGCCTTGGCAGACATCTACTCGCTGAAGTCGAACGCGAGTTGGGGTGACGAGGGGGCTGCCCTGTCCCGCCAGGAGATAGACCTCGCTTGCCGTCTGAAGGGCTTGGTTGGCGAGGACAAGGCCGATGCACTGGTTGTCTCAGCTTTGAATGCACGGGAGGACTGATCCATGGGAGGCCTGCTCAGAAGAGCGGTCGCATCGGGTCGCCACAGGACGATACGGGACGTGATCGCGGAGAACCTCGCGGATATCGCCGAGCTTCGGGCGAGCGGGTGGCCGTGGGGGAAGATCGCCAAGCTGCTGGAGGACGACTCCCCTATGGTCGGTGACATCGGAGGAGCGACCGTGTCCCGCTACTGCCGCATGATGGGCGTGGCAGGGGGCGGCGTATTCCCCCAGAAGGCTGTCGCCGAAACCTCACCGCCCCTGCCAAGGCAAACGCAACGCCCGTTCTTGAATGCGGATCCCATGTCCCTGGCTTCGATGCCCGAGCGAGAGGATGCGGCATCACCCCCACCAAAGAGGCGGCCTGTCAGTTCCGAGAGGAAGCCGAGGGGGTTTGACTTCTCCTCCTATGGGGAACCCAAGAAGTCCGCGGGTGACGACATCCTGGCCGCCGCCGGCATCGTGGTGGGCGAGGAAATCGCCATCACCCGCACCATAGGCCTTCCCAAACAAGCGGCCCGCACGGCGGAGGTCTCTGTATGCTTAGAAGTGGAAGCCTTCCCGCCGCAGTTTGAGGAAGAGTCTGGCCACCCAGAGACCACCGACGAGATTTCGGAAGAGGACCCTGAAGAGACCGAAACCACGGAAGCCGAGAATGTCGAAGAGCAGGGGGCCGTTGACGAGCTTGAGGATAGCTCAGACTTCGACGAGGACGAAGCCCACGACGATATGGGCTTCGAGCCACCGCCCGAGTTCGATGATGACCTCCCTGAAGGGTTCGCCCCGCCAGAGGTCATTGGCGAAGAGTTCCTTCCCCCTGACGAAGATGAACGCTTTTGAGGAAAAATTCTGCCCTTGCGGTGTTGACATGCGGATATAACACGCATTCAATCAGATTTGTGGAAAACATGAAAGGGAATCAGCCATGAGTGAAGACATCAAGAATGCCGTGAGTGCCCAGCTTGGAGAGAAGTACGGGATGTATGTCGGAGCGTCGGTGTTCACGGCCAACGACAAGGGAGGCGTTGGCAAGACTACCTGCAAGCTAATAAGGACAAACGTCTTGGTGAACTTGAACGTGCATTTCCGTTTGATTGACGTCGATAGCCGCCGCAATCTGACCGCCTACATCGAGAACAGTCAGCAGTTGTCTGGCATCGAGATTATGGGGTTGAACGGCTTCACGACTCAAAAAGACGTGAAGAAGGTAGGCGATGCCGCCCGCGAGCTTGAGTCGCACTACGATGCGGCATCGGAGTGGTGGCTCAGCGGGACAACCGAGACAGATGTGGGTGCGGGTCGTCCCGACGGACTGCTTCAGTACGAGCGGAACTCGGAGCTTCCAGAACTCTACAAAGATGCTGGAATTCGCCCGTTTAGAGAAACGGTCGCTTCCGCAGACCAAGGGTCTCTTGAATCTGCCTACAAACTCACCACCGAGTGGATTCGTCTGTACGGCACCGACGCCGACCACATCATGACTTTAAACGACCGCACGGGTAGAGGATTCGAGTGGTTTGAAAACGGCGAAGCCTACCCTCGTCTCCGCAAACTGGAGCAAGACGGCGTTCTGGAAATCATCCGCATTCCTTTCTGCGACAGCTTGCTGGTCGGCGAGAACATCGCGATGTCGCCGTTCGAGGCTTTGGACCGGGCCGACGAGATCAACGAGGAACTGAAGCTGGGGGCAGCCCAGTTCGGTCGCGAGAAGCGGAAGCTGACCAAATTCCTAGCTGAAGCCACAGAGGCCTTTGAGCCGATGTGTCAGCGTGTCGCTGCTTGCAGCAACGGCGGAGCCTGAGGAATGGGAGCGGCAAAGGACACCGACAAGGTATCCGGCGGGGCGGTTCGCCGCCTCGATGCCGCCTATTACGCCGAACTGGACAGGATCGCACTCGAAGAGTGGAGCACCGAAAGCTCCCGCGTCCTTCGGGGTCTCCTGAAGATGTCCGTCAAGAAGCGGATAGCTGTCGCGGCGAGGAACCGCTACGTCGAGTGTCTGACCCCTGAGGACGCGGCCATCTATGAGAAGAGGCTGTCCATAGACTCCCGCAGGGAAGGGGCCTCCTCCGCCTTCGAAAAGGGGAAAGGCTTCTATGCAGAGGCCGTGGGGGCTCTCAAAAAGGGCGTGGCCACGCTCCGCCCAGGCGACGACGTTCCGAAAGACCCGATCCCGAAAGCCTTGTTCTACGCCTGGGTTGCGATCGACGAGTTCGTGATCCTGCTTCCACGCGAGATCGCAACAAAGGCCTCGGTCTGGACGGTGGAAAAATCCCGCATGCTGCGACCCGCCATCCCTGTGATCGCTTCCATAATGGGAGCGGTCTTCATGGGCGATTTGGGTCAGTCGGCCGGATTGAATATGCATCCAGACCTCGTATCGGACTTTGGCACGCTCGCCGGAGGATTGGGTGGGGCCGTGATCACGATGTGGCTGGACGAACGAAGGCGTGCCCAGTGGGCAAAGATTGGCAAGCAGACGCCGGCTGAGGCAGAGCTCGGGAAAGCCTCTGACAAGATCTGGATCGGACTCGGCCTGGGCTTCTCGGCCTGGCTGGCGTCCCTTGGCCTCTATGCGTGGCCAATCCCCTATCTGGTCTGGACGATGGCCCTTGGCGGCTTCGTTCTGATGGCATGGGGAACCTACAGGCATTTGAAAGAAGCACTTAAGAACGGAGGAGCGTGATGCAACAGGGTAGGCAGCTTGCCTTTTATTTCGCCATGCTTGCGGTTCAGGCCGCACTGCATATGGCAGTGATGGGAACCATCGCACATTTCATGGGCGTGAACCTGCTGACGGTCAGCGGGTTTTTTACCCTGGCGGTGGCGTTGATATTCGTTGCGGTGGCGCGGAGGAAGCTCGCGGTTCCGTTCGTCAAACGCCAAGGGCAGGCGGCGACGATAGTTGCGGGCACCTACCTGATCGTCGCCTTCCTCGCATTCTGGAAGGCTCCGTTCTCAAACTCGCCTGACTCCGTGATGCGGAGTTGGGATCTGACGACGGGTATCGCGAACGAAGGCATTTGGGTCCTCGCACAATGGGACACGGTCGTTGGAGCTCTACCCGTCATCACCAACTGCGTCGCCTTCGCCCTGCTGTGGAGCAGCGTTTACTTCGGCGGAGGCATCCTGCGGTGGGCTCTCAAGAAGGTCGGCATTGGCCCTGTCGGTCAGGCGACGGACGCCGGCGATGAGCTTGATAGCCGTCGCTGGATGTACGATGACGAGGTCATGGAGGCGGCTATGGCCCTCGCCATAGATCCCAAGAACCCCCGCCCCGACGTCGGGGGCGGCATCCCGCTGTGCATGAAGGATATGTCGCTCGACGAGAACTTCAAGCGTAAGAAGACGAAGAAGAACGGGAAGGTCTATTCGGTCAATCCCGAGACGATAGAAAATCACATGTTCAAGTCGGGCGATGCCCCGCCGACGATGCTCAAGCAGCTCTCCGCCCATGCTCTGTCCTTTGGCTCCACCCGCTCGGGTAAGGGCCTCACCGTCATTGCGACCATGTTGGCTCCCGAGATCGAGATAGACCCGACAATCGGCAGGAACTGGCTGTACCGCCGCTTCTGGAGACGCTTCAAAGTACGGAAGGCCTACGGTGGATGGCGTGGCGCCACCCTGTCGATCGATCCGAAAGGTGAGAACGTGGCGGTCACATTGTTGGCCCGCCTCAAGATCCCAAACAGAAGGGTCTATGTCGTCGATCCTTTCGGCATCCTCGACGCTCTGGGCCGCAAGCCAGGCTTCGAAGTTCTGAAAAAGGTGCTGAAGGCACAGGTCAATTTCCTCGACCTCGTCCCGGAAATTGACGACGAAGAGGGGCTGGCCCTTGCGACAAGACACATCGGCAAGCGGAAGGTCATCGATGCCGACGGCAACGTTGTCAAGGACGCCGCTGGCAACCCCATTATGGAAGAGTTCGAACTCTCCGCCATCGATCCCACCTACGCCGACGAGGTCAACGCCGACGGCGACAGGATCCTCGAAAGCATTCAGGTGAAGACAAAGTTCGGCAAGATGATCCAGTCCCTTGCGGGTATGCTCATCCCCGAGGACAAGGATTCATCGGGTGCAGGAAAGCACTTCCGCGTTTCCGCTCTCGTGCTCTTGCAGGGTCTGCTCGCATGGCAGTGTTCAACATTCAGAAAAGGCGACCCCCGCCGTTCGCTACGTTTCACTTCGGACATCATGAGAAACCAGCGTCTGCTTGAAGCGATGCTGAATGGGCCCAAGGACAAAGAAGGCAAGAAGAACAACCTGTGGCCGGAGGATTGCTACGACGGCGACGAGCTGAAGGATTCGTTTAAGGACTGGGACCTCAGCCACCCCCAGTGGCAAGAGAGGGCCGACGGCATGGTTGCCCAAGCCAAAGCCAAGCTCGTCGACCAGTCCGGCGGCGAGAACGAGCGTCCGTCGATCTACGGCACCCTCACAGTCGCGCTGTCCTGGCTGTCGCTGCGGGCGATGCGTGACCACGTCGCGCAGTCCACATTTGACATGGACGATTGGTTCTCCGGCAACATCGACTTGTTCGTCGTCATCCCGCCAGACCTGTTGGCCTCCGGCATGCTCATGGGATACCTGAGGATGTGGGCTGGGATGCCCATCATGCTGGCTCCTGACAAACAGCACATCATCAAGGGCAACCGCATCCTCATGATTCTCGACGAAGCGGCTCGCTACGGGAAGCTGGAAGCCATTGCCACTGGCTACGGCCTACTCGCCGGGTTCGGGCTGTCGATCTGGATGATCTGGCAGGATTGGAGCCAGTTTGTTGAGACATATGGAAAAGAGGCGGCTGAGAACATCGTGTCTAACGCCGAGTTCATGAATATCCTTAAAGTCAACAACGCCGACAGTGAAGGTGCGAAGAAGTGGTCTGAGGGTATCGGCCAGAAGACGATCAAGACCCACACGCAGGGCACGAGCGGCGGTTTCAGCGGCCAGCACCTCCAGCTCGGCGGTGGTGCTAATGCGGGAACGTCGGAGAACGAAGCCTTGCAGGCGAGGGCTCTGCTAACCCCGTCCGAGCTTATGGGTCTGGCGCCGCACGATGTTGTGAACTTGTGGGAGAACGCGGGACAAGAAAGGAACCCTTACCGCGGTCGCGTGATCCGTTACTACGCCCACCCTCTCTACGCCCCGGAGATGCTGCCGAACCCCTACCAGAGCTCAAAAGGGCCGAGTCAGGAACAAATTGACCTTCTGACGGACAAGCTCGATGCAATGGGGACAGGCAGGGTTTCCAATCTCGACGGGAAAAGCCTGATTCCGGAGGAGTTCCAGGGGCTTGAAAACGCTGACGCCAAAGCCGCCGAGGCCGCAAAGCTGACGTTTGAAACAGATGTGGAGGCCACTGGCACCCGCTCTGACGAACTCGCGAGCCTTCTGTCTTCTGGTGCGAGGAGCAAGTCGAAGTGGCGGGACACCCGCGACATGCCTGCGGACGAGTGGAGCGGCGGCATTTCAGCCTTCAATACGATGCCGAGGATGCAGGATGCGTAATGAAAAGGGGCGGCTTCTCGCAAGAAGCCGCCCTTCTTCTTGCCTGTCAGGTGCCCCGGGCCGCCTTGATGGCCGCCGGCGACGCGGCACTGGAAATTAGTTCTTCGAAGGAGGCTGCGAGGGAGGGTGTCATCCCGTCCAGGTACATGGCGATCCTCTTCGCCCGCTTTTCGAGTTCAGTGGGGGCGGACGACCCAGGCACGGGGAGGCCTTCGAAGAACCATGCTGGGGACACCCCGAAGACGGAGGCCATTCTAGCGAGCCTTCCCGGGGAGACGCGGTTGTCTCCCTTCTCGTACTTCTGGACCTGCTGGAAGCTGCATTCGAGAATCTCGGCAAGGGACTGCTGGCTCAAGCCCCGTGACCTGCGAAGCTCAGCCACCCTCTCGCCGACATGGCGGTCGCCATCCTTGATCGCAAGGAGAGGCTCGGGTTCTGGCGGGGGCGGTTCAGGATGGGTGGTATCCGTCTTGCCGTACCGTCGCTTGTAGTCCTGCCAGGTCCACGTCGCCTTGCCCATGTCTCGCCGCCCATGTGGTTACAGCAGGTTTTGAACAACAGGATGGGGCGGGGATCAAGGTCTAATCACCGCCTTCGTCATCCTCATCTCCGGAAAGGAGTTCATCAAGACCTCTCGGAGGGGCGTCCGAAAACGGTCACCCCGTCCCGCCAGACATCCTTCAGAGCCTCGTCGAAGGCATCGTCGTCCCGTCCTTGCAAGGCTCCTCCCCACTCTGTGAGAGAATAGCGTCAGCATGCCACGAGGCGGGGCGTCAAACGAGCCAGACGTGCCTCCAGAGCGTCGCGGGCCTGCCGCTCAGACGCCAGGGCCTCGACGAGGGCTTCGGTTTCCCGCTCAAGCTCCTCGGCATAGGTTTTCCACGCCAGCTTCGGGTCCGCCGCCTTGCCATCCTTGATGATGAAACCGTTCATGGTGCCCTCCTGAACCGCTATGTATCAACATTACCACTGTCCTCATGTCAAATCAACATAAAGTTGACGATTAAGCGGTGGCCGTGTTTATGGGCTATGGCGGGCAGGGGAGTAAAGTCGAAGCCCCCGAACCGAGTGGTTGGGGGCTTTTGTCAGGCGTCGATGGTCCTGATGTCGACTGCGTGTTTCTTTACGTCTCCGAGGTCTCCGAGGTCTCCCATCCTCATGCGGATGGCGAAGTAGGCCATCACGGGATGCCTGACCTTGAGAAAGGTCCACCAGCCGACAAAGATCGCAAAGCTGGACGATATCCAAAACGCCGCCGCCCTCGCGATCTCCGCTCCGCCGAAGTTGAACGCGATGCCTTTCACAATGGAACCCCACATCCACTGTAGGAGCATGTAGCCCCTCACGAGCAGGTCTATGCCCGTCGCGTTGCCTATCCAGAGTATGATGGCGTCCACCGACACAGCCGCCGCCGCCATCGCTAGGGCGACCCCCGTGGCCGCCATCACCCACGACACGGTGAACGCCGCTGACCTGGCGACCTTCCCCGCTGATCTCGAATTATTGATGTTTTCCATGTGTTGCTCCCAAGTTCATATTCGAGATCAGCGGGCGTAGTGGCCGCTGCCGAAGTCCTGGATTCCCGATGTCCTCGCAGGGTTCGTCCACGAGCTCTTCTCATCCCGTGTGCCGTAGTCGAAATTGGGGCTGCTGGAACCCGAGGCGTACTGCGTGGCGGATGAGAGCCACTGGGACGGGTCGGGCAGGTAACCCATCTTCCATCCTCCCAGGCCGATGCCGACCGCAAGGACGGCGAGCATGGCCAGCGACTTGATGGCACCGAAGGCGAAGTTGACAGCGAAGGCGACAACCACGGTGCCCACGAATACGACGGCGAGGCCTGCCTCCGTGGGCATCCCCGCTAGGTCGGCGAGGGGTTTGGCGGCCAGTCCGGAGACCGTGGCAGCTCCCGCCAGTATCAGACTCATGATGAACATTGCTTTTGCCCCCTCTGATTTCAGTTGCTAGATACAAGCTAGCGCGCAACACTGCTTATAACAATCTGTTTGCATGGCAACCTTAGAGCAACAATGAAGACGTGGGAGATTGGAACGTGAGGCGGGTCACCAGCATGCATGAACTCATCCACGCCCTCGAAGCCGACGGCGTGGCTTGCCTCCGCGGCCCCGAAGTGGAGCCGTGCGATGCCCTCTCCGTCGTTATCGAGATGATGGAGTACAGCCGTCTGGCGGTCGATGCCCTCATTTTCGATGACAGGAGGCAAATTGACGCAATCTCGGCCCGCGTTGCGAAGGTGGCCGAGGGTGCCGGGATCGTGCTTGCGGAGCACGACGTGTTCGTCCGTATCCACCATGTCGTGCGTGCCGTGTTCGGCAGCGTGGCACCTGACTTCCCTTCGGCGGCGGCGAACGTCATCGTGGCCTGGGGCGAGAAGTCGGGCGAGGGGCTCGCCGTGACTGCCTCGGAGGTGGAGAGGATCCTGCGGGACGGCACCGTCCTGGCGGACTCTCTCGACGCGGGCGGGAGCAGGGCCGCCATGGAGGCTGCCTTCGTCGTGAAGTTCCTCGGCATGTGCGGGGTGGGGGAGGACGCGGGGCAGACCCTGCGAGTCCTCGGGGCCCTCATCCCGGAATGGCTCCGCAGGCTGGGACAGAGGTCCAGCGAGCGGGGCAAAACGGAAAGGTAGTTTCGGCTCACAAAGGGGCTGATGGTGAGTCGGCCCTAACTCGGTGATCGACGTTCCACGGCACCGTGCGGGCCTACGTCGGCAAGCATGTGGATGGTATCGTCGAGAGGGAGGTTCAGTCGACTTCCCAGTTCACCCCGAAGCCACGCTCGGCGTAGAAGCGGAGCATGGAGGAAGCCGTCTTGGCGGTTTCCGCCACCAGGGCCTTGCACATGGGGTCGCCGGGCACGGCTCCGCGTCCCCACTCAAAGCTGACCGCCTCAAGGTCGAGGGAGGCGAGTTCGTCGGCGAGGGCGAGGGCCTTCTCGGGCTTCATGCGACGTTCTTCAAGGACGGTCTTCCCGCCAATCTTCTGCTTGGGCGAGAGGGTCTGAAAGCCGTCGATGCTGACGGAGAAGTTGTCAGAATCCTTTGCGTCCTCCTTGCTCATAAAGAACACGCCAGACTGGGAGGTGGGGATAGCATCGAGAGGAACAGGAATGTTCTCCGGCACCATCAGAAAAACCCCCTTGAACTCTCCGGCAATATCCTTGGCCACGTCGGACAGCGGGCGTACCCACATATCGATGCGGGCGGTGTCGTACTTAGCTCGCCCGTCCGAGGTCGTCGCACCATTGAGGCGGTCCCGCATGGCCACAAACTCGTCGGCCCCGAGATCGGGACTGACACCGAGCTTGCTGAGCTGCTTCTTCCACGTCGGAGCGACCACCGACTCCATCAGAGGCTCTTCGGGAAGGGCTGGGCGAGGTTCGAACGCCTCTACGGGATTCACGAACTTGCCATCGACCTTCTTGCGTGCCGGACGCAGACTGACTGTCCAACCCATGTTGATTCCCCTCTACCTCGTTATATCGTATGGTCAATATAGACACGCTATGTTGAGATGTCAACACATGAAGAGGCAGACAGAGGCAAAAAAGAGAGCTGCCAATCCCGAAGGAGACGGCTCGGCCTTCCCGCACACCGGCCCCTCTCACAAGGAGGGCGGTAGCCCTGGAAGGGATTCAGGCTGTCTTAGCCCCTCCGAAGAGGTGGCTCACCCCGCAGACCATGGACTGGAACCACGTCGGCGGCGGCTCTGACACAGGAGCCGATGCCGCAGCCATCGCTCCGTGGAGGGTGACGGAGGGCAGGTCTTCGGAGGCATCCGATGTCTCGGCGACCATCCTCTCGAAGTCGGAGATTCTCTGAAGGGCCTTCTCGATTCCCGGCTTGGCAGAGGCGGCCTGGTTAGCCGACACGCGACGCCGGGCGGCATCGAAAGCCGCTGGCTCCTGCCGGAGACGCTCGACCACCGACCGGGACTGGGACATCTTGTCGGGGAAGGCGGTGCCCAGGACGACCAGGCACTCCGCCGCCTGGTCGGAGGACGATGCTAGGAGATTACTGGTCAGCCTCGGAAGGGCCGCATGAAGCCACTGGAGCCAGCCATCGCGGACATCCCGAGCTATCTTCTCGGCGACATGATCGCCGAAGTGCTCCATGTAGGCGACGAAGGCGTCCTGCCAGATACCGTCCTCAACCGTCATCGTGGTGAGGAAGCCCATAGCCTCCCTGTCCCTCTCCTCGATCCGCTTAAGCAGGTCGATGTCCGCGAACAGGCGGCGGAGGTTTTCGCTCTGCCTGCCGTCCATCGCTTCTGCGGCTGTACCCACGGCCTCGTGGATGTTCTCGACCTCTTCGACCGCCCGCTTGAGGAATCGGTAAGCGTCCTCCTCGGCCTCGGTATAGAAGTCCTCGCCGTCGTCAGCGACCTGCACGTGCTGGAAATCGGGGTCGTCCTCGCCGTCTGCATCGAGGGCTACGATAGCCATGAACCGGAACTCGGGACCGAGTTCTTCCAGGTCCAACCCTTTCTCTCTGACTATGTCCCGTAGGTCTATGAGCGCGTCCACGTTCTCCGCCACCATCAGCTTGGCGAACTCATCCGGAGAACGCCTCAGTGCCTCGATGCCGGCCTTCAAGATGTCGAAGTCGAAGTCGTCCCAATAACACCAACCATCATCCGCTGGGACTTCGAAGATTTCGTTCGCGTCTATTGTTCCGAATTCCATATCGAACAGCTTATCCAAAAAAGCCGCCGCCCCACGGGCTTCGATGTCGGCTACGAATTCAAGTCCTTTTTCTTCCTGCCTAGTCATGTTCAGCTCTCCTTAATCTTCGATGAATTGACCCTGCAAGTAACTAACCATATTGTCCGCATGTCAACCGCAAGAGCTTCTGTTTTCGCTGCATCTTCCCGTATACATTAATGATAACGAGAAGCCTCAGTGCTTCCTCCACTCCCACGGCATCATGAACTCGGAGCCCCACAGCCCCAGCTTCTCCGCCTTGGCCATCGCCTCCTCGCCGACGTAGTCGCGGGAGTATTTTCGATAGGCGACGCCGTGGCCCGTGCGGGCCATCATTCCGTTGAGGTCAACACCGTCTACTCGGCAGACGCCGATCAGGCGACCGTAGCGGTCGTGCTTGGATCCCTCGCAGGTGACGGAACGCCCGTCTATCATGTCTCTGAGAGCCTCCGTGGCCTCGCGACCGCAGGCGACCGGGACATCCCCCTTGAGACACACTTGGTCACGCTCGGGGGCATCGATCCCGTGGAGCCGCACCTTCTCCCCCGAGACCTCGACGGTGTCCCCGTCGAGCACGCGGGCGTGCCCGATCACGATCGCCTTGAGGTTCCGGTAGAGGGGGGCACGGTCTAGTCGAGGACCCGTCGGTTTGGATGTCGAGGAACACTTTGTTCGCGTATGTCAGGTGGCCTTTGGGGTCGGTCTTTGAGACGATCAGGTCGTTCTCGCCGAAGGTCCTCTCGCGCCCCGAGTGGGGTGCCCCCGCACACCGCTAATGAAATAGGTCGTCTATATATCCTTATGTCAACTCATGCGAACGTAGGAATTGTCTACTAGATGGTGGCGACGTTGCCTTCGCGGAGCCAGTAGAGGATGAACTCGGCCTCTTCTCCCGCACGCGAACCCTTGAGGGTGCTCACGGTCTGCCTCACGGCGGTGTCCGAAAGTTCGAACAGCGTGCATAGCCTGCCGTCGATGCGGATCCATGCCCATGCTTTTTCGGTGTCGAAGTACACGGCGTACTGCCCGTCCTCAAAGCCGACGTCAGGCCATACCCCGGATACCGGCAGGGGCTCGGTGGAAGCGATGACTTCCCTGAAGCCGCCGTCCATCGCTCTGGAACCCTGGATGTCGCCGATGATGTACTCCACCTCCAGTTCACCGCCTTCGATGCCCTGAAACGGCGTGGCCTCGCCGGAGTGCCATGTGTCGGGAAAGGGGAATGAGGGAGATGGAGGGTCTTCTCTCAGCCTCCGCCACGGCTCGGCCTTCGCCATCGCCTCCCACTCCCGCATGAGGGCTTCCTCATCGCATTTTCTTTCGTTGCCGAATATGCCGTGGAAGCCCTTCATGACCTCTTCGACGACGCTTTTTTTGCTCATAACGTGCTCTCCGATGCCGTGGTGACGTTTCCTGGAAAAAGGTGACGTTTCCTAGAAGCCGGCGATCAGCCGCGGTTCCTAAAGCCACCGTCCAGGCTCTTGGCCTCATCCTCTGAGAGGCTGAATGCCCTCATGAAGAAGTCCACGCTCTCATCGGATTGCATCGGTCCCAGCCTTCCCTCGGCACCGTCCTTCGACGTGGACAAGGCAGCGTCGAGGGCCTTCTCGGCTTCGGCAATGGCCTCTGCGTAGTCGTCGCGGGAGACCTTGGCTAGGCCATCCCGAATCTTGTCGAATTCCTTGCCGAGTGGGTATTCCGGCTCATCGTTTATGCGTTGCATGTCAGCCAACCCTCCTTGCTGAAAAAGCCGAACGGACTGCGTCGGCGGCTCCTGCGAGGAAGCCCTTGGATGTGGTGACAAAGGTGCAGTTGAAGCGAATGCCGGCGATGCCCGGATTCTTGTGGGACATGACCTCGTAGGAGAGGTTGTCGGCCTCGTTCTCGTCGGTGAATAGCCCGAGGAGCCACAGCTTGCCGGTCGTGTCCTCGGCTAACACCGCATAGGCCCCTGAAGGCACCCTGTAGTCTTCCCCGATGAGTTTCAGGCTTGTGGAATCCCCGCCTATCGTCGCCGCCTGATGCATGTGTCTCCTCCCATGTGCAATCTACTGCCTGTACAGTACCATTCTTTTAGTAGTTTGTCAATTTGCATGACAACAGTTAGGAAGGTATTTAGGCGTTATATGCCGCCTCAAGAAGAAGCCCCCGATCTAAGTGATCGGGGGCCGTTACTCAGAAGGTGTCTTTGATCCCCTTGGCGGGAGCCTTCGGCTCGGCTTGCTTCATCTCCGCCTTTGCGACGCGGTCAGCAAAGATTGAGGCTACGCTGCGAGTGCTCTCCTTCTGCTCGCTCTGGATATTCGCCGCCCGCTCTGCCACCCGCTCTTCGACCTTGGCATAAAGGGACATCATCATGCCCCCGGGGAGCTTGCTGGCACTGCCGTCGAGGTAGACATCGCACATCTGCCCAGGGCCATCCCAGTCGGAGAGGTCGTCTGGGACACCGCTGTTGCAGTGGGCGTTCTCCGCCGCCCCGTCCACGACATGTTTTGCGAGGGAATCAAGGTCGATGGGCCATTCCCGCATCGTCTCGTGAACGTCCTGCCGCCTTATGTCGGAGAGCACGTTAGGGTCGATGCAGAGCAGTATGGCATCCTCTTCATCCAGACTGGCGATGAGTTCTTCGTAGCTGACCACGACCCCGTCGCCCTCGATGATGTTCCCGTCGACATCCTGGGCCCACACGCCTTCCTCGCGGGGAAGCTCCGGAACGTGTCAACGCCAATGAGACACCAACTCGGTCAGTTTAAGCAGCCATTGCCTGTGAGTTTTCAGGCGGATTGATCCACGCCGCCGCCGGCATGGCGGGCGCCTGGGGGGCGGTGCGGACGAAGCGGTCGGGATGGCGGGCGTGGGCGGCGTCGAGGACGTCCTGGCGCTGCTGGCGGATTTGCTGGGCGCGGCCGGAGTGGACCTGCTGGGGCGTCAGCAACCCGATGCCGCTGTGGTGATGGCGGTTGTTGTACCAGTCGAAGAATTTGCGGCAGAAGGCGCGGGCGTCCTGGATGGAGCCGAAGCGGTCGGGAAACTCGGGCCGGTATTTCATGGTCTTGAACTGGCTCTCCGAGTACGGGTTGTCGTTGGATTGGTAGGGCCTGGAGTGGGTCTTGGTGATGCCGAGGTCGGCCAGTAGGTGGCCGGTTGCCTTGGCGGTCATGGCCGAGCCGCGGTCGGCGTGCAGGGTCAGGGTGCCCGGCGTGATGCCGTGGCGGCGGCAGGTTTCGGAGATCAGCTTCTTTGCCAGGATGGCGCTTTCGCGGTCGGCCAGCATCCAGCCGACGACGCAGCGGCTGAAGATGTCGATGATCACGTAGAGCTGGAAGCTGCTCCACTTGGCCGGCCCCTTGAGCTTGGTAATGTCCCACGACCACACCTGGTTGGGGCCGGTGGCGAGCAGCTCAGGCTTGGCGTAGGCGGGATGGGCCAACTGGTTGCGCCGCTCGCGGACCTCGTGGTTGGCTGCCAGGATGCGGTACATGGTGCGGATGGAGCACAGGTAGGTGCCCTCGTCGAGCAAGGTGGCGTAGACCTCGGCCGGGGTCAGATCGACGAACCGGTCCTCGTGCAAAATGGCAAGGACATGGGCCCGTTCCGCCGCGCTCAGGGCCCGCGCCTGGCGCCGGGGCGCCATTGGCGGGCCCGCCGGTTTGCGGCGCCGATAGAAGCTGGC
>LAEA01000042.1 GCA_000961745.1 Rhodospirillaceae bacterium BRH_c57 | reverse complement strand
GGCACCATCGTCTGGAGCAATATCTATGAGTTCACGAGGGCTGCCGCCGATGATGTGGTCTATCGCTAAGGCGGCGGCGGTCGCCGCCGGTGCCGCCGCCCTGCTGGCCGCCTGCACGCCGAAGCCGGCGGTGCAGTGCGACTTCACGCCCATGATGCAGACCGACGCGGCGGGCGACCCGGCGCTGCTGCCGCTGACGCCGGGTACAATGAAGCCGATGGCGCTCAACACGGTGTCGGTGATCGACGCCGGCATCCGGCGCAAGGTTCTGGTGCAGTCGGTGCAGGCCAGCCGCACCGCGACGGGCAATGTCGCCGTCGAGACGCGCTTGATGAACTGCACGGACCACCCGTTGCAGGTGGACGGGCGCACCAACTTTCTGACCACGGGCGGCGGCAGCGCCGAAGCGCCCAGCATGTGGCAGCGCGTCTACCTGCCGCCGCGATCCTTTGCGTCTTATGCGGAATCGTCCGTGTCCGGCCCGAATGCCGCCACGCTTCTGATCGAGGTCAAGGAGGGGCGGTGATGCGACGACTGGCGGGGCTGGTTGTGGTGGCGACGATAGCCATGGTCGACGCGGCGGCGGCCCAGGACGGACCGACTGCGAACGCCCTGTACCGCGACGGCCTCCCTGCCGTCCTGGAGCCAGCGGAAGAGGCCGGTTTCGTGGCTGTGCCGGGCTTCCGGGAGGCCTACGGACGAGCCGACGCGCCGCGCCTAGTGGTGTTCTGGATGCGCCCGCTCAGCGAGGCGACTTCGACCCCCCGCGTGACGCGGGATCACACCACCGGCGTAGCGGTGGTGGGGGCTGCCAGCTCCGGATCCACGGCAACCTCCGTCGGCGGCTTTAGCCAGACGCGCGAGCGTTCGGTGGGTCTGCTGGTGGACGTTCCGGCCGATCCGCTGGCGCCGTCGTCTTCCCGCGCGGCGGAGGCCGCGTTCACCGATGCACTCCTGCAGTCGGGCGTTCGGATGGTCGATCGCACGGCCATCACCCGCCTGAAGGGCGGCAATTCAGCCGATCCCCGTGTCGCCGAAACCACCGCCCTGAAGGACGCAGCAGATGTGCTGGTGGAGATCACGGCGTCGGGTGCCGGCGAACCGGATCAACTTGTCTACGCGATCAGGGCCACCAGCGTGGCTGATGGCGCGGTACTGGCGAGCACTGTGATCGAGGAGGAGGACCTGAGGCGGGCCATGACCCATGAGGCCGCAGCCTCCGGCGGTTATCACCCGACGCTGACGCCGCGCGCTTTGGGCCGCCTGCTGGCCGGGCGCCTGCAAACACTGCTTGCCGCCCGCTGGTGAGGTGGTGCTGAAGAGAGGGGATGGTCAGGGCCGTTCGGCGCTCATCCTTCATGGCCCGTCAGTCCCCTATATTCTCTTATGAGGGGCTTATACGTCTCTTATTCTATTAATAAGGGCATGGCGCACTGAGCGTATTGCGAAAGCCTTTCGCATATGATCTACTCGTGGTGATTAGAATTTTGTCCGCAGCTACAGTACGTAGTTGTTAGGCTACACCACGCCGGGAGGGGTTCGCCCCTCCCTTTTTCGTGGGGACTTTTTGGGGCGGGGCCAGAAGGGGGGGGGGTGGGGTGAGCAAGGCTATTCTCAAACCGGACGCTATTCGCGACGTGTACAACGTCTTCTATGAGGGTCGGCGAGACCTGGTGGAGGTCCAAGAGCACCTGAATCGGCGGAGCTTGCTGCTTAGCCTACTGCGGGATGGGACCGCGCCTCCGGAAGCGTGGATGGACATTTTGGCACCGGACTTTGCCCCGTTCGCCCTTGGGAGGAATGTCCGCAATCAGTTTAATAACATAGTTCATCTGATGGAGTTGAGCGCCGTCCGTGATGTTTTGCTTAGAACATTGGGCGAAGACGCCATATACGAACCTGGTGCATGGCCTTGCGGTACAGAAGAACGCGGCGACGAGCTGCAACGGACCTTTCTCAAGCTGCTGGATGGCTTTGCCGTCGATAGTGCGCCGCGGGCGCTCATGACGAGACTACTATCTCTTGCTGCTCCGTATGATCTTGTCGGGATTATGAACGTCAGTAGGCTACGCACATATTGCCATCTCCTAGGGGTCAGCGCTAAGAAGACACCAATGCACCGTCATGTGGCTTTAAGGCAGCACCTCCGCCAAATTCTCGGTGGCGAAAACGGCGAAAGAGAGGCCGTTGAGCGTTGTCATTTCTTTCATTTCCTTGAAAAGCATCCGATTGCTCCTGAGCTTTTGGCGTCTGTTGGATACTTTCCTCCGCTAACGACGAAACACCGGTATGCCCGGCAGCCACGCCAGAGGGCGGCCTCAAGCGAAACCCAGCAGGCGGCTGCCAGAACCGCTCCTGAAATGCATGGCGGTGATGCCCCTTCCCCCATCCACCTCTCCCCCACCCCCTGGACCGGTTTCGGTCACTTCGCGGACAATCCCACCCTCCTCTGCAAGGTCGTTCATGCGGCCCGCCATGGCATTGCCCAAGAGAACCTGAAACTGCTCCTGCGGCGGGAGGCGGCCGAGTTGATTGGGGCGGCCCCGGAGGTTGTTCTGGTGCAGGCGTCCCTTCTGGGCTTGGTAGCTGTAGAAGGCCAGGGCATCATGCGTCTGACGGCGGAGGGTGAGCGTCTGCTGGAAGACTCTCCCGACCTCAGCCCGATCCTTGATGCCGTTGTCGCCGGCGTCGCCGGCGTCGCCCACCTGCTTCTGGACGCTGCGGACAAGAAGGGCGCGATACCCGTCCCGGCGGACCCGCGCCTGACGGATGCGGCCGCATGGTGCCGTGATCTGGGGTTGCTGGCAGAGCGAGAGAACGTCCTTGGACTGACGGACGCCGGCCACGCGGTCGTCGCGCGCATCGACCGCCGGACACCGCTCTGGCAGCCCCCGGCGGTTCAGGCGAACCCCGTGACAACGGAGCCCGTCACCCTGAACCTGCCGCCGACCGACAGGGTGGTGAACTGGATCAACGAACACGGCGGCCTGAACGGGTGCGAGGACATGGTCCGGCGGGTCTGCGCGGTGCTACCGAACGCGGATCGCCGCTTCCTGTTGTTCGCCGGACTGTCAGGCACTGGCAAGAGCCGTCTGGCTGAGAAGCTCGCCGAGGCTTGGGCGGAGTGTCTCGGGGTGCCGGAACCCGAGCGGACCCGCCACTTCCTAAAGGTGCCCGTCCTGCCAGACTGGGCAGATCCCTCGGGGCTTCTGGGCTACGTCAACATCCTGCCCAGCACGCCGCGCTATGAGTCCACCCCCTGCATCGACTTCCTGATCCGGGCCGGTGGGGATCCAAAGCACCCCTACGTCCTGTGCCTGGACGAGATGAACCTAGCGCGCGTCGAGCACTACCTGGCGCCGTTCCTGTCGGCCATCGACCGCCACGACGCCATCCGCCTGCACAACCGCAAGGACCTCATCGACCCGCCGGCCGCGCTGCCCTGGCCAAAAAACCTGATCATCATAGGGACGGCCAACATGGACCACATGGGCCATCCCCTGCCCCACAAAGTTCTCGACCGCCTGTTCACTTTCGAGTTCTGGAAGGTCGATCTAGAAGGCTGGCACAAGACGCAAGAGGCAGAGATTAAGAAGGGCAAGGAAGGAGCTGCAGACAAAAAGATCCTGGACGCGGCCTTTCGTTATCTTGCGACGATCTACACCATTCTGGAGCCTGTCCGGCAGCAGTTCGGCTACCGCACCTGCGACGATGTCCTGCGCATGGTCCGCAACGCGGTGGGGCCATCCCCGGCGGTCGCGGACATCCGCAAGGCTTTCGACCATGCGCTTCACGCCAAGGTTTTGCCGAAGCTATCTGGCCCGGCCACGCCGCAGATGCATGATCAACTGCGCAAACTGCTGGACTACCTAAAGGGCGGCAAGATGGGGGAGAGCGAAACGAAGGTCGCTCAGATGATGACAAAAGGCGTCCGCACCATCAGCTACTGGCACTAGAGCGGCGATGGATTAATCGGACGCATAGCCAGCGGCCTTGATGTAGTTCCAACACTCGTCGGGCGCGAAGAGGTCGCAGATACTGCCGATGGCTCCGATCAGGCCATCGAAGGTTCTCGCCGCCGCCGCGCGGAGGTGGGCCTTGAGTTTGGCAAAGGCCATTTCAATCGGGTTCAGGTCGGGGCTGTAGGGCGGTAGGAACAAGAACCAGGCGCCGTGATCGCGCAGGCAGGCTGCGGCACCCGGACTCTTGTGGACGGCGAGGTTGTCGAGAATGACGACGTCGCCGGGCGCCAGCGTGGGAGCCAGTTGGGTTTCAACCCAGGTGTCAAACAGCTCGCGGTCGATGGGCTTGTTGAGAACCCATGGCGCGGTCAGGCCTACGAGCCGCAGGGCCGCGATGAAGGTCTGCGTGCCCCAGTGACCGAACGGCGCGTCGGCGCGCAGGCGGGTGCCCCGCAGACTGCGGCCCCGCAGGCGCACCATCCGGGTATTGACCGAGGTTTCGTCGACGAAGACCAAGCGGCTGGGGTCGAGCCGCATCAGCGGCTGGCGCCGGGTGGTCCAGACGTGGCGCTCCTTACGGACGTCGGCGCGTGCGGCCTCCGAGGCCAGCACCAGTTTTTTTATATGTGAACCCCCGCCGGCACAGGAACTGCGACAACGAGCACGGCGCCGCCGAGACGCCGCGCTCACGCTCCAGCAACGCCTTCAGCTCGGGCATCGTAATGTCGGGCGTGGCTTGGACAGCCGCTATGAGGAAGCCCTCATGCGGCCCCAGCTTGCCCTTGCCCAGGGGCCGCCCCTGGCGGTCCGGCTCGCAGGAGCCTTGCCGCTCCACGCGTTGCAGCAACTTTATAGCGAAGCTGTTGCTGACGTTGAAGTGCCGGGCCGCCTCTCTTCTGGCGTGGCCGGACCGCACGAACTCTACAACCCGCTCACGTAGGTCCAGCGAATAGCTCTTGCCCATAATCCACCTCCAGTGCCGTGCGGATCACGAACGAGCGAAGCCTCAAAAAGGATTCCGAATTCTCTAACGGCGCACTAACGCGTGAGGATCCAGTGCCACAAGGGGGGCCGGCGCTATGGTCCGACCGACGAGGTCATCGTATGCGAGGATGA
Organism: Rhodospirillaceae bacterium BRH_c57; assembly: GCA_000961745.1. GTDB lineage: Bacteria > Pseudomonadota > Alphaproteobacteria > Rhodospirillales > Rhodospirillaceae > Cauispirillum. The sequence goes on along the minus strand of LAEA01000042.1, from coordinate 2,167 downwards.
CAAAATCATCCTTGAGATTACCGACTGCGCGCCGGAGCCCAGCATCCGCATCGCCGGCGGCGGCGACCCTCAGCGCGCCACCCGCAGGACCAACGACTGGCGCTGGGAGCACAAGGTACGATACTGGGCCGGCTTCCTGCGGATCAGGATAGCGGCGGAGGGGCATGAGCCCCAATTCATCGACATCGCTATCGCTCCGAACGGCAAGAAGGCTTCGCGCGACAGCTTCATGGCGATGATCGGCGCGGTCGCGGAAATGGCACCCCGCCTGCCCTGGGGTTTCGCCCTGGGCCTGCTGCGGGGCCGTTGGGACGATGGCGAAACATCCCTTGCCGTCCGGGCCAGCCTTATCCGAAGCCTGGCTCCGGAGATTGTTACACTGGCCACCGAAATGGCGGTCCACCCTCCCCGGACGTGGCGATCCATAGCGACGCTCGCCCCCTTCGGCAGCCGCCAGATGAAGCCCGCCACGCAGCGGCAGGCCACGACATGCCCAATGATTAGCGCCGCGCTGAGCGCGCCCGACGCCGTCGGAGGACATCGGCCGTTCGCCCCTGCACATGTCCTGGCCGCCGTTGACGCCCCGGTGCTTTCCCTCATCGCAGAACGCCTCAGCGCCCTTCGCGACTTGGCTGAGGAAACACAAGCCCGGCTCCTGGCGGAGGCCCTTAATCAGAGGGGGGAGGCCAACAAGGTCCGACATGACTTGGCCGGAGATTGCGGCAAGCAGATCCTGGCCCTGAACGGACTTCTCACACAAACGCCCTATTCCACTGCGCCGACGCTTCAATCCCCCATTGCCACCCATCCGCAAGAACCGCAAGTGGAAGTCCTGCTCGACTTGCTGGACCGGGTAACGGATTGCGGCTTGGCCTTTGATACGACAGCGGATGCGGATCGGGATCTCCCCGCCGGCCAAGCGAAGGCGTCGTTCGACCTGTACGAGTTGTTCTGCCTGTGGTGGCTGCGCGAGCACCTGACCGACCTGCTGCCGGATTGGTATCCAAGCCTTCCGCCATTGGTGATGGACGGTACTTCGTCGGAGGTGTGGTTTTCCTGGACCAAACCCGATGAGGCAGGGGTGCGGATCGACCTCGGGTTCCAGATACCGTTCGCCGCGTATCCCGATCGCGCCGAGGCCGCCCACTGGTCAATCAGCACGCGGAAGGTGCCAGACTTCATCGTGGCAAGGGTCATTAGAGCGGCGATGGATTAATCGGACGCATAGCCAGCGGCCTTGATGTAGTTCCAACACTCGTCGGGCGCGAAGAGGTCGCAGATACTGCCGATGGCTCCGATCAGGCCATCGAAGGTTCTCGCCGCCGCCGCGCGGAGGTGGGCCTTGAGTTTGGCAAAGGCCATTTCAATCGGGTTCAGGTCGGGGCTGTAGGGCGGCAGGAACAAGAACCAGGCGCCGTGATCGCGCAGGCAGGCTGCGGCACCCGGACTCTTGTGGACGGCGAGGTTGTCGAGAATGACGACGTCGCCGGGCGCCAGCGTGGGAGCCAGTTGGGTTTCAACCCAGGTGTCAAACAGCTCGCGGTCGATGGGCTTGTTGAGAACCCATGGCGCGGTCAGGCCTACGAGCCGCAGGGCCGCGATGAAGGTCTGCGTGCCCCAGTGACCGAACGGCGCGTCGGCGCGCAGGCGGGTGCCCCGCAGACTGCGGCCCCGCAGGCGCACCATCCGGGTATTGACCGAGGTTTCGTCGACGAAGACCAAGCGGCTGGGGTCGAGCCGCATCAGCGGCTGGCGCCGGGTGGTCCAGACGTGGCGCTCCTTACGGACGTCGGCGCGTGCGGCCTCCGAGGCCAGCACCAGTTTTTTTATATGTGAACCCCCGCCGGCACAGGAACTGCGACAACGAGCACGGCGCCGCCGAGACGCCGCGCTCACGCTCCAGCAACGCCTTCAGCTCGGGCATCGTAATGTCGGGCGTGGCTTGGACAGCCGCTATGAGGAAGCCCTCATGCGGCCCCAGCTTGCCCTTGCCCAGGGGCCGCCCCTGGCGGTCCGGCTCGCAGGAGCCTTGCCGCTCCACGCGTTGCAGCAACTTTATAGCGAAGCTGTTGCTGACGTTGAAGTGCCGGGCCGCCTCTCTTCTGGCGTGGCCGGACCGCACGAACTCTACAACCCGCTCACGTAGGTCCAGCGAATAGCTCTTGCC
>LAEA01000267.1 GCA_000961745.1 Rhodospirillaceae bacterium BRH_c57 | reverse complement strand
CCGCACCCGCTCCACCGCCCCGGCGATGGCCTGCCCGACGCCGGCCCCACCCAGCCAGCCCGACAGCACCCCGGCACAACGGGCCAGGGCGCCGCGCTCGTCCAGCCCGGCCAGAACGTCGGCAACATGCTCAGGCCCGAACACCTGGCCGTGCGCGGTGGGGTATCCGGTATGGTTGGACAACTGGCAGGTATGCACCGGCCAGACCTCGAACCCCAGGCGCTGCAAGGGGAACACGGCGGCGGAATTGCCGACGTGCCCGAAGGCGACATGGGATTGCACCGACAGAATGCCGGCCCCGAACTCAAACGGTGGAATAAGCATGGGCGGGAACGACCTGATGTCATGCGGTATCCGACGATCAGCCACCTTGCCACAGCCGCGCGATGATTTATAGTATGCCGCACCTGCGAAGAAACGTAATTTTATTGCGCCCGCACCGATATCAGGAGGACCCGTTCCCATGGCCGCCACCGCCCGCCCCCGCCGTTCCATGCTGTACATGCCGGGGTCCAACACCCGCGCCCTGGACAAGGCCAAGACCCTGGCCGCCGATGCCCTGATCCTGGACCTTGAGGACGCCGTGGCGCCCGACACCAAGGTCGAGGCGCGGGCCAACGTGGTCGCGGCGGCCGGTGGCTACGGCGCGCGCGAAGTGCTGATCCGTGTCAACGGGCTGGCGACTCCGTGGGGTCAGGCCGATGTGGCGGCGGCGGCGACCAGCGCGGCGCACGGCATCCTCATCCCCAAGGTGGAAAGCGCCGACATGGTGCGGCAAGTCGAAACCATCATGAACAACGCCGGCGCGCGGCCCGACATGCAGATCTGGTGCATGATGGAAACCCCGCTGGGCGTCCTGCACGCCGAGGAAATCGCCTCGGCCACGCCGCGCCTGGGCGGGTTTGTCATGGGCACGTCCGATCTGGCCAAGGACCTGCGCTGCCTGCACACGCCGATGCGCCTGCCGTTCGTGGCCTCCCTGAACCTGTGCGTCCTGGCGGCGCGGGCCTATGGGCTGGCCATTCTGGATGGCGTGTACCTGGATCTGGCCGACGACGAGGGTTTCAAGGCGTCCTGCGTGCAGGGCCGCGAGATGGGTTTTGACGGCAAGACGTTGATCCACCCCAAGACCATCGGCATGGCCAACGACACCTTCGGCCCGTCGGCCGACGAAGTGGCATGGTGCGAAAAGATCATCGCCGCCCACGCCGAGGCTGAAAAGGAAGGCAAGGGCGTGGTCGTGGTCGACGGCAAGCTGGTCGAAAACCTCCACGTCGTCACCGCCCGCCAGACGGTCGAAATGGCCCGCCTGATCAAACAGCTCGAAGCCGACGCGGCTTAGGAACAAGGGGGTTAACCACAGAGGACACAGAGAACACAGAGAAGAGCGCCGCAGGCACTTTCTTACCGCTTCCATTCTCTGTGCTCTCGGCGTCCTCTGTGGTTCAAATTCTTTCTTTCCTCCCGGCACCATCCCGATTCCCGAGGACGCGCACCATGAGCAAGACCAAGACCAACCCCGGCAACTATTTCGAAGATTTCTCCGTCGGCCAGGATATTGCGCACGCCACGCCGCGCACGGTGACGGCGGGCGATATTGCCCTGTACACCGCGCTGTACGGCACGCGCTTTGCCGTCAACTCCTCGGCCGAGTTTGCCAAGAGCCTGGGCTTCGAGGGAATGCCGCTCGATGACCTGCTGGCCTTCCATGTGGTTTTCGGCAAGACCGTGCCCGACATCAGCCTGAACGCCGTCGCCAACCTGGGCTATGCCGAGGGACGCTTCGGCGTGCCGCTGTACGCCGGGGATACCGTGGTCACCACCTCCAAGGTGATCGGCCTGAAGGAGAACTCCAACGGCAAGACCGGCGTGGTCCATGTCCGCTCCACCGGCACCAACCAGCGCGGCGAAATGGTCGTGGACTATGTCCGCTGGGTGATGGTCAACAAGCGCGACGCCAGCGCCCCGGCGCCCGAGGCCGTGGTGCCCACCCTCGCCAAGGCGGTGGACGCCAGCGCCCTGCGCCTGCCGGTCGGCCTTGAGATCGACGGCTACGACACCGCCCAGGCCGGCAGCCCGCACCTGTGGGACGACTACGCGGTGGGCGAAAAGATCGACCACGTCGATGGGTTCACCATCGAAGAGGCCGAGCACATGATGGCCACCCGCCTGTACCAGAACACCGCCAAGGTCCACTTCAACCAGTATGAGCAGGCATCCGGCCGCTTCGGCAAGCGGCTGATCTATGGCGGCCACATCATCAGCCTGGCCCGCTCGCTGTCGTTCAATGGGCTGGCCAACGCCTTCAAGATCGTGGCGATCAACGCCGGGTCGCACTGCAACCCGACCTTTGCCGGCAACACCATCCACGCCTGGACCGAGGTCCTGGACACGATGGAGTTCTCGGAACGGGCCGACCTTGGCGCCCTGCGCCTGCGCACCGTCGCCACCAAGGACCGCCCGTGCGCCGATTTTCCCTACAAGGACTCCGAGGGAAAATATCTGCCCGAAGTGGTCCTGGACTTCGACTACACTGTCCTCATGCCGCGTCGGCAGGGGTAAGACCCATGCTCCCCGGCATCGGTCGGGGAGCCACCCCTCCGCCTGGGGGGCGCTTCGGGTAGGGTGAACCGCCCGGCTTTCCGCGCCGTAGAGGTCCGGTAAAGCACGAATTCTGCGGCCCGTTAAGCCTGCCCCTACGGCACCTACCTGAATGGGTGGCATGCAAACGCTCCACCTGAGTAGGCCCCGAACGTTGACAAGGCCCATGGGCAGGCGCTAAACCTTTGCCGCACTGCCAAAACGCACGTATCCGCATCGCCGGACCTGGACGTAAACACGGACTGGGGGCGATGTGGGGCTACCCCGTCGAGAGGCCCGAGCCATGAAATCCACAACACGGCCCCTGTCCCCACACCTTCAGATTTATAGCTTCAAGCTGCACATGGCGATGTCGATCTTCCATCGCATCACCGGTGTGGCCCTGATTGTCGGCACGTTGCTGCTGGTGTACTGGCTGGTCGCCGCCGCCAATGGCCCCGAGGCCTATGCCAACGCCGCCGGGTTCCTGGGGTCGTGGTTCGGCCTGCTGCTGATCTTCGGATGGTCGGTGGCGCTGTTCTACCACCTGTGCAACGGCATCCGGCACCTGCTGTGGGACGCCGGCCAGGGCTTTGAGATCGAACAGATCCGCAAGTCGGGCATCGTCGTCCTGGCGGCCACCGCCGTGCTGACGGTGCTGGCCTGGATCCTTGGCCTGGCCATCTGAGAGACGGGGAGAAACTGACATGAGCATGCGTTCGCCCCTCGGCCGCGCCCGCGGCCTCGGCTCCGCCAAGGAAGGCCTGAACCACTGGTGGTCACAGCGCCTGACCGCCATCGCCCTGGTTCCGCTGGTCTTCTGGCTGGTGGTGTCGGTGATCGCCAACGTTGGCGCCGACTACAACGCCATGCGCGACTGGCTGGGCTCGCCGTTCAACGCCACCGTGATGGTGCTGCTGCTGGTCGCCGTGTTCCATCACGCCCAGTTGGGCATTCAGGTGATCGTCGAAGACTACGTGCACTGCCACGCGGTGAAGACCGCCGCCATCGTCGCCACCAAGCTTCTGGCCGTTGCGCTGGGTGGCTATGCGGTGGTGTCGGTTCTGTTCGTTGCCATTGGAGGCTGAGGACCATGGCCGCATACCAGTTCATCGACCATGAATACGATGCCGTCGTCGTCGGCGCCGGCGGGGCCGGCCTGCGGGCGACATTCGGCATGGTCGCCGCCGGCCTGAAGACGGCTTGCGTCACCAAAGTGTTCCCCACCCGCTCCCACACCGTGGCCGCCCAGGGCGGCATCGGTGCCGCGCTCGGCAACATGGCCGAGGACAGCTGGCAGTGGCACATGTACGACACCGTCAAGGGCTCCGACTGGCTCGGAGACCAGGACGCCATCGAATACATGTGCCGCGAGGCCATTCCGGCGGTCCACGAGCTGGAGCACTACGGCGTGCCGTTCTCGCGCACCGCTGACGGCAAGATCTATCAGCGCCCGTTCGGCGGCCACATGCGCAATTATGGTGAGGCTCCTGTGCAGCGCGCCTGCGCCGCTGCCGACCGCACCGGCCATGCCATCCTGCACACGCTGTATCAGCAGTCGCTGAAGCACAAGGCGGAGTTCTTCGTCGAGTACTTCGCCCTCGACCTCATCATGGACCCCAACACCGGGGAATGCCGTGGCGTCGTCGCGCTGGACATGGAAACCGGCCAGTTGCACCGCTTCAAGGCGCACCAGACCGTGCTGGCGACCGGCGGCTATGGCCGTGCGTTCTTCTCCTGCACCTCGGCCCACACCTGCACCGGCGACGGCAACGGCATGGCGGCGCGTGCCGGCCTGCCCCTCCAGGACCACGAGTTCGTGCAGTTCCACCCGACCGGCATCTATGGCTCGGGCTGCCTGATCACCGAGGGTGCGCGCGGTGAAGGCGGCTACCTGACCAACTCGGCCGGCGAACGCTTCATGGAACGCTACGCCCCGAACGCCAAGGATCTGGCCTCGCGCGATGTCGTGTCGCGCTCCATGACCATGGAAATCCGCGAAGGCCGTGGCGTGGGTCGTGAAAACGACCACATCTTCCTGCACCTCGAACACCTCGGCCCGGACGTCCTGCACGCCCGCCTGCCCGGCATCACCGAAACGGCCAAGATCTTCGCCGGCGTCGATGCCACCAAGGAGCCGATCCCGGTCCTGCCCACGGTCCACTACAACATGGGTGGCATTCCGACCAACTACATGGGCGAAGTGCTGCGGCCGACCAAGGACAACCCGGACGCCACCTGCGGCGGCCTGATGGCCGTTGGCGAGTGCGCCTGCGTGTCCGTCCACGGCGCCAACCGCCTGGGCACCAACTCGCTGCTCGACCTCGTGGTGTTCGGCCGTGCCGCCGCCCATCGCGCCGCCGAGCTGATCAAGCCCGGCACCAAGCACAAGCCTTGGACCGAAAGCTCCGGCCAGAACTCGCTGGACCGCCTGGACCGCGTGCGCAACGCCTCGGGCTCCCTGCGCGTCGCCGACATCCGCCTGGAGATGCAGAAGGCCATGCAGCGCGACGCTGCGGTCTACCGCACCACCAAGTCGCTCGCCGAGGGCGTGGAGAACATCAAGACCGTCGCCACCAAGCTGCCGGACATGAAGATCACCGACCGTTCGCTGATCTTCAACACCGACCTGATCGAGGCGCTGGAGCTGGAAAACCTGATGGCCTGCGCCGCAGCCACCATGGTTTCGGCCGATGCGCGCAAGGAAAGCCGCGGCGCCCAGGCGCACGAGGACTTCCCCGATCGCGACGACGAAAACTGGATGAAGCACACGCTGGCCTACGTCGATGACACGTACAACGTCACCCTCGACTACCGCCCGGTGCACACCTTCACGCTGACCGACGAGGTCGAGTACATCGAGCCCAAGGCTCGCGTGTACTAAGAGCGAGGAAAACGCTATGGCCGAATTCAATCTGCCGGCAAACAGCCGGGTCACTGAAGGCAAGACCTTCAAGGCCCCGGCCGGCGCGAAGAACGTCAAGACCTTCAAGATCTACCGCTACGATCCCGACGCGGGCCAGAACCCGCGCCTGGACAGCTACGAGATCGACCTGGACGCCTGCGGCCCGATGGTCCTGGACGCCCTGCTCAAGATCAAGAACGAGGTCGACAGCACGTTGACCCTGCGGCGGTCGTGCCGCGAGGGCATCTGCGGGTCGTGCTCGATGAACATCGACGGCACCAATACCCTGGCCTGCCTGAAGCCGATTGCCGACGTGACCGGCGAAGTGGCGATCTATCCGCTGCCGCACATGCCGGTCATCAAAGATCTGGTGCCCGACCTGTCGGTGC
>LAEA01000124.1 GCA_000961745.1 Rhodospirillaceae bacterium BRH_c57 | reverse complement strand
AAACTTTGAACGGCCCGGTTCGGCGGCCAAACTCCGCCGTGCAGGCACGAAAAAGGCCGCTTCCGGGGAAGCGGCCTATTTTTCTTCGGAGAATGGCGCGAGAGACGGGGCTCGAACCCGCGACCTCCGGCGTGACAGGCCGGCACTCTAACCAACTGAGCTACTCCCGCCCCGAAGAGGCCCCCTTGTACCCAGCCGCTCGATGCGTTGCAAGTGCCTTTTTGCGCTTTGGATTATTTTTGTGCCATTGCGAATTATCAATTCGGTCGGCGCGGTTTGAAGGTTAACTGATGGTGTCTTCGCGGGACACCCGCCCGGCCCAGCCGAGCGCGACGTCCCCGGCTTCACAGGCTTCCTCCCCGTTGCCTGAAAGACTCAAGGACCGGACGCCAATGGCTCCGGTCCTTTTTTTGTGCGCCCAACACACAAAACGCCCTGCTGACTCCGTGATGTACGGGCCGGCAAGGCGCGGTGGTGATGGTGGTGTGATGAAGGTATCCGCCACGACGCGGACCCGAAACTTTTACCAGCCGGCCCAAAGGCGTGCAAGGACCTTTACCCGACCCGCCGCCCAAGGCATCCTGAGGCCATGAGGATCATCGACCAAGCAGCCCTGGACGCCTTGTCGGCGGAGGCGCGAGACCTTCCCCGGCGGCGCAAGAACTTCAATCTGCACGCCGCCCTGGAGGACCCCATCCAGCGCCTGTGCAACGCCGTGGAGCCGGGCACCTATGTCCGGCCGCACCGCCACGATGGCGGGCGGTGGGAGGTGTTCACCGTGCTGCGCGGCGCCGTGCGGGTGCTGACCTTTGGCGACGACGGGCGGGTGGAAAGCGCCACGCTCGTCGGGCCGGGCCAGGATGCCGCCCTGATCGAGGTTCCGGGCGGGACATGGCACAGCATGGTATCGCTGGAAGCCGGGACCGTGTTCTTCGAGGTCAAGCCCGGCCCCTACAGCCCGATGGCCGACAAGGACTTCGCCGCCTGGGCGCCGGAGGAGGGCGCCGGGCGCGCGGCCGACCTGGAGGCCTGGATGCACACCGCCGATATTGGCGCGGTGTGGACCTGAACACCTGTCACGACGGAGCGCCGGGCTGACGGGCGCTCCAAACGTGCCCTGGCGCTGCCGATGTGCTGTCGCTGGCCGTCCGAGGGTGTCTCTTTTGACGAAAACCGGGACGGAACTTGACGACGATCAAATCGCAGCGGTCGGCTCTGGCATAGGGTTTGGCTTCCCTGGGGTGCAGGAGCGCCCTTCACAAGCACAGGACCCGCATGATGACAGAGACCGTTCTCGACCTTCGCGCCACGCCGCCGCAGGAGCGTCACCCCACCGTGTTCGGCACCTTCGATCACCTGAAGGCCGGTGAGTCCTTTACCCTGGTCAATGACCACGACCCCATGCCCCTGCACCTCCAGTTCGACATGAACCGCACGGGCACCTTTGAGTGGCTGACCCTTGAAAAAGGTCCCGAGGTGTGGCGCGTGCGCGTGTCCAAGGTCGAAGGCAGTGGCAACTGCTGCGGCGGTTGCGGGGGCTGAACCCATGAGCACCGCCTCCACCGTTGCAGCCGGGGTCTACCCCAAAGCCGTCAAGGGTGCGTTCCGCCGGGCCAAGGACGGCATCGCCGTCCTGCTGCTCGCGGTCTATTTCATCGGGCCGTGGCTGCGTTGGGATCGCGGGCCGGGCACGACGGGGCAGGCGGTGCTGCTCGATCTGGATGCGCCGCGCGGCTACATCCTGTGGATGGAGATCTGGCCGCAGGATATTCATTATCTGGCCGGTCTGCTGATCCTCGGCGTGCTGGCGCTGTTTGCCACCGCGTCGGTGGCGGGCCGCGTGTGGTGCGGGTTCACCTGCCCGCAGACGGTGTTCAGCGACATCTTCATCCGCATCGAACGTCTGTGCGAGGGCGATCGCTCCGTGCGGATGCGCCGCGACGCAAAGCCGTGGACGGTGGGCAAGCTGGCCCGCAAGACCGTCAAGCACGCCGGATGGCTGGTCGTGTCGGTCCTGATGGCGGTGACCTTCACGTTCTATTTCGTCGAGGCGCCCGAGGCCGTCGCGCGGTACCTGAGCCTGACCGCCGGGCCGTGGATGCTGGCGACGGTGGCCACCCTGACGGCCACCACCTACATCCTGGGCGGCCTCGCGCGGGAGCAGATGTGCAACGCCATGTGCCCGTGGCCGCGCATCCAATCGACCATGCTCGACGATCACAGCCTGGTAGTCACCTATCAGGCCGGGCGCGGCGACACCCGCGCGCCGCGCCGCAAGTCGCAGACGGCCGAGCAACGGTTTGCGCTGGGCCTGGGCGACTGCATCGACTGCAACCAGTGCGTCCAGGTGTGCCCGATCGGCATCGACATTCGGGCTGGTGTGAACGCCGACTGCATCAACTGCGGCCTGTGCATCGACGCCTGCGACAGCATCATGGACGGCATCGGCCAGCCGCGTAAGCTCATCGCTTTCGACAGCTTTGCCAACCACGCCGCCCGCCGCCGCGAGGAAACCGTGCCGACCCGCATCCTGCGGCCCAAGACCTATATCCTGGGCGGCCTCATGGGGATTGCGGCGGTGGGGCTGGCGGTGACGTTTGCGGCGCGCAGCACGCTGGAGATTGCTGTCTTGCAAGAGCGGGCGCCGCTGTTCGTCACCCTGTCCGATGGCTCCATCCGCAACGCCTACACGCTCAAGATCAGCAACAAGGAGCGCCGCGACCGCCAGTTCGAAATCGGTGTGGCGGGCATCCCCGACCTCAGCCTGCGCCTGGGTGACCATGACACGGGCGGGGCGTCCGAGCACATCACCATTCCGGCCGACTCCATCGCCGAGTACCGCATGTTCGTGGCAGCACCCCGCAATGTGCCCGATGACGCCGTGCGGCTGACCGTGCGCGAGGTCGGCGGCGAAGCCGACCTCAGCCGGGCGCTGTCGTTCTTCTCCCCGTGACCGCCCGCACCATGAGCTTGCGCGCCTCCTCCAGGATCAGCACGGAGGAGGCGACGGCGGCGGCCAGCAGCCAGTCGGTCAGGGACAGGGGCATGGTGTTGAATATCTCCTCGGCCGGCGGCCAGTTCACCACCACCACCTGAAGGCTTAGCACCCCGGCCAGGGCCAGCCACAGCTTGCCGTTCTTCAAGAAGTTAACGTTGAAGGCGGTGCCGAACTCGGCCCGCGCGTTCAGCACGTTGAACACTTGGAACAGGACGAAGGTGGTGAAGGCCAGGGTCACGGCATAGCGCGGCTCGCCCGGATGTTCGGCCATGCCGTGGGTGAACACCCACAGGGTGCCGACCATCATGATCGCCCCGTAGAACACCAGCCGGGCGAGGCGGTCCAGCGACAGGATGCGGGCGCCGGGCGGCCGGGGGTCGGCCTGCATCAGGCCGGGGCGGGCCGGTTCGACGCCCAGCGTCATGGCCGGCGGGCCGTCCATGATGATGTTGATCCACAGCAACTGGATGGCCGTGAAGGGGGTTGGCAGGCCCATCAGGGTGGCGGCCAGCACAGTCAGGATGGCGCCGATGTTGGTCGAAAGCTGAAAGCGTACGAACTTCACGATGTTGTCGTAGATGACCCGGCCTTCCTCCACCGCGCGGACGATGGTGGCGAAGTTGTCGTCGGTCAGGATGAGGGTCGCGGCCTCCTTGGTGACGGCCGTGCCGGTGATGCCCATGGCAACGCCGATGTCGGCCGCCTTCAGGGCCGGGGCGTCGTTGACCCCGTCGCCGGTCATCGCCGCGACGTGCCCGGCCTTCTTCAGGGCCAGCACGATCTTGACCTTGTGTTGCGGCGCGACGCGGGCGAACACCGCGATGTCGTTGATGCGCCGGGCAAGCTCCGCCTCGTCCATGGCATCGAGGTCGGCGCCGGTCACCACCTCGCCATGCAGGCCCAGTTCGCGGGCCACGGCGGCGGCGGTCACCTTATGATCGCCGGTAATCATCTTGACGCTGATCCCGGCCGTGCGGCAGTGGGCGATGGCTTCGGCAGCCTCGGTGCGCGGCGGGTCCATCAACCCGGCAAGGCCCAGGAAGGTCCACCCTTCGGCCCACGCCCACAGGTCGCCACACGGATCGAACTCGGCCGCCGGAATGGAGCGGCGGGCGACGGCCAGCACGCGTAAAGCCTGATCGGCAAACGCCTCGTTCTCAGCCACGATGGCGGCGCGGGTGGCGTCGTCCAGATCAGCCGGGCCGTCATCGGACAGCCATTGGCCGGAGCGGACGAGCAGCACGTCGGGTGCGCCCTTGATGACCATGTCCACGCGGTCGCCGGCATGGTGAAAGGTCGCCATGAACTTGTGGGCGCTGTCGAAGGGGATTTCGGCGATGCGCGGCTGGTGCTCCTGCGCCTCTACGGGGTCCACCCCGGCCTTGCGGGCCAGGACCAGCAGCGCGCCTTCAGTCGGGTCACCGACCAGTTGCCCGTCGCGCACCTGAGAGTCGGTACACAGGGCCATGGGCAGCGCCATGGCGGTGATGTCGGCGATCCCGTCCACGCGCCCCTCGGCCTGATAGCCTTCGCCGCTGACCGTGAAGCGGTGACCGGCGAACCAGCCGGCCCGCGCGGTCATCTGGTTCATGGTCAGGGTGCCGGTCTTGTCCGAGCAGATCACCGTGGTCGAGCCCAGCGTCTCCACCGCCGACAGCTTGCGCAGGATGGCCCGGTTGCGGGCCATGCGCCACATGCCGATGGCCAGCGTCACGGTGACCACGGCGGGCAGCCCTTCGGGAATGGCGGCCACGGCCAGGGCGACGGCGGTCATGGCGGCTTCGCCCAACGGCGTGCCACGCGACAGGTCGAGGGCGAGGATCACCACCACGACGACGCCGGCAATGGCGGCCAGCCGTTTGCCCAGAATGTCGAGCTGGCGTTGCAGCGGGGTCTGGGTTTCCGGCGTGGCGGCGATTATGCCGGCCAGCCGGCCCATCTCGGTTTCCATGCCGGTGCCGACGACGAGCATTTCGGCCCGGCCGCGTGTGACCACCGTATTCATGTAGAGCATGTTGGCGCGGTCGCCCAACGGCAGGTCGGCCGACTCCAGCGGTTCGACGATCTTGCCCGAGGCGTGGGATTCGCCGGTCAGGGCGGCTTCGTCGATCTCCAGGCTGTGGGCGGCCAGCAGGCGGCCGTCGGCCGGGATCTGATCGCCGGCCTCCAGGCGCACGATATCGCCGGGCACCAGGGCCGAGGCTTCCAGGTCTTCCACCCGGCCGTTACGGCGCACCCGTGCATGGGCGGCGAGCATTCCCTTGAGCGTCGCCAGGGTGCGTTCCGCCCGGTGCTCCTGCCAGTAACCAAGCATGGCGTTGAGCACCACCACGATGGCGATGACCACGGCGTCCTTCACGTCCCCAATGGCCCAGGCGATTCCCGCCGCGCCCAGCAGAACCAGAATGAGCACGCCCCGGAACTGGTCGAGGATCTTGAGCCATTCCGGCCGTGGCGGCACTTCAGCCAGCTTGTTGGGGCCGTGGCGCTCCAGCCGCTTGGCGGCCTCGGCCGAGGTCAGGCCTTGCTCGGGGCGGGTGTCCAGGGTGCGCACGGCATCGGCCGTGCTCAGGGTGTGCCAAGGGGGGGATGACATGGGGGAAATGCGCCTCGAAGATCCGGGGAGGCGCAGGATAGCAGACCCAAGCCGCTAGGGAAGGACCTGCGCCAGAGCCAGGGCGGACAGGACGATCCCGAGGATAAGCAGGATCAATGCCGTGAACGCCACCCGCCAGCCGGTCGTTGCAGCCCTCAGGTTCAGGTAGATGTCGAGGATCTGGCGGGCCTTGATGAGTGTCACCGCCAGGATGACGGCGGCCCCACCCATGCCGGCGCCCATGCTTCCGGCCACCATGCTGGCAACCGTGAGGGCGGTCAGGAGGGCCCAGGCGAGGACAAGGCGGCGTGCGGATGGCATGGCGTTCACCGGATCAGATAGACGACGGGGTAGATCAGCACCCACACGAGGTCGATCATGTGCCAGAAGGCGGCTCCCGTTTCCAGGTTCTCGACCGTGCACTTCCAGCTTACCAGCCCCAGGACCACCAGCCCGGCGATCACATGGGCGGCGTGGAACCCGGTGGTCAGGTAGTAGAGGGTGAAAAAGTTCGATGTCTCCATGCCGATGCCGAGCGCGGCCTTGTCGGCGTATTCAACCGCCTTGACGGCCAGGAACACCACACCCAGCACCATGGCCGCCGCGCTCCACAAGCGGGCCGGGCGGATTTGGCCGTCAACGCGGGCGCGCACGGCCAGGGCGATGAACAGGCCGCTGGTCACCAAGACGATGGTGTTCAGCCCGCCCATGATGGGGTCAAGCGCCGCCTGTCCGACGGCGTGGCCCGCCGGGTCGATCAGGTGCATCGCGGCGAACCCGGCCAGCAGTGCCCCGAACACCAGCATTTCCGACAGGATCAGCACCCACATCAGTGGGTTGCCGGGCAGCGCCGACAGGGCGCCCCAATCGTCGGTTCCGGCATCGGTTTCTGTTTCGACAGCGGTGTTCATGTCACCCCGACAGCGATTGATAGATGCGCGGCAGGGCACGCGACAGGCGCGACAGGTCGCCGACGATGGCATATCCGCCGCGTCCGAACAGGGCCGGGAAATAATCCTGGGCGGTGCGGTCGATGGTCACGCCGAACACGGTCAGGCCCTTGCGCCGGGCCTCCAGGATGGAGCGGCGGGTGTCCTCGATGCCAAAGCGGCCCTCGTAATGGTCGATGTCGTTGGGCTTTCCGTCGGTCAGCAGCAGCAACAGCCGGTGGCGGTGCGGCCGTTTCTCAAGTTTGGCCGTGGCGTGGCGCACCGCCGCCCCGATGCGGGTGTAGTAGCCCGGCCGCAGGGCGGAGATACGGCGCAGGACGCGCGGGCCAAACGGCTCGTCGAAGTCCTTGACCGTCTGCACGCGCACCCAGTCGCGGCGGCGGGAGGTGAAGGTGAACACGGCGTTCTCGTCGCCGCAGGCCGACAGCCCTGACAGGAACACTGATAGGGCTTCTTTTTCCACGTCAAGGACACGGCGGTCGTCGATCCAGGCGTCGGTGGACAGCGACACGTCGGCCAGCACGGCCACCGACAGATCACGGGCGATGGCGCGGGTCTTCTGATAGACGCGGTCGTTCAGTTCGCCGGTCGCCAGGGTGTCGCAGCGGGCGCGGACCAGGGCTTCAAGGTCGAGGTCGTCGCCGTCCGCTTGCCGCTTGAACGTCACCTGACGGGGACGCAGGGCCTCGAACTGGCGGCGCACGCGGTGGATGAGGCGGCGGGCGGCGTCATCGGGCTCCCAATCGGCGCCTTCCTCGGACGCCATTTCGCTGATGACTCGGCAGTGGGCGGGCATCAGGATGCCGCGCCGGTAGTCCCATTCGGGATAGGTCGAGACGCCGCCCAGCGCCCCGCCGGTGTTGGCCTCGGGCGGTAAATCGAGGTCCAGGCGCAGGCGGGTCGAAGCCTTGCGGGTGTGCTTGGTGACGGCGATTTCGTCCAGGTCGTCGGCGGCCTTGCGGGCGTCCTCCTCGTCGTCGTCCTCGACCCCCCGGTTGACGTTGACCATTTCGGCCAGCGACAGGATCTTTTCAAAGCGGTTGAGCATGAGCGGGTCGTCGCGCTCGGCCTGATCGAACGATTTGCGGCTGGCCTTGCGCTTGCGGTCGTCCTCCTTGCCCTGGCTTTCCGCCGCCTCGGAGTCATCGTCGGCGTTGCGGGCGCCGGTGGTCGCCGCCTCGACCATGCCCCACAGGGGCACCGGCAGGAACGGCCGGTAGCCGCGCGGCGCGGTCTGGGTCAGGTCCGGGGCGACGGGATCGCCGCGCAGGGCGGCCACCACCAGGGATTCCACTGCCGCCTCGACCGGCGGGCGGCGATGCTCCGGGCGTAGCAGGCCGTCGGCCAG
This sequence comes from Rhodospirillaceae bacterium BRH_c57, assembly GCA_000961745.1. Taxonomy (GTDB): domain Bacteria; phylum Pseudomonadota; class Alphaproteobacteria; order Rhodospirillales; family Rhodospirillaceae; genus Cauispirillum. The sequence goes on along the minus strand of LAEA01000124.1, from coordinate 7,580 downwards.
GGCACGGTAGCGGGTTTTCAGGCCGGGGAAGGCATCCAGGGTGCGGATGGTCGCGGCCTGGGCGGCAGTGATGATCCGCAGGTCGGTGCGCAGTGGGTCGGCGTCGGGCTCGGGTGGCTCGGCCACGGCCAGGAAGGCGGCCAGCCACAGGTAAAGGTCGCGGTTGCGGGTCTTGTCCGGGAACAGGGCGATGCGCTCGGGCAGCTTGAGCGCGGTTTCCGACAGCGCGGCCGGCACCAGCCGTTCGGCGCTCATGCCCAGGCGCTGACGCCAGTTCAAGCGGTGGTCGCTTTCGGCGCCGGATTGGGCCGCCACCTCCACATGCCGGGGACCACCCAGCGCATGGAAGAACACGCCCAGCATGGGCCGCACCTCGGCCAGGGTCACGGCGGCGTCGGGGTATTCCGCATAGCTCGGCTGGTGGCCGACCATGCGGTGCCAGATCATGCCGACCTGTTCTTCGAATTCCAGAAGGTGGAGCAGGCCCATGATGCGGTTATCCCAGCACAGCCGCGACGGTTTCCAGCAGGCCCGCCTTGACGTCGGGCTCGTCGGTCAGGGGCTCGATCACGGCGGCGCGCAGGGCGTCGTCAAACGGCATCCCGGCGGCCAGCAGGGTCGCGCAATAGACCAGAAGACGGGTCGAAACCGCTTCTTCGAGGTCGCAGCCCTTGAGCGTGCGGATGCGGGTGGCAAGGCCGACCAGCTTGGCCGCCATGGCCGGCGCCACGCCGCTTTCGGTGGCGACGATGCGGGCTTCCAGGTCGGGGGCCGGATAGTTGAAGTCCATGGCCAGGAAACGCTGCCGGGTGGACGGCTTCAGGGACTTCAGGACGTTCTGATAGCCGGGGTTGTAGGACACCACCAGCATGAAATCGTCGGGCGCTTCCAGCAACTCGCCGGTACGCTCCAGGGGCAGCAGGCGACGGTCGTCGGTCAGCGGGTGGAGCACGACGGTGACGTCCTTGCGGGCCTCGACCACCTCGTCCAGGTAACAGATGCCGCCCTGGCGCACCGCGCGGGTCAACGGTCCGTCCACCCACACCGTCTCGCCGCCCTTGAGCAGATAGCGCCCGGTCAGATCGGCGGCGGTCAGGTCATCGTGGCAGGACACGGTATGCAGGGCGACGCCCAGGCGGGCCGCCATGTGGGCCACGAAACGGGTCTTGCCGCAGCCGGTCGGACCCTTGAGCAGCAGGGGAAGACGGTGCTTCCAGGCGTGCTCGAACAGGGCTTCCTCGGTGCCGGTGGGAAGGTAGAACGGGACGTCCACGGTCATGGAAGGGTACTCCAAAGGGAGCGGGGCCGGCGGTGGGGGGAAACCGCCGCCGGCCCCGTCTGGTCATTACTCCGCGGGAACTTCAAGCGGAGTGGCAGGGACGCTGCGGGCGGCCCGGCCCGGCACGGCCAGGGCCCAGACGATCATCAGCACGCCGATCAGCACGGCCACGCCCGACCCGAGGCGCATCCAGAAGAACATGCCGAGCTGTTCCTGCACGCCCATGAAGTCCTCACCCATGACGCGTTGCAGGTGGGTCTGGACGACGCCGGCAAAGGTCAGGGCAAAGGTCATGAACACCATGCCGCCCGACGCCAGCCAGAAGCCCCACATGTTCAGGGTCTGGTTGTACACTTCACGCTTGAGCAGGTAGGGCATGGCGTAGGTGAACACGGCGATGTTCAGGGCGACATAGGCGCCATAGAACGCCAGATGGCCGTGGGCCGCCGTGATCTGGGTGCCGTGGGTGTAGTAGTTGATCGGGGCCAGGGTGTGCATGAAGCCCCACACGCCGGCGCCCAGGAAGGCGAGCACGGTGCAGCCCAGCGACCACAGCAGGGCAGCCTGGTTCGGATGCTTGCGGCCGCCCTTGTAGACCATGGAGAAGGCGAACACGACCATGGCGAAGAACGGCAGGATCTCGAACGTCGAGAAGATGGAGCCGATCCACTGCCAGTAACCGGGGGTGCCGATCCAGTAGTAGTGGTGGCCGGTGCCCAGGATGCCGGTGAACAGGGCCAGACCGACGATCACATAGAGCCACTTTTCGACCACTTCGCGGTCAACGCCGGTCATCTTGATCATCAGGAAGGCCAGCAGGGACGCCATGATGAGTTCCCACACGCCTTCGACCCACAGATGGACGACCCACCACCAATACATCTTGTCGAGGACAAGGTTGGTCGGGTTGACGAAGGCGAACAGGAAGAACAGCGCCATGAACCACAGGCCGAGCATCAGGACGTTGGCGATGACGGTCTTGCGGCCCTTGAGCAGGGTCATGGTGCCGTTGAACAGGAACATCAGCGCCACTATTGTGATGGCGACCTTGATCCACAGCGGTTGTTCCAGGAACTCGCGGCCTTCGTGGATACCGAACAGGTAACCGACGACAGCGGCCAGCGCCCCGAACAGGAACAGCCAGAACTGCACCAGGGCAAGCTTGGTGCTGTAGATCTCGGTTTCGGTTTCCTCGGGCAGCAGATAGTAGGCGCCGCCGAAGAAGCCCATGATGAGCCACACGATCAGGGCGTTGGTATGGATCATGCGCAGGATGTTGAACGGAACGATGTCAGCCAGGAAGTTCGGCATGACATAGACGGTGCCCATCAAGACGCCGACCAGAACCTGAACCACGAACAGGGCCAGGGCGCCGGCGAAATAATAGAGCGCTACTCGTTGGGATTCGTATTTCATGATGCCGGTCTCCTCAGCCTGCGTCGTTCGGCGGCCAATTCTGGGTGTCGATTTCGCTGGTCCACTTCAGGAAGTCGATCAGGTTGTCCAGTTCGGCGTCCGTCAGGTTGAACTGCGGCATCTGGCGCCGGCCGGGGATGCCCGTCGGCATGGCGCCCATCCAGGCCTTGAGACCGTCGCGCGCGCCCTGTTCATCGTCGCGGCCGCCGTAGCGGACCCAGACGTTGCCCAGTTCAGGCGCGAAGTAGGCGCCTTCGCCCAGGATGGAATGGCAGTTGATGCAGGAATGCCGTTCCCAGATTTCCTTCCCGTGTTTGATTGATGTGGTCAGGGTTTTCTGGGACGGGCTGTTGGCGGCGGTATAGTGACTGTGCGCGACCAACGCGATGAACACCGCCAGGAAGAACAGCGTCCCCCCATAGAAGATGTTGCGCGCGGCCGACTTGGTGAGTTGCTTCGACATGGCTGGGTCCCTCGCTGAGTCGGTCGACCCGCCCATTGGTGGCCATGCCGGGTAACGGCGCGGGTCTGCTCACAAGGTGCAGCAGCCCGTCCGTCCGGGAATTGATGTTGGTCAAGAGTCCCGACCATTAGGGTCGGGTATGGCAATCAAAAGGATGGGAGACGGCGCTTACCGCGAATGCGCCACGGGTTCGGAGGCCAGTTCATTCGGCCGCTGTACCGGGTTGCCCTGGAGATCCGGCGGGGCCTTGGTGACGGCTCGCATGGCCTGGATCAGGGAATTGGGCGCGGTTTCTGTCTGCTGGGCCTCCGGCGCGCGGGTGCCGGTTTCATCGGGCATGGGACCCTGGCTTTCGACCACTTCGGGATTGTCGGCCAAGGCGTCACCGGCCGACCCGTCCTGTTGCTGGGCGAGGGCTGCCGGGGCAGCGAACAAAAGGGCGGCGGCGAGGACTGAGCGGGGGATCACTCTCACGGCCCGTTTCCTTTCCCGATGGGGCGGCTTGGTCTTCAACGGTTGAGCCGTGGCAAAGGTTGAAGCTGGGCAACGTTTGCCGTGCTGCTTCGTTTTCTTGTCGGTGCCGCAGGGAGACGTTGATGCAGCCGCCGTTCGTATCCCACCCCGATCCCGTTCCACTGGATGCCGCGCGGGCGGCAATAGCCTCGGCCGAGCCGGGCTGGGTGTTTTGGAACGCCGATCTCAAGGCCGTGGACTGCGTTGTCGTGATCGAGCCGGACCCCGAGGCCGCCGGGCTTGGCCGCCGGGCCTTGTGCGATGCCTTGGGCGCCCTCGGTCCGCCACAGGCAACCCTCAGCACGGGGGGCGAGGCGGTGGTGCTCAACGGCGCGCGGGTGGCGACGGTGGGCGTCGAAACTTCGGGGACCGTCGGGCTGCTTGTGGTGCGGGTGGACGTGGCCGATCCCGATGACCCGGACCCCGGCCTGCACCCCGACCGCACCACCCTGCGGGAGGAAGGCTATGAGCCCGAGGTGGACGGCGTCGTGATTCTGGGTGCCTTCCTGCGCCACCTGCTGTCTCACGCCTATCGGGCGGAAAAGGAAACCGCATTATGAAAGAATCGCGTCCTGTTTGGGTGGTGGCCGAGCGTAGTCCGCTGACCGGGCCGTGGCCGGGCGTAGTCTGGCGCGTGGTCAGGGTTGGCAGCGGGCGGCCAGACACGCCGCCCGGCACGGTCCTGGAACGGGGCGAGGGGTGGGAGCGCCTGTATGTCGGCACCGCCAACGTGACCCTGCATCGCGGTGAAACGGGAAACTACCTCGTGAACCTGCGCAGCGCGCGGCCGGCGCTGTATGTGTTCCTGCGCCGCGAGGCCGGTGAGGGAATGCGTCTGCTGGGCGCCACGGTCGATGCCGGAGAGGTCGATGTTCATGCGGATTCCGGCGATGACGTGATCGAGGCCGTGGCGTTGCCGCCCGATCTGGCGGCCTGGGTGGAGGGATTTATTGCCGCCCACCATGTGGCGCAGCCGGTCTACCACCGAACCCGCGACCGCGCCGACCCGGACGCCCTGGGCCGCAAGCCGAGGGCGGCGCCATGAGCGATGAAGACACGTTCTTCCGCCGCTGGTCCCGCCTGAAGACCGAGGGACCGGCCCCCGAAGACCCCGAGGCCCCCGAGGCCCCGCCGCCCGAACTACCACCCCTCGACAGCCTTGGTGGAGACAGCGACTACACGCCGTTCCTGCACAAGGCCGTGCCGGCGGCGTTGCGGGTGGCCGCCCTGCGCACCGCATGGCGCAGCGATCCCGAGATCGCCGGCTTCAAGGGGCTGGCCGACTACGACTGGGACTGCAACGCGCCGGGCTATGGGAAGCTGCTGCCGACCGATGACATGCGCGCCTTGTGCGACCGTGTGTTGGGCCATCTGGCAGACAAGGCAGAGGATGAACCCTCTGAAGCAGAAGACAAAATAAGGAACGACCCGGCCTGAGCCCTGCAACGACTCCGGCGATCAGGATGTTTGTCCTCAAGTGGTGCTGTCAGCCCTTGCCGGGATAAGCCGATGACGGCTTTTGCTGCCCGATATGACGTGAATGACCCTGAGTTTCTGCGGGCTCAGGTGTATGCGTTGCTCGGTCGGCTGTTGATGGCCCCGCCTGATGCGGCCCTGCTCGACGCCTTGGCCGCCGTGCCCCCCGACCCCTCGCCGTTGGGCGATGCTTTGGGCGCGCTGGGGGAGGCTGCCGCCGCCACCACGCCGACCACCGCAGAGAGCGAATACAACGCCCTGTTCATCGGCGTGACGCGGGGCGAGGTGGTGCCTTATGCGTCCTATTACCGCACCGGCTTCCTTAACGACCGCCCCCTGGCCGAGGTCAGGGCCGATATGGCAACGCTCGGCCTCAGCCGCGCGCCGGGCGTGCCGGAGCCCGAGGATCACCTCGGCGCCCTGTGCCAGATGATGGCCGTGCTGATCGCCCAAGACCTTCCCCTTGGCGCTCAGAAGACCTTCTTTGACCGCCACATTGTCCCATGGGGCGGGCTTGCCTTCGCCGACATTGAAAAGGCCCCTTCGGCCGCGCTGTACCGTCCGGTCGGCGGCATCGGGCGGCTGCTGCTGACAATAGAAGAGGACGCCTTTGTCCTCCAGGGAGGATGACTGCCATGACTGATCGCCCTGAGAAAGAGGCCCCCACCCGCCGCGCTTTGCTGCGCACCCTGACCGTGGGCGCGGGTGCTGCGGCGGTGCTGCCGCTGGCCGCCGCGCCCGCCCAGGCGCAAGGCTATCCGCCGGCCGAGGAAGTGCGTCCGCGCTATCAGCTCAACGCGTGGATCGAGCGGTATTACGCGCTCAACCGCCTGTAGGGCCGGAGGCATCATGCTGATTAAACGCACCTCGTCCGCGCGTCCCGCCAATCTTCAGCGCTTTCAAGCGTCCGGCGGCACCACCATCGACCGGCGTGGTTTCCTCAAGGGCACCTGCGCGGCGGCCGGCGGTCTGGCCGCCCTCAACCTTGGTCCCGGCGCCATCCGCGAGGTCGAGGCCGCCGCCATCCAGCCGGGCATCAAGGTGGAACTGCGCAAAAACATCTGCACCCACTGCTCGGTCGGCTGCACGGTCATCGCCGAGGTTCAGAACGGCGTTTGGGTGGGCCAGGAACCGGGCTGGGAAAGCCCGATCAACCAGGGCACCCACTGCGCCAAGGGGGCCTCGGTCCGCGAGGTCGTGCACGGCGAACGGCGGGTCAAGTATCCGCTCAAGCTGGTCAATGGGCAGTGGCAGCGCCTGACCTGGGACCAGGCCATCAACGAGATCGGCGACAAGCTGCTGGCCATCCGCAAGGAGAACGGCCCGGACGCGGTGTTCTGGCTCGGCTCGGCCAAGTTCTCCAACGAAGGGTCGTACCTGTACCGCAAGTTCGCGGCGTTCTGGAGCACCAATAACGTCGATCATCAGGCCCGCATTTGCCATTCCACCACCGTCGCCGGGGTCGCCAATACATGGGGCTACGGCGCCATGACCAACAGCTACAACGACATCCAGGTGTCGAAGATGCTGTTGATTATCGGCGGCAACCCGGCCGAGGCCCATCCCGTGGCCATGCAGCACATGCTGCGCGGCAAGGAACGCAACCGCGCGCCGTTCGTGGTCATCGACCCGCGTTTCACCCGCACGGCGGCCCACGCCACCGACTACGTGCGCCTGCGGCCGGGCACCGACATTCCGGTGGTGTGGGGCATCCTGTGGCACATCTTCGAGAACGGGTGGGAGGACAAGGAGTTCATCGCCCAGCGCGTGTACGGCATGGACGCCATCCGTGACGAGGTCGCCAAGTGGACGCCGGAGGAGGTGGAGCGGGTGTCCGGCGTGCCCGGCGAACAGCTCCGCCACGTCGCCGAGCTTTTGAACACCCACCGCCCGGCCACCCTAATCTGGTGCATGGGGGTGACCCAAAAGACCACCGGCACGGCCAACGTCCGGGCCTTGAGCATCCTGCAACTGGCGCTCGGCAACATCGGCATCGCCGGGGGCGGGGCCAACATCTATCGCGGGCACTGCAACGTCCAGGGGGCAACGGACTTCGGCCTCGACGTGTTCAGCCTGCCGTCCTACTACGGCCTTGCCGAAGGTGCCTGGAAGCACTGGAGCCGGGTGTGGGAGGTGGACTACGACTGGCTCCAGAAGCGGTTCGAGTCCAAGGATCTGATGGAGGCCAAGGGCATCCCCACCACCCGCTGGTTTGATGCCGTCAACGCCACCGGCGCGGACATCGAACAGCCCAGTCCGCTCAAGGCCTTCATTTGCTTTGGGCATGGCGGCAACACGGTGACGCGTATGCCCGACATGCTGGCCGCCGTGGACAAGCTGGAGCTTCTGGTCGTCGCCGACCCGCACCCGACCACATTCGCCATCAGGCCGACTTCGACAAGATCACCATGCAGGCCACGCGCGGCCCCCTCA
>LAEA01000105.1 GCA_000961745.1 Rhodospirillaceae bacterium BRH_c57 | reverse complement strand
CCATCGGGGCCATGGTGGACGCCGCCATCGTGATGATCGAAAACCTGCACCGCAAGATCGAGACGACGCCCCTGACCCGCGAAAACCGCTGGAAGGTGGTGGCCGACGCGACGGTGGAGGTCGGCCCGGCGCTGTTCTTCTCGTTGCTCATCATCACCCTCAGCTTCGTGCCGGTGTTCGCGCTGGAGGCCCAGGAAGGCCGCATGTTCAAGCCGCTGGCCTTCACCAAGACCTACGCCATGGCAGCGGCGGCCATCCTGTCGATCACCCTGGTTCCGGTGCTGATGGGCTGGTTCATCCGCGGCCGCCACATCATCCCCGAGCACCGCAACCCGGTCAGCCGTGTGTTCATCTGGCTGTACCGCCCGCTGCTGGGGGGCGTGGTGCGTCATCCGGTGCTGATGATCGCAGCCGCCCTGGCGTTGACCGTCGCCACGGTCTATCCGCTGTCCAAACTCGGCACCGAGTTCATGCCCGAACTGGACGAGGGCGATATTCTCTATATGCCAAGCCTGTTCCCCGCCGTGTCCATCGGCAAGGCCGGCGAGATCCTGCAACAGACCGACCGCCTCATCCGCACGCTGCCCGAAGTGGCAACGGTCTACGGCAAAATCGGCCGGGCCGAGACGGCGACCGACCCGGCGCCCCTCACCATGGTCGAAACCACCGTGCGCCTGAAGCCGCGCGACGAATGGCGCCCCGGCATGACCATGCAGGGCATCCGCGACGAACTCGACCGCATAGTCCAGATCCCCGGCGTCACCAACGTGTGGATCATGCCCATCAAGAACCGCCTCGACATGCTGGCGACCGGGGTCAAGACGCCGGTCGGCATCAAGGTGGCGGGGCCGGACCTCGACCGGATCGGCCAGCTCTCGGCCGCCATCGAGCAGGCGGTCAAGGCGGTGCCGGGCACCGCGTCGGCCTATGCCGAGCGCACCGTGGGCGCCCGCTATCTGGATGTGGACATCGACCGCCGGGCCGCCGCCCGCCACGGGCTGTCCATCGCCGACGTGCAAGACGTGGTTCGCTCGGCCATCGGCGGCATCCGCGTGTCCGAGACTGTGGAGGGCCGTGAGCGGTATCCCATCAACATCCGCTATCCCCACGACGACCGATCCAGCATCGAGGCCATCCGGGACCTGCCCATGGTCACGCCCTCGGGCGCGCATATCGCCCTGGGCGACGTGGCGACCATCGCCGTGGTTGACGGGCCGGGCATGATCCGGTCAGAGAACGCCCGCCTGAACGGCTGGATCTACGTCGATATCGCCGGGCGCGACCTGGGCAGCTACGTGGCCGAGGCCCGCCGCGTGGTGGCCGAACAGGTCGCCTTGCCGCCCGGTTATTCCGTCGCGTGGTCCGGGCAGTTCGAGTACCTGGAGCGGGCGGAAAAGCGCCTCGGCATGATCGTCCCGATAACGGTGCTGCTCATCATCGTCCTGCTGTTCATGGCGTTCGGCCGCGCGGTGGATGTCGCCACCATCGTCGGCACCCTGCCGGTCGCGTTGTCGGGCGGGTTCTGGCTGCTATGGATGCTCGACTATGACCTGTCGGTGGCGGTGGTGGTCGGCTTCATCGCCCTGGCCGGGGTGGCGGTGGAGACCGCCATCATCATGCAGGTCTACCTCAACATCGCCCTCGACAAGCGCAGACGCATGGCGGCGGACGAAGGCCGCGCCGTCACCATGGCCGACGTCCACGACGCGGTGACCGACGGCGCCCTTTTGCGCCTGCGGCCCAAGATCATGACCGTGGCGACCATCTTTGCCGGGCTGCTGCCAATCATGTACGGCACCGGCACGGGGTCCGAGGTCATGCGCCGTGTCGCCGCCCCGATGGTCGGCGGCATGGCAACCGCGACCCTGCTCACCCTGTTCGTCATCCCTGCGGTGTTCGTGCTGGTCAACCGGCTCGACGCCGTCCGCAACCCCACGTCCCTTCCCTCCACCACCGGAGCGGCGGCCCACGGCCAGCCCGCCGAATGACATCCTGGAGAACGACACCATGAAGATTTCGATGATCGTTGCAGCCCTTGCCTTCACCGCCGCCCCCGCGCTGGCCCAGACCCACCAGCACATGACCATGGCTTCTGAAAAGCAGGTGGCCGCCACCGCCACCGGCAAGGTGAACTCGGTGGACGCCGCCAAGCGCACCGTCAACATCACGCACCAGCCGATCCAGGCGCTTGGCTGGCCCGACATGACCATGGATTTCGCGGTGGCCGAGGGGGTTGACCTGTCGGCCCTCCAACCCGGCGCGCAGATCGAGTTCGCGCTGGTCAAGGGCGCCGATGGGATTTACATGATCGACAGCCTGACCCGGAAATAAGGTCACTGGAAGGCCGGCCTATCCGTCCCTATGTCTCCTGAGGATTTTACGATCTAACACGGAGGCAATACATGGATATCGGCCGGCTTCTTCAAGGCGTCATGGGGTCCGACACCGCCGCCACCCTGCAACGGGAGGCCAAGCGCTTCACCAGTGGTGGCGGCGGTGCCGGCGGCGGCCTGTTGGGCGGTGCGGCGGCGGGCGGCCTGATGGCGCTGCTTCTGGGCAACAAGTCGGCCCGCAAGATGGGTGGCACGGCGCTGAAGGTCGGCGGCGCCGCCCTGCTCGCCGGCCTCGCCTACAAGGCCTATAGCGACTACAAGAGCAACAAGGCCCCCCAGCACGACAAGATCGAGGACCTGCCCGCCGCGCCCAAGTCCAGCGGCTTCGCCCTGGAAGACCAGTCGGCGGGCAACAACGGCGACTTCCGCCTTGCCATCGTGCGGGCGATGATCGCGGCGGCCAAGTCCGACGGCCACATCGACGCCGAGGAAAACGAGCGCATCAAGGCCGCCATCACCGACCAGGACCTGTCGGGCGAGGAAAAGGGCTTCCTGCTCGACGCGTTCTCCGGCGAGGCCGATCCCGTCGCCATCGCCCAATTGGCCAAGACCGAGGAACAAGGCGCCGAGCTTTACGTGGCGTCACGCATCGCCATCGATCCCGATGCCGAAGCCGAACGCCGCTACCTGGACCGTCTGGCCGGCGCCCTGCGGCTCCCCCAGGCCCTGGTCGAACACCTCGACACCAAGGTCGAGGACGCCCGCCGCCAGCTTTCCGCTTGAGGGCAGTAAAGGGGTTCTACACAGAGAACACCGAGGGCGCGGAGTACCTGCGCCGCAGGCAGATTAGTACCAGAGTGGGTCTATATGCGCTGCGCGCAGCCGCTTTCTCCGAAATCTCTGTGTCCTCTGTGTTTTCCCGCTTCACGTCCTAATCGGCCAATCCAACCGCCCGCATCATTTTCGCCTTGAACAGGCGCCAGGGTTTTTCCGGGCGTTCTGGGTCGCCGATCTGGTTGTCGAGGATGAAGGCATCAATATCGTCCAGGTCCTCGGGCTTCTCGACCTCCAGCGGGCGCAGGCTGCGGCCGTGCTCGACGCGCAAGCTTTCGATGGCCGGGATGACGCGGCCGCCGTCGGCGTCGATGCGGTCGCGCAGGGTGTCCTGGGAAACATCCAGGTGTTCGGCCAGCAGATCGACCAAGCGGCCGTGGATCATCGTGCGGGTGGTGTCGTCCGCAGCCTGCGTTGCCACGTCGCACTCACTGTCAAAACCCATCGAGCGGTTGTTGATGTTGGCCGAGCCGACCTTGAGGAGGCGGTCGTCAATAATCATCACCTTGGCGTGGACATAGATCGCGTGGCCCTTCTCCGTGACCGGCTGGAAAATGCGGAAGCGGCCCGCGTGATCGGCCCTGCGGCAGGCCGCGACCACCCTGACGCGGGCGGTGTCCATGGTCGCCTGCTCCAGCCAGTCTCCGGCCTCGCGCGGGTTGATGACCACCACCTCGGGCGGGTCGGCCTCGCGCAGGCGCGCGATCAGGGCGCGGGCAATGGCGCGGCTGGCGAAGTACTGGTTCTCCAGGTAGATCAGCCGCTCGGCCTGACGAATCGCCCGCAAGGTGAGGCTTTCGATCTCGAAAATGCCTGGGATGTCCTCGAACGGAGGCAGGGTGCGGGCAATGCCGACGGTCAGGCCGTGGCCATCCTCGGGTGCGTTCTCCGGCCAGTCAAAGGTGCCCGTGACCTTGGGCGGCGGGTCGAGATCCTCTTGCGTGGCCCGCCGCCAGCGGTCGCGGCAAAGCGCGCCAAGATCGGCAGCCGCCGGGCCGTCAAGGGCCAGCGCGACATCGTGGTGCGGCTGATAGGGAACACGGCCCGGCGTCTTGCGGCGGGGATCGTTGTCGGCGTGGGCGCGGGTGTCCCAGCGCTCGCGGGTGATGTCGATGGACCCGACCAGCGCGAAACGGTCGTCGATGGACACGATCTTTTGATGGTGACAGGACCCGGTCGGGTGTTCGCCATCAAGCTTGAGGTGGACCCGTTTGGACAGTTTCCACTGGAGGGCACGCACCGGCCAGGGGTTCTGCCGAATCATGGAGAAAAAGGCCACGTCCCACTTCAGAATATAGATTTGAAGCTCTGGCCGGCGGTGGACCAGGGCGCTGAGAAAGGCGCCGACTTTCACCGGCCAACCGTCGTGAGGGTCCTCCATGACCAGGCGGATGCGGGCGTCAAAGTCCCAGCCGACCAGGAAGATGCGATGCCGGGCCTGAAGGCAGGCCTGGCGGAAGGCGGCGAAGTAATTCTCGCAATCAACGATCATGCCGAAGCGGTCGGCCCCGGCCAGCCGCCAGCAGGTCTCGCCCGGCTCCAGCAGCGGTTGGGCGTCGTCGTGCGCGGTGTGCGTGTCGGTCGATGGCTGCGTCATGTCGATTTCAACGCCCCGCCGGGGCGAAACGGTCCACGCCGCTTCGGCTGACCTGGGAAACGCCGCTGACCGCCAGGGTGTTTCTACAGCAGCAACTCCCGAAGGAGGACCGCATGAAGATCGACCCGGTTGCAGAAACGGACAGACGACGGCGACTGGAGCGTCTTCGCACGGTTGCCACCTGGCTGGACGACCGTTTCCAGGTGCCGGGCACCAACATTCGCTTCGGCCTTGACGGGCTGGGCGGCCTGGTCCCCGGCGTCGGTGACACGGCGACGGCCGCCGTCTCGGCCTGGATCGTCTTTGAGGCGTGGCAACTGGGCGTGCCCCGGCGTCACTTGGCGGCCATGGCCGGCAACGTGGGCATCGACTGGCTGGTTGGCCTGGTGCCGCTGGTCGGCGACATCTTCGACATCGGGTTCAAGGCCAACCGACGGAATATCCAACGCATCCTGCGGCACTTCGACTATTGGGAGAGTGAAGCCGATTAATCTACTGGCCGCGCGGGTCCATTCTGACGGATATTATTGGCTCTCATGAGGTATGTTTCAGGCGCACCGTAGATGACCGAGGATAAGCCAGCGCGTCCAGCGGGTGGCAAGACGTTGTTCGTCCACCCGCCGCAGGTCGGGCAGATGCGCGACCCGATGATGGCCGAGTGGAACAAGACCGCTGGTGCGCCGGGGCCTGAGGCTGATCCGACGGCGGTGATCGACTTCAGCCCGATGAAAACGATCTTCGACAATTTCCTCGACGTGGTCGGGTTGCCCATCTGCATCATCGATCCGCAAGGCCGGGTTCTGGTGTCGTCGCGCTGGCAGCGGGTGTGCATGGAGTTTCACCGGGTCGCCCCCGGCACCTTGGCGCGCTGCCTGGAAAGCGACACCAGCCTGTCGCGCGATCTGGCCGAAGGCAAAACCTATGCCCTGTACCGCTGCCGCAACGGCCTGACCGACTGCGCCACCCCGATCACCGTCGAAGGCGTCCACGTCGCCAACCTGTTCGTCGGCCAGTTCCTGCTTGCCGCCCCGGATGCCGAGGCGTTCCGCAAGCAGCAGGAAGAGTTCGGCTTCGACAAGGACGCCTACGCCGAAGCCATGGCCGAAGTGCCCATCGTGGACGAGGACAAGCTGCCGGCCATCCTGCGCCTGATGGGCGGCCTGGCCGAGCAGATCGCCCGCCAGAGCCTGACCGAGCATCGGGTGCGGGTCGCATACGAAACGGTAGAGCAAGAGGTGGCCGCCCGCACCCAGGAACTGGCCGAGAGCCATGAACGGCTGCACAAGATCGCTGATCGGGTGCCCGGTGTGGTGTTTCAGTTCCGGCTGCGCGCCGACGGCAACACCTGCATTCCCTACGCCAGCGATGCGATTGCCGGCATGTTCGGTGCCCAACCCGACGAGGTGCGGGATGACGCCTCGGCAGTGTTCGCGGCCACCCATCCCGATGATCTCGACGACCTCATCGCCTCCATCAAGACCTCAGCCGAAAAGCTCACTCCATGGCAGCACGAGTTCCGGGTCCGGCACGCCGATGACCTCCTGCGCTGGGTCGGCGGCGAGGCGCTGCCCCAGCGCGAGCCCGACGGCTCCACCCTGTGGCACGGCTTCATCACCGACATCAGCGAGCGTCGGCGCTCCATGTTGCTCCTGAAGGCGCGGCTGCGGCTGGCCGACCTCGCGGCCACCTGTTCGCTGCATGACCTGCTGGTGGCGACGCTGGACGAGGCCTGTGCGCTGACCGGTGCGGAAACCGGGTTCTTCCATTTCCTGCTGCCCGATCAGGTCACGCTGTCGCTCCAGGCGTGGTCAACCAGAACCACCGAAGAGTTCTGCGGTGCGGCCCAAGGAAAGGGCCACTACGACATCGGTTCGGCAGGGGTGTGGGCGGACTCCGTGCGGCAGCGGCGGTCTGTGGTCTACAACGACTACGCAACACTGCCCAACCGCAAAGGTTTGCCAGAAAAGCACGCCACCGTGCGCCGCGTGATGTCGATTCCGATCTTCCGCGACGGGCTGATTACCGCCGTCCTCGGCGTTGGCAACAAGTCTGCCGCCTTTGACGATGCAGACCTGGCGGCGGTCGAGGCGCTGGCCGACCTGGCGTGGGACCTGGCTGACCGCAAGCGGGCCGAGGAAGCCCTGGCCGAGCGCAACACGCTGGTCCAGCGGCGCTATGACAGCCTGCGGGCCCTCAACGACATCGCGGCGCTGCCACCGGGCAGAACAGATAACCAGCTCAAGGCGGCGTTGACGCTGGGCGCCGGGCACCTGGGGCTGCCGTTCGGCATCCTCGCGCAGACCGAGGGCAACCGCTACACCGTGGTCAACCACTGCGCCCCGCCCGAAGCCGGATTCGCCGATGGGCAGGTGTTCGCGCTGGGCGAAACCTATTGTGTCCTGACGTTGGGGGCCGACGACGTGGTGGCCATTCCCCACGTCGGGGAGTCGGATCATGCTAGGCATCCATGTTATCTGAAGACCGGGCTGGAAGCCTACATCGCCGCCCCCATCCAGGTCGGCGGCACGGTGTACGGGACGGTGAACTTCAGTTCGCCCATGCCGTATTCCCGCGACTTCGACGAAGGCGACCTGGAGTTCATGCGCCTGCTGGCCCGCTGGGTCGGCAGTTTCCTGGAGCGCCAGCGGGCAGAGGCCGAGGTTCTTGCCGCCAAGGAGGCCGCCGAGGAACGCGCGTGCGAACTGGCGGCCTCCAACAGTGAACTGGAGCAATTCGCCTACGTCGCCTCGCACGATCTTCGCCAGCCGCTGCGCATGGTCAGCAGTTACTTGACCCTGATCGAACGCCGGCTCGGAACCCACCTGGATGATGAGGGCCGCGAGTACTTCAGGTTCGCCATGGACGGCGCGCATCACATGGACCGCCTGATCTTCGACCTGCTGGAGTACTCGCGGGTCGGGCGTCACGGCGACCCGTCCGAACCGCTGGATCTGGCCGACATCGCGACCGAGGGCAACCGCCACCTCCGCTTGGCCGCCGAAGAGGCGGGCGCCACGGTGACCCTCGACACGGCGGAGGCGCCGGTTATTGGCAACAGCAGCGAGCTCGCCCGGCTGTTCCAGAACTTGATTGGCAACGCGCTCAAGTACCGCGCCGACGACCGCCTGCTCCGGGTGACGGTGTCCTGGCAACGCGCCGACGAAGGCTGGGTGGTGTCGGTGGCCGACAACGGCATCGGCATTGCGCCGCAGCACCAGCAGGACATCTTCAAGATCTTCCGCCGCCTGCACACCCGCAAGGAGTACGACGGCACCGGCATCGGTCTGTCCATCTGCCAGAAGATCGTCAAGACCCATGGCGGCCGCATGTGGGTCGAGTCGGAACCGGATCAGGGCAGCACCTTTTACTTCACCATTCCGGCCGTCTGACGGCCCAGGCATCATAGGGGGTGGCGCCTTTCCGGGGCCTGAAGCGTTGCTAAAAGACTTCAAGCACTGCGGGAGGACCCCATGACCATGCACCATGTCGCAGGCGCCTTGTTGGCCGGATGCCTTGTAGCGGGCCAAGCCCAGGCCCAGACCGTGGACATCACGCCGCTCGGCAGCCACGACGGCGAGTTCTGTCTGTTCGACCGCGCCATGCTGCTGGTCGATCCCGATGGCACGCGGATCCTCTATGATCCGGGCCGCACGGTGGCCGGGGCCGAGGACCCCCGGCTTGGCGATGTGGACGCCCTCCTGGTCAGCCACATGCACGGCGACCACGTCGGCGACCGCCGCATCGGCGCCGTCAACGCCGGGGCCTGCGGCAAGCCCGACGTGTCCGTGGAAACCGTACCCAACACCAACACCGTGGACATCGCGCTTGCCAAATCCGCCACCATCGTTTCGGGCAGCGAGATGCCGCAGTTCTTCGGCGGCAAGCTGAAGGCGCTGGGCGGCGACGCGGCGAAGTCGCAACTGGTCCGCTTCGGCGGGTCGCGCAAGATCGGCGGCGTGGCCATCACCACGGTTCCGGCGGTCCATTCCAACGGCATCAGCGGGGCGATGATCCCCGGCGACCTCGGCCCCATGCTCGACGCCGCCGGGCTGACCGCCTATGCCGGGCCACCCACGGGCTTCGTGCTGACGTTCAGCAACGGGTTGGTCGTCTACCTGTCGGGCGATACCGGCGTCACGGCCGAGCAAAAGACCGTGGTGGCCGACCAGTACGGTGCGGACGTGGTGGTCATGAACATCGGCGACACCTTCACCACCGGCCCGACCGAGGCCGCCCACGTCATCAACACCCTCATCAAGCCCAAGGCGGTCATCCCCTCGCACGCCAACGAGGAAGCGACCAAGGGCGGCGCGGTGGTGCCCGGCACCAAGACCGCGACCTTCATAGACCACGTCAAGGTGCCCGTCCTCCTGCCGTTGAGCGGCCGGACGCTATCGTTCAACGGCGATGGGACATGCACGGCGGAGTGCTGACAATGGGTCTGCTGCGATATGTCCTGGTCGCGCTGCTTCTCGGCAGTGCGCCTGTCTTGGCCCAATCAGTGTCAATCCAGTCATACGCGGTGCCCGACGGCGCCCACCCGCACGACGTCGCCCCGGCGCCGGATGGCAGCGTATGGTACACCGCCCAGCACCAGGGCGCACTGGGTCGCCTCGATCCCGCCACCGGGGCCACCGAGCATATTCCGTTGGGCGAGGGGTCGCGGCCGCACGGGGTGATCGTCGGGCCGGAGGGCCTGGCCTGGGTGACCGACAGCGGCCTCAACGCCATGGTGTCCGTGCACCCGGAAAGCCGCACGGTGAAACACTATCCGCTCCCGGAAGGCAGCCCGTGGGCCAACCTCAACACCGCCACCTTCGATGGCGACGGCATCCTGTGGTTCACCGGGCAGAGCGGGATCACCGGCCGGCTCGATCCAGCCATTGGCGCGGTCGAGGTCTTCGACGCCCCGCGCGGCGCCGGACCTTATGGCATCGACGCCACCCCGGCCGGAGAGGTGTGGTACGCCTCGTTGGCCGGTGACCACATTGCCCGCATCGACCGCGCCACCGGCCAAGCGACGGTGGTCGAGCCGCCGACACCGGATACCCGGCCGCGCCGCATTTGGTCGGACTCCCAGGGCGTATTGTGGATCAGCGAGTGGGACGCCGGGCAGCTCGGTCGTTACGACCCGGCGACCGGGGATTGGATGGAATGGCGCCTGCCGGGCGATGCTCCCGCCGCCTATGCGGTGTATGTGGACGATCAGGACATGGTGTGGCTCAGCGACTTCGGGGCCGATGCGGTGGTGCGCTTCACCCCCCGCACGGAGACATTCGAGACCTTCCCCTCGGACCGCGACAACCCGGCGGTCCGCCAGATGCTCGGCCGGCCGGGTGAGGTGTGGGCGGCGGAATCGGGCACCGACCGCCTCACCGTTTACCGCACCGGAGACTGACCGTGCACCGCCTATCAGCCATGCTATTGATGGCTGTCCTGGCCGGCCCGGCGATGGCCGACGAAGCGGCTTGGGATGCCCTCGCCGAGCCCGGAACCGCGGCCCTGATGCGGCACGCCACCGCGCCGGGCATCGGTGATCCGCCCGGCTTCCGATTGGGGGACTGTGCCACGCAACGCAACATTGACGCCTCTGGGCGGGCCGAGGCTGAGGCGTTTGGGAATGCCTTGCGCGAACACGGCATCCGGGTTGATCGGGTTCTGACCAGCCGCTGGTGCCGCGCCCGTGATACCGCCCGCGCCCTCGACGCGGCCCCGGTCGAGGACGTCCCTGCCCTGGACAGCTTCTTTGCCGACCGCAGCAGCGAACCGGAGCAGACGGCGGCGGTGCGCGCCCTGCTGGCCGAGGCCGCTCCGGCCGAAAAGCTCATTCTGGTCACCCATCAGGTCAACATCACTGCCCTGACCGGCCGGGGCGCCGCATCCGGCGAAGCGATCGTGGTCGAGCCGACGCCCGGCGGGCTGATCGTACGCGGCCGCATCCGTCCGCCCCGGATTTAACCAGGCGTGCTTTAGTCACAGGGGCGGATAAATCGGCGGGTCTGGAAATCCCCGGCCTGTGCGGTGGCGTTCTCTCGGACACCTCCCACAGGCTGGAGACGTTCCAATGAGTTTCAATCCCCTCACCGAAAAAGGCATCCCGCTTGACCGTCAGCTTCGCACTTGGTCGGAACTGAACGTCGAGCCCTATGACACCCGCAGCGTCGATGCCTATACCCGGTGCCGCGCCATCGTCATGAACGGGGCCGAGATGGAGGCCATGTGGTTCGGCCACCAGTTCGCCCGCCACACCACGGACCCCGACGTCAAGCGCCAATTGGCCGCCGTGCGGCGCATCGAGACACAACAACAGAAGGTCTGCAACTGGCTCATCCCCGGCAGCGAGGACAACCTGGAAGTCACCATCGGCTATGAGCAGGTGGCGGTTGACCTGACCGCATGGCTGGCCCGCCAGGAGCCCGACCCCTATGCCAGGAGTTGCTATGACTTCGGGCTGCTGGAAGACTTCGACCACCTGTTCCGCTACGCCAACCTTATGGACATGAAGAACCCGCGCAAGGCGGCGGAACTGGTCCAGGATCTCACGGAAATCATGCCCGGCCGCCCGACCTGGGCCGAGCATCGCCATCCGTTCGACGACATCCGCAAACCGCTGACCCGCAAGTCCGACCCGCGCTCCATTCTCCACGCCATGACCATCACGGCGGCCGAGCAGCAAACCCTGAACTTCTACTGCAACGTCGGCAACCGGCCGGAGGACCCCGTGGCGCGGGCCCTGTACCTGGAGATCGCTCAGATCGAGGAGCAACACGTCACGCACTATGAAAGCATGTTGCC
>LAEA01000231.1 GCA_000961745.1 Rhodospirillaceae bacterium BRH_c57 | reverse complement strand
CCCATATCCCGTACCAGGACAGGCTGTTAATAGGGCTTTCAAAGCAATTTCTTGAACTTCTTGTAGCTTTGTTGCACTTCCTAAAGCGAGAAGTCGGTCATTCGTGTCTTGCATCTTCCGCATGGCTTCAGGGATGATCATCGCGGAACCGAGGCGCCGCCGTGCCGCAGAATAGAACCCAAAGCTCGTGAATGGCCGATCCGACATTGAGCGGTGCAGCGCTTGAGCGACTTTCTCCCCCTCCCAATATTTCAGCGCACGGTCGAGCCAACACAGGGAAAGCTGTTCCAATAAGGCAGGGCTTTGCCTCCCCAAGTGCAATACACCCCCCCCCAAATGAGATACTGGATATAGCCAGCGGACCAACTCGTCCGCCAACTGCTCAATGCCCGCCACCGTCTCAGCCAAGTCTAACTCGACCCCCGCCTTCATCGCGCAGAGCAACCCGATCAGCCGTGTCCAATGCTGGTCCGATGCCATGCGCGCTCCTGCGGGACTCGCAAGACACGCCGGATACCGCTCCGCCAGTACAGCCAGAGAGGCGCCGAGTTTCAACGCCGGCCTATCATCGAGCCCGTCCACGACCCGCCACGCCTGGTCCAGCACCCGCTCAAGGACCGCTTCATCAACGTCGCTGTCCGGTTCGGCCAGGACCGCCAGGATCCGCGCCAGCAGCTCCGCGTCGCCCTGCCCCTCCTCCAGGAACACGGCGGCAACCGTGGTCGCGGCACCCTGTGGCCCCGCAAACGCCAGCACCTCCGCCCACTTCGGCTCTTTCATGATCTCGGCGACCTTCGCGCGCTGCTCCGCCGCAGGCAGCCTCGCCAGCCAACGCGCCGCCGCGTATTCGGCGAATGTGAGGTGCGTGAAGGTCAGGTAGTCCTGTCCCGAATGTCGGACGCGCTCCACCAGCCCGACATCTTCCCAATGGCCGAGGCACTGGTCCATGACCTCAGCCGCTCTCAGTCCCCCCAGCCCCGCGGCCTCCGCCATCTGCCGGGCGCAACGGTCCAGGAGGTCGCCGAGCGGCCGCAGCGGGTCCTCGACCACCTGCCACGCCATGAGGCCGGCGGCGTGGGCCAGCACGGGCCGCCCGACAACCGACGCGTCTTTACGCGTATTGGGCGCCTGCTCCAACAGGTCGTACAGGCGCTGATAGAGCTGCGTTCGCGTCTCTCCCAGATCGCGGCCATTGGCAAGAAGCACCGCCGCCATGCCCAGCAGGTGCGGACCGCGATGGACCACGTCCGTCGCGCCACAGGCCTCAAGGGCACGCGACGCTTCCTTAAAATGCGGATCGTCCGTTTCTTCGCCGTTCAGCCCCGCCAGCAGCGATGCCAGGTGCGCAGAGGTCGCCGAGTCCTCAAGCGGGAGCAGCTCGTAGTGGCGCCACTGGGACAGCCGGGCAGTTTCGTAGCCGATTGGTCGTGTGGTGACGACGATGCGGATGCGCGGATGCCCACGGTGGAAAGCCTCCAGGGCTTCTGCCACCATCTCCTGATGCGCCTGTGTCTCGTCCAGGCCGTCGCACAGCAGCACCCACTCCGTCGGCTGTGAAAAATCGAGAGTCGCCGACGCAACGCCAGAGCCGTCCAGGCCAAGCGCGAGCAGGCTTTCGGAAAAGCTCGCCCCCTGCTGCATCCGGGCTGCAACGTCGCGCAGGCGGACCCTAAGGACGGGATGTCCGTCTTCCGCATAGAGGAAGGCCATCTTCCTCAGCAGGGTGCTCTTACCCAGGCCCGGACCGCCGACCACCACGGCATGGCGATAGAACCGGCCGGTCCACTCGGCGTCTACGGCCTCGTCGCGGGTGCGCCGGGTGTCGCGCACCCGTCCGTGATAGCGATCAAGGGCATCGGCCGGCGCCAGCCTCGCAAAGCTTTCGTTGGAGCCCAGCACCTCCGCCTTCAGGGGAAGCCAGTGGGTTTCGATGGAGAGAGGTGTCCGCGCGCCGGAAAGGGTGAAGGTCCCGTTGCACTCCAGGGTCCAGCGCAACAGCCCGTCGAACGCCGCCGCCGGGCTGCCACCCTTGGCGAGAGTGATACCGTCTGCGGTCAGCAGGCGGGCCGCCCCCAGGATATCCCATCTTCCGCGCCGTTCGATGATGGCGTGGGCGTTCAGAAGCAGACGGCTCCAGGCCTTCGCCACCTCTGTCTGCACGCGGCATACCTGCGCCAGGTGCGCCCGCGCGGCGGAGACGTCGGCTTGGTCCGCGTCCAGGGCATGCACGGTCTGGATCCGCAAGCGCGCGCAGACCGCCGACGGGCTCAGGCCTTCCGCTTCGAGCTTCTGCTTGAACGTAGTGCCGAGGTCCTTGAGGCCGTCGCTCCGCCCCTCCCCCAGGCGCACGATATCCCGGGAGAGGTCGCGGCGAATTTTGGCACTGCTGATCGGGCAAACGACCAAGACCCCGAAGGCGATGTTGTCCGCCTGGACGGCTTCGGCAAGGCCGAGCAGCGGGGCCCACAGACGCTCCCCGGTCGACAGGCCCTTCTTAACCTGGACCTCCACGACCGCGCCGTCCCGCAGTTCCAGCCGGATGTCGTCGCCCGGCCCTTCACTTTCGGCCCAGACGGCACGGGGCGTGTCGTCGGTCAGCCCCTCCAGCCAGCCGAGGGCCTGGCCGGCCAGCAGGTGGACGCCGGCAATGGCCGTCACCGCTGCCTGAAAGTTGAGTCCGCCCCCGGCAGCGGCCCCGCCTGCGGTTGAGCGGACTTCAGGCAACTGAGAAGTGATCTCAGGGGTCATGCGGGGCAACGGAGGGTGCTGGAAGACCAGGAGCAGGGAACAGGCATCGACGCTGAAATCATGGCTTCAATCCACTTCCGTTAGCGGCAACTGAAGTTGCCACGGCTCATTGAGTTCTGAGTCGGGTCCTCAGGTGTCGGGCACCAGGGACAGCGTCCTGCCATTGATGGCGGCGCACACGTTCGGCGGCAGGTTCGTCAGACTGCCATCGGCCGTGCGACAGTTGCCCTTGACGCTCTTGGCTTCGGGGCTGTCCCCAGCCTTCCCGTCTATGGCCTCCCCGTCTACGTCCCGCTTGATCCGCTCGGGTCGGAAGCGCACGGCTGACTGCGGGTACCATGCCACGGCGCAGGCGCCATGATGGGCCACTTGGGGAGGCGCGGTGGGACGGGCGGCGTCGGGCTCCTCGTCTTGGCGAGCCTCGGCGAAGCGGAGGCGCAGGTCCTCCGGCTTCTGCCCGTCTCCCAGGGGCAGGGCCGCAAGGAACAGGGAGTGTGGTAGGGAACCCCAGTGCCGGACGTCCGCCTGCGCCTCCATTTCGCTGGCGGCGGCCTGGGCGGCCAGCCCGATCAGGGCCACCACGAGGCCGGCGGTAGCGGCATCACGATTGCCCCATGTCTGGCCGTGAAGCATCATCCCCGCGCCGACGGCGGTGGCGCCCGTGCCGATGGTACCGGTGGTCGTCTTGGTGTCAGCCTTGAGCGCCAGGATGTTGTCCATCTGCCGCCCGCCACGTGTCACGGCCTGCATGTACATATCTTCTGCTAGGTTCAGCGGGCGGGTGTGCTCTCCCAGGGCTGCCTCGTAGCGGTAGGCAGGGGCTGCGCCCTCGCGGTAGGCGAGCTTGAAGTCGTGCTGACCGGTAGCTTCCTTGGACGGGCCAAAACCTGATTCAACCAGAACCAGCAGGCGGTCATCGGCGCCCGGGATGGGGAGCGCCGGCCGCAATTCACGCGCCTCGGCAAATGCCTCGGCGGCGGCGGTGGAGTCACCCAGGCAATGGCTGGTCCACCCGATCAACCAAGTCGCCGACGCGAAATCCTGGCGATGGCGTTCCTGTTCGGCAAAGCTGTCCTGCACCAAGGCGCCCTTGAAGCTGGCACGGGCGTTTTCGTAGTCCCCGGCCAGCATGTCCAGAGTGCCGCGGTAGACATAGGCCATCGCCCGCTCATAGGGCTCGCCCTTGAAGTCCTTGACGCCTTCCTTGTGCCAGACAGAGCGGGCCTTTTCGGCCTGTGGGTCGTCGGCGTAGACAGCGGCGATGCGCTTCAGGGCCTCGTCGAACGCATCGCCGGCGGCGTCCCGGTGCCCCTGGACTAGCGCGGCGCGGCCCAGGATGAGCCAGTTGAGCACCGCGTCCCGCTCTCCCTCATCGACCACGGAGGCGTAGAACGGACGTAGCGAGTCCGGGCGGTCGGCCGTCAGGGCCTCCACCGCTTGCTGCCGGCGGGCAATCTCTTCTGGCGTGAGTTGCCCGGATGGCGTCACACAGCCCGCCGCCAGCACCGCAGTCAGCGCCAGCGCGACCGAAGCGCGCCAGCACGCGGTAGAGGCCCGACACGTCATGACGCGGGGACGCCGACCGGAAGGGACGGTGCCGGGGCAGCGGCTCGGGCGACGGCTTCCTGCGCCTCAATCAGCGCCTGCACGAAAAAAGGGTCCTGCATCAGGTTTCGCAGGGCGACAGCCAAGCCCGTTTCAAGCGACTTTTTGACCGGCCCGCCGTCCATTATCATCACGCCTTCCGTCGTGCCGATGCCGGAAATGCCCTTGCCGTAGTACATGTGGCCGGAGGTGTCGCGGACCTGCACATTCAACTGGATGTCGGAAACGTTGTCAGACGACCAAAAGCCGGTCTTGTAGTCGGCATAGAACCGCGCAACCTCAATGACCGCGAACACCGGGCCGTCCCCAATGGTGAAACCGCGCCCCCGCAGCTCCTGCTCGACGGCTTGGCGGACCAGGGTGGGAACGTCCTGGTTTGCGCGGATGGCCGCCATCTCCATGCCGTAGCCGTTCTTCTTCACGCTCACTTTGTCGCGGTTCGCCGGGCGGACATCCTCCACCGCCACCTTCACGGTGACGCTTTCGGCGCCGGAGACGGGCGCGGCGGTGTCGGCCGACTGATAAACCAAGTCCACGCGATCCTCGGTCAGCGCACAGGCCGACATCAGCACTGCCAGACCGACGCCAACGGCCACCCGCAACAGCTTCTTCGCAAACATACAACAATCCCCACAGAAAAATTGATGGCAGCGGCCACGGGTCGCTACGTTTCGGATACAGGTTAAACGGGTATTGAGACGGCTGTCACTACGGATTTGACGATGATTTGAGGTCTTCTCGGTGCTACTATACCGGGTCAGGACGCGTAGATCCGCAAGGAGAGGTGAGTTGAAGATCAGAATACGAGGACTCCTCGGGGCGGTGCTGGCGGTGGCCGCCGTCGCGGCCTGCGCGCCGACCCAGAACACAGTCGGCGTCGCCGTGCGCGAGATCCCGCAGGGCGAGCGCGGGCCGGTGGCCGGCGTCGGCATCGAGGGCAGCGACAT
>LAEA01000232.1 GCA_000961745.1 Rhodospirillaceae bacterium BRH_c57 | reverse complement strand
GCCATGCCCAGGCGCTCGGCTTGGCGGGCGGCAATCGGCCGGTCGGGCAGGCCGGGAGCGCCGACTACGCCATAGAGTGCCAGCCCGCCGACCGGGACCAGCACGGCGAGCCCAATGGCCAGGGCGATGCGCAGGCCACGGCCGGTGTCGGCCACCGGCGCGTTCTTGCCACCTTCGGCATCGACGCTCAACATGCGGCGCTGGATTTCAACGCGGGCGGCGCTGGCCTGGGTTTCGGTCAGCAGGCTGCGTTCGACGTCGCGGTCGATCTCGCCAAGCTGGTCCTTGTAGACCTGGATGTCATAGTCGGCCCGGCGCACGCTGTGCTTGGGGCGGCGCAGCAGGGGCACCACCACAAAGGCGGTGGCGACGAAGGCGAACAGGCCGGAGAGGATGATTTGCAGGGTCATGCGGGGTCTCCGGCGCCGTCACTGTCCTTGAGAAGCTTGTCCAGGCGGCGTTTTTCCTCGGCCGACAGGGGCGGCGGCGGCGGTTCGGCCGACACGGCGGCGGCCACCATCGGCACGGCGCGGGCGCGGTAGAACCGCCAGCCACCGAACGCGGCCAGAAGGGCGAAGACCCCTGGCCCGAACCACAGAATATAGGTGGACGCCTTGAACGGCGGCCGCAGCAGGACATAGTCGCCGTAGCGGTCGACCACGTACTTGATGACCTGATCGTCGGCGTCGCCTGCCACCAGACGGTCCCGCACCACCAGCCGCAGGTCGCGGGCCAGTTCGGCGTTGGACTCGTCGATGTTCTCGTTCTGGCACACCACGCAGCGCAGTTCCTTGGAGATTTCGCGGGCGCGCGTCTCCAGGACCGGGTTGGCCAGCATCTCGTCGGGTTCGACCGCGTGAACCGGCGCGGCGGCCAGCATTACGGCGAAGATGGGAATGAGAAAGCGGGTCATGAGGGTTTCCGCAACTGCGCGATCAAGGGCTTGAGCGTGTTTTCCCACACCTCGGGCGTGACGGGGCCGATGTGCTTGTAGCGGATGACCCCGCCGGCATCGACCACGAAGGTCTCCGGCGCGCCGGTCACCCCGAAGTCGATGGCCACCCGGCTGTCGGCATCATGGCCCACGAGGTCATAGGGATCCCCGTGGCGGCCGAGCCAGCGCATGGCGTCGCGCGGGTCCTTCTCACGCCACGCGATGCCGTGGATGGGCACCTCGCCGGTCTTGCCGATGGCGACCAGGACGGGATGCTCGGCGATGCAGGCCACGCACCACGACCCGAAGATGTTGACCAGCGTCACCTCGCCCTTGAGGTCGGTGCTGGACAGCGGGCGGCCCCGGTCGGGCAGGGCCTCCAGGGCGAACTCGGGAACCGGACGGTCGATCAGCACCGACGGCACGATTTTGGGATCGCGGCCCAGCCCGACCATGAACATGGACGCGATCACGGCCAGAACGATCACGGGCACAAGATAGATGAGCTTTTTCATGGTGCCCCTACGGTTTCCTTAGGCCTTGGCCGGCTTGGCGGCGGTCGCCCCTGCCTTGGCCTCGCGGCGGCGCACCGGGGCGCCCACACGGTGACGGCGGTCGGACAGCGACACCAGCCCGCCCAGGCACAGCATGCCCGCGCCGTACCACAGGAACGGCACCAGAGGCTCGAAGTACAGGCGGGTCACGAATGCCGTGCCATCCGCCGTCGGGTCGCCGATCACGGCGTACAGGTCATGCAGCCCGGTGGTGTGGATGGCGGCCTCGGTGGTCGGCATCGGCGGCTGGTTGTAGGTCCGCTTTTCCGGGGTTAGCAGGGCGACCTCTTCGCCGTCCCTGGACAGCCGGAAGGTGCCGCGCACGCCGGTGTAGTTTTCCTGCTCGAACGTTTCGGCCGACAGCAGGGTGAAGTCCCAGCCGTTGACGGTGACCGTCTCGCCGAACGCCTGGGTCTGCACCGCCTCGCCCTTCCAGGCCGACGATGCCGTTACCCCGGCAACAATCAGCGCAATACCAGCGTGGGCGATGGTCATGCCCCAGGCGGCGCGCGGCAGGTTGCGGGCCCGGCGGCCACTTTCGGACAGCGGGGCGCGGAACAGCTTGATGCGGTCGCCGAACTCCATGATCGTGCCGACAAACAGCCAGATCGCAAGGCCGATGCCGAACGAGGCCAAGATGTCGCCCACGGCACCGCCGCGCATCAGCCACACCGTGACCATGCCGGCGACGCCCAGGCCGGCGGCCATCCACAGGCGGCCGAGCGCACCGCGCAGGTCGCCGCGCTTCCACGCCAGCATCGGCCCGACAGCCATGGCGATGATCGCCGGCACCATCAGCGGCACGAACACGCCGTCAAAGAACGGCGGCCCGACCGACACCTTGCCCAGGTTCAGGGTGTCGGCGATCAGCGGGTAGAGGGTGCCGAGCAGGACCGTGGCGGCGGCCGTGGACATCAAAAGGTTGTTGAGCAGCAGGGCGCCTTCACGCGACACCGGGGCGAACAGCCCGCCGCCCTTGAGCTGCGGCGCCCGCCAGGCATACAGGACCAGCGCCCCGCCCACCGACACGACCAGCAGCATGAGGATGAACAGGCCGCGCGTCGGGTCGGACGCAAAGGCGTGGACCGAGGTGATGACGCCCGACCGCACCAGGAAGGTGCCGAGCAGGCTCATGCCAAAGGTCAGGATGGCGAGCAGGATGGTCCAGCTCTTCAGGCTGTCGCGCTTTTCCACCACGATGGCCGAGTGCAGCAGCGCCGTGCCGATCAGCCACGGCATGAAGCTGGCGTTTTCGACCGGGTCCCAATACCACCAGCCGCCCCAGCCAAGCTCGTAGTAGGCCCACCACGACCCCAGCGCGATGCCGGCGGTCAGGAAGGTCCAGGCGACCAGGGTCCACGGCCGCACCCAGCGGGCCCAGGCGGCGTCCACCCGGCCCTCGATCAGGGCGGCGACGGCGAACGAGAAGGCCATGGAGAACCCGACGTAGCCCAGGTACAGCATCGGCGGATGGAACGCGAGGCCGGGGTCCTGCAACAACGGATTGAGGCCGCGCCCGTTGAAGGGGGCCGGATCGATACGCTCGAACGGGTTGGAGGTCAGCAGGATGAACAGCAGGAAGCCCACCGTGATCATCGCCTGCACCGACAGGGCGCGGGCGCGAAGCTGCGGCGGGATGTTGCTGCTCGACAGCGCCACGGCGAGGCCAAACACGACCAGCGTGGTGATCCACAGCAGCAGGGATCCCTCGTGGTTCCCCCACACGCCGGAAATCTTATAGAGCATCGGCTTGTCGGTGTGGGAGTTCTCGAACACGTTCGAGACGGAGAAGTCCGACACGACAAACGAATACATCAGCGCGCAGAACGCAAAGCCGACCAGCAGGGCCAGGGCGACCGCTCCGGGACGGGCCATGCCCATCATGGCGGCGTCGCCGCGGTGGGCACCGACCAGTGGGACCACCGACTGGGCGATGGCGACGAAAAGCGCCAGAACCAGGGCAAAGTGGCCCAGTTCGGCAATGCTGAATGCGGCCATCAGGTCGCCCGGCATGGGCTAGCTCCCGGTGTTGGAAGTGGATTCGGGCATTCTCATCGTGTTCGGCATCTTGCCGGTGCGCTCAAGGGCGTCCGATACTTCCGGCGGCATGTAGTTCTCGTCGTGCTTGGCCAGCACTTCGGTGGCCTGGAACACGCCCTCGGAGTTGAGACGGCCCTCGGTCACCACGCCTTGACCCTCGCGGAACAGGTCGGGGAGGATGCCGCTGAACACCACCGGAGTGGTTGCCGCATAGTCGGTCACGGTGAAGCGGATGGTCTGTCCATCGCGCACCACCGAGCCGTCCTCGACCATGCCGCCCAGGCGGAACCGTTGGTCGGCGGCCAGGGGCTTGGTCTGCAAATCGGACGGGCTGTAGAAGAACACCAGGTTGTCCTGGAACGCGGTCAGGACCAGAGCGGTGGCCGCCGACAGCAGCAACATGCCCAGTCCGATCAGGGTAAGACGGCGCTTCTTGCGGGTCACCGGCTGGTCTCCTCGGTTGTGCTGGCGGTGTTCACGGCCTCTGGCGCGGGAGCCTCCTGGCGCGCTGCCCGGCGGCGGCGCGGACCACGGGTGGCCAGCAGCGTTTCCAGGGTCCGCTCGCGGTTCTTCAGGCCGCGCCAGGTGGCGACGAACAGGGCCACCAGCACGATGGCGGTGACCGCGTAGCTCGGCCACACGTAGCCCGCATAACCGCCCATGTCGAAGTAGCTTGCCATGACTATTGTCAATTCCCGGTCGGTGTCAGCTTCAGCCGTGGATTTCGCTCATGCGCAGGGCGCGGATCTTGGCGTCGGCGATTTCGGCCTTGATGCGCAGCAGAACCACGCTGACGTAAAAGGCCTTGAAGGCCAGGCCCATGACCAGCAGGGGCCACAGCATGGACGGATCGACGGCCGGGCCGTCCATGCGCACCACACTGGCCGGCTGGTGCAGGGTGTTCCACCAGTCGACCGAAAACTTGATGATCGGCACGTTGACCACGCCGACCAGAGCCAGGACCGCGGCCGCCTTGGCGCCGCGCTGCGGGTCATCGAACGCGTTGTGCAGCGCCATGTACCCGAAATACAGGAACAGCAGGATCAGCATCGACGTCAGGCGGGCGTCCCACACCCACCAGGTGCCCCACATCGGCTTGCCCCACAGGGCGCCAGTGACCAGGCAGACGAAGGTGAAGGCGGCGCCCACCGGGGCCGTGGCCCGCCCGGCCAGATCGGCCAGCGGATGCTTCCAGATCAGCGCCACGGCGCTCGCCACCGCCATCGCCACGTAGGCGAACATCCCCATCCACGCCGCCGGGACGTGGACGTACATGATGCGCACGGTGTCGCCCTGCTGGTAGTCGCCGGGCGACCATACCAGGGCCAGGGCCAGGCCCGCCAGCAGGCTCACCACCAGCACGCCGTTGCTCCACGGCAGGATGGCATTGGCGAGCTTCAGGAACCGATTGGGGTTCGCGAAACGATGCATGGGTTCTCCGGCCTCCCGCGCGGTCCGTTCGTCGGACCGCCATTATATCAGGAGGAACTGTTGTAGCGATCCTGTGCGCCCGATTCCAGCAAGATCGGTCCGGGCACCTTGTTGGCTGCCGATATGGGCAGAAATGTGGCAGCCGGCAAGAAGGACGAGAAAGAACGGCCGGCTATTCCACGGCCTGGCGCAGCGCCGCCCCGGTGGCCCACGGGCACAGGGCCAGCGACACCAGCAGCATGGCCCCCATGATGAGCAACTGGGCGCGGTACTCGAATCCCATCACGGCGGCATCGATGGCCGACACCCCGAAAATCAGCACCGGGATGTACAGCGGCAGGACCAGCAGCGACAGCAGCACCCCGCCGCGCCGCGCCCCCAGCACCAGGGCCGCCCCGACCGCGCCGATCAGCGACAGGGTCGGCGTTCCCACGGCCATGGCGGCGATCAGCACGCCGAATCCCTCGGAGTTCATGTTGAGCAGCACGGCCAGCACCGGCGCGGCCAGGATGAGCGGCAACCCGGTGGTCAGCCAGTGGGCCGCCACCTTGCCCAGCACGATCACCGACAGCGGCATCGGCGCCATGGTCAAGAGGTCGAGCGAGCCGTCCTCGTAGTCGGTCTGGAACAGCCGATCGAGCGACAGCATCGACGCCAGCAGCGCGGTTACCCACAGCACGCCGGCCGCGACCCGCTCCAGGATGCCCGATTCGGGGCCGACCCCGAACGGGAACAGCACCACGGTCAGGACGAAAAACGCCACCACCATCATGCTGTCCGACCCCTGGCGCAGGGCCAGGCGCAGGTCGCGGCGGATCACGGCGAGCAGGGCATTCATGTCTTGGCGGCCTCCCACTCGGCGTCCAGGGCATCCCAGGCGCTGGCCGAATCGACCGCGAACTCGTCCATGTGGAAGGTCCGCGCGCCGGGCAGGGCGATCTCGGAGTGCGTTGACAGCGCGACCATGCCGCCGGCCGCGCGATGCTCTGCGATGGCCTCCTCAAGCACCTTGATCGAGGCCTTGTCGAGAGCGGTGGTCGGCTCGTCGAGCAGCCACAGCGGGGCGGGCGCGGCGATCAGGCGGGCCAGGTTGACGCGGCGCTTCTGCCCGGCCGACAGCATCTTGCCCGGCACGTCGGACAGCCGTTCAATGGCGAATCGGCCCAGGCCGCGCTGCACGGCGGCCGGCACGTCGGGCGTCTCGGGCGACCAGGTGCGGACCCAGAAGGCGATGTTCTCGGCCACCGACAGGACCGGCTTCACGGCGTCCAGGTGGCCGATATAGCGGCTGCGGGCGCCGTGTTCCTCGCGGTCGTCGCGTACCGGGGCGCCGTTCCACGACAGCGTTCCGGCGGCCGGACGGATGAGCCCGGCCAGCAGGCGCAGAAAGCTCGACTTGCCCGATCCGTTGGGGCCGAGCAGCAACAGCGCCTCGCCCGGCGCCAGGGTGAAATCGAGGCCGGCAAACACCACCCGCTCGCCCCGGATGCAGGTCAGGCCGCGCCCCTCGAAAACGGAGGACGCGGCAGGCGCAATGGGCGCAACGGGTGCGGTGGCGGAAGGTTCGGGCACGGTCATGGCCGGACGATACCAGATGAACCGCCCCCGGCAACGGAAAACGGCGCTCCGGGGGGGATCGGAGCGCCGTTTAAGTGTGTCCGCTGGACGATACCGGCAGGGGACCGGTTGGGGGCAGGTCGGCGGCCGATGCCCGGAGGGGGCAGGGGGGGATGCAAGCATCGGCCGCCGCGGCTGCGGTCATTTCACCGGTGAACCAGAGGGGGATTGGACCTCACCGGCGGGGTCGCCCCAGGGAGGGCTGCGATGGGGACCGAAGAAACCGCCACCGGAACGACCACGATGCTTATTCAGCCATCTGAATGTGGCAACACTTAGGACGGGAGTGGGTCTTTTCAGGGCGGGGCTTTTCAGCCCCTCACCCCAGCCAGTCGCGCAGGATGGGGATGAGGGGGATGTCGGCTGGCGGCATGGGATAGGCGCTGAGGCGGTTGGGGGCGACCCAGGCCAGTTCCTGGCCCTCGCGCGCCTCGACTCGGCCCTTCCACTGGCGGCACAGGTACAGCGGCATCAACAGATGGAACGTCGCGGTGGCGTGGGAGGCGAAGGTCAGCGGCGCGAGGCAACTGTCGCGCACGTCGATGCCCAGTTCCTCGTGCAGTTCGCGGATAAGGGCGCGTTCGGGCGATTCGCCGGGGTCCACCTTGCCGCCGGGAAACTCCCACAGCCCGGCCAGGGCCTTGCCCTCGGGCCGTTTTTGCAGCAGCACGCGGTTGTCCGGGTCAACCAGGGCGACGGCGGTAACCAGCAGGATGGAACGCGCCGAGGCCGCCCGAAAACCCTCGGCGGTAAGGCTCAGAAAGGTGGCGTCCAGGGCGCCGTCCGGGCGGGCCGGGGCGGGACACCGCCCAGGCCGGGCATCGCCGAACCCGACCTTCTCCAGCACCCGGCGCGACGCGGCGTTGCCCTCCGCCACTCCGGCGGTGAAGCGGGTGAACCCCAGGTCGTCCACGGCGTGGGTCAGCAAGGCGCGCACCGCTTCGCTCGCCAAGCCCTGGCCCCAGAAGTCGCGGCCGATCCAATAACCGACCTCGGCCAACGCCGGGTCATCGTGGTCGCGATCCAGGCTGACCACGCCGAGCAGCCGGAAATCCCCCCGCCGCTCGATGGCCAGGGTCAGGGACAGCCCTTGCGCGGCCAGGGCGTGGCTTTCCTCAACGAAGGCGCGGGCGTGGTCGGCGGTGTAGGGGTGTGGCAGGCGGGCGGTGAAACGGGCGACCTCGGCATCATCGGCCAGCGGCGCGAGTGCCTGAAGGTGGCGCGCATCCAGCGGCCGCAGCAGAACGCGGTCGGCGCGCAGGGGATAAACCCCCAGGCACCCTTCCTCGCCGTCCAGGGCGTCGGTGAAAGGAGGGAAGGTGCTCATGGGCGGACGCCTAATTCATCTGGTTGCCATAGGGGTCCGCTGACGCGGAGGCTGCCGCCGGCCTGGAGGGGCCTCCAGACCTCCTTGTTTTCTTTGAAGAAAAAAGGGGGTTTGGGGCCTGCCCCAAGCGGGCCAAAGAACGTAAAGGGGGCGGCAGCCCGCCTCGTTTCAGCTCCGGTACGACCCGTTGATGTCGATATAGCCATGGGTCAGGTCGCAGGTCCACACCACGGCCTTGCCCTTGCCGACGCCAACTTCGACCTCGACGAGGATGTCCTGGCCTTTCATGTGGGCGGCCACCGGGGCTTCGTCATAGCCCGGCACGGCCAGCCCGTCGCGGGCCACGTCGATGCCGCCCATGCGGATGCACAGGGCGTCGCGGTCGGCCTTTTCGCCGGACTTGCCGACGGCGGCCACCACACGGCCCCAGTTGGCGTCCTCGCCGGCGATGGCGGTCTTGACCAGGGGCGAGTTGGCGATCGACAGGCCGATGGTCCGCGCCGCGCGGGCGCTGGCCGCGCCGGTGACGCGGATTTCGACGAATTTGGTGGCGCCCTCGCCGTCGCGCACGACCATATGGGCCAGTTCGACCAGCAGGCTGTTGAGCTTGTCCTTGAAGTCCTTCAGCGCCTTGTCGGTGGCCTTCTTGGGCGCCTTGTTGGCGGCGCTGCCGGTGGCGAACAGCAACAGGGTGTCGGATGTCGAGGTGTCGCCGTCCACGGTGATGGCGTTGAAGCTGCGGTCGGCGCCCTTGCCGAGCAGGTCCTGAAGCACTTCGGCCGGAAGGGCCGCGTCGGTGACCACATAGGCCAGCATGGTCGCCATGTCCGGGGCGATCATGCCCGACCCCTTGGCGATGCCGTTGATGACCACGGTGGTGCCGCCGATGTCGGCGGTGCGGGTGGCCATCTTGGGGAAGGTGTCGGTGGTCATGATGGCGCGGGCGGCCTTGGCCCAGGCATCCTCGGCGGCCGTTTTGAGGACCTTGGGCAGGGCCTCGACGATCTTTTCGTGGGGCAGGAATTCGCCGATGGTGCCGGTGGACGACACGTAGACCTCGGACTCCTTGCAGCCCAAAAGGTGCGCGGTGGCGCCCACGGTGGCGGCGACCGACGCCTCGCCGCGCATCCCGGTGAAGGCGTTGGCGTTGCCAGCGTTGACCAGAACGGCGCGGCCCTTGCCCTTCTTCAGGGCATGGCGGCACCAGTCCACGGGGGCGGAGCGGGTCTTGGAACGCGTCGTCACGCCGGCCGCCGTGGTGCCCTTGGGCAGCTCGATCAGCAGCAGGTCGTCACGGCCCGTGTAGCGGATGCCCGCCGCATGGGTGGCCAGGCGCACGCCGGGCAGCGGCGGCAGGGTCGGTTCCGACTTGGGGGCGAGGGGGGAGACGGGCAATTCCATGGACTGATGACTCCGGCGCAGGATGAGCGCGAAGAGTATACCAGTTCATCCAAAAAGCAATTTGGCGGCTGAAAATGTCATAATTCTTCCGTCGTGTCTGGGTCCCCGGTCACGTTCCCACAAACAGGTATTCCTGCACGGCGTTCTTCTGCCCGGCCTTTTGGGTGCCGAAGCTGTAGCGGTGGTCCACCTCGATCACCTCGACCCGGCGTTTGACCGTGCGCAGCAGGGCGGCCAGGGTGTCGCGGTCAGGCAGGGCGTTCGACGCATAGGACACCACGATGGCGCTGTCGGCGTGGCGGCGGAACAGGCTGGCGAAGGCCTCGGCGGCGCCCCGCGCGGTGCGGAACGGCGTGGCGTAGGAGGCGAACTTGCGGGTCTTGGTGTGGGCCTGGATCTCGACCCCTTGCCAATCGCGGGCCAGCCCTTCGAGGAAATGGTAGCGGCGGACGTATTCGTTGTCTGACAGCGGGCTGAAATACGGCGGGTCGATATAGACGATGTCGGCCACGAGATCACTTGTCATGGCATCGCCCCAATGCGCCGCGCAGGTCTGGCCCGAGGCGAACACCGCGCGGTTGACCAGGGCGGCCTGCTCGCGGATGTGGTCGGCCAGATCCAGCGAAAGGTCCCTTCGGCCGTCGTCGTAGCGCATCCCGGTATAGGTGAAGATGCCACGCGGCCGCTTCTTGAGGCAGGCCCGCATGAGGGCGGACAGCGCCACGGCGTGCAGGGCCGGATCGTCGATGCGCCGCAGGTTGGCGCGCACGGCGTCGATCAGGTGGTTGTCGGCGTCGGTGTAGTACAGCCCGGCGAACGTTTCGGCCACGAAACCGTCGCTGTCGGCGGCCGGCGCCAGCAGGGCGTCGAGGGCGTCGGGCGCCAGGATGGCGCTGTCGTTGGCCACCATGGCGCGGGTGAAGGTGGCGGCCATGGCCATGTAATCGTTGGCGATGACCGGCCGCCCCCGGCCCTTGAGCATGTGCGCCACCACGCCGGACCCGCTGAACAGGTCGAGGACCGAGTGCCCCGGCAGCGCCCCGATGACCTCCCACAGGGCGCCCAGCAGGGACTCCTTGGACCCCATGTAGCGGGTCGGTGGATAGGGGTGGAAGGTCTGGACCGTCACGCCGCGACCTCGTCCCCGGCGCGGACGGTGACGATGGCGTCCTCGCCGCGCCGCCCGTCGGCCTTGCTGTTGACGTGGCGGCGGGTGGCGACCACGGTGACGTCGTGCGCGGCATAGAGGGCGTGCAGGCGCGGCGTGTTGGCGTTGGTCAGCACGACATGGCAGCCGCGCCGGGCCAGGTCCTCGACCACCGGGGCCATGTCCTCGTGGTCGGCCTCGCGGAACTGCACGGCGGTGTAACGCTTGAAGTCGGCATGACGGCCGACCGGCAGATAGGGCGGGTCCAGGAAAACGAAGTCGCCGCGCCGGGCGCAACGGTCGAGCACCATGCGGTAATCGCCGCACAGGATTTCGGCCCGGCCCAGCACCCGCGCCGCCGCCCGCAGGCGGTCGGGGTCGCAC
>LAEA01000194.1 GCA_000961745.1 Rhodospirillaceae bacterium BRH_c57 | reverse complement strand
CAGCTTAACATCCTGTCCGGTTTTTGGGGGCCACCTCTGTTCGTCCAATCCCGCATCATTGACATGCTGCTCGACCTGATGCACGGACTTGCGCAACTGACCGGATAAGCCGTCGTTCTCCGTCAGGCCGACAACGCGGGAGGCGTCCACCACGGCAGCAAACTGGTCGCGGTATTTGTGCAGGTTGGCATCAAGCTCGGCAACCACAGCGGCCTGCGATGCCAGCACCGGATCGGCCTTCAGAGATTCGACCATGGCCAGGACCGCCGCCATCTGTTCGCCATGCTTGGCGATCGAGGACTCATCCTGCCGCAGCAGAAAATCCTTCTCGTTCCGCCTCAAATTCAGCGTGCCGGCCAGCAGGTCATCCACCAGCCCCGCGACGTGGGCGTGCGCGTCAGCGCGGGCGACCTTTGCGGACTCCACCTTGTCGGCCACCATCACTGCGCCAAGAATACCGAGAACGATCAACACCCCTATAATAACCAAACCAATAATGCGCGTTGACACCTTCACGTTACCAAAACGCGTCTTCTCAATAACGTTATTGTCCATGACCCCGTCCCCCATCCCCATTACGTATTCCTTTGGCGCGCACTCAGGTGCGTCGCTTCCCCACCATTTGCCACTTACTTTGCAGGATAAACAATGGTTCTGATGGAACCCTGACAAACGAACGGCCCCGATTATGGGGCCGCTCGCTTCGAACATGTACGCTGAAAAAGATCAGACGTATTCCGGCTCCGGCTTGCGGGCGGAACCGCCGCCCTTCTTGGTGCTGGAGATGTCGAAGGCGACCTTATCGTCGGTGATGCGCACGGCCACGGTGCCGCCGCCCACCAGTTTCCCGAACAGCAGTTCCTCGGCCAGGGGTTTCTTGATGGTTTCCTGGATGACGCGGGCCAGAGGCCGCGCGCCCATGGATTTGTCGTAGCCCTTTCTGGCCAGCCACTGGCGGGCTTCAGGGGTGAGTTCAATGGATACGTCGCGGTCGCTGAGTTGGACTTCAAGTTCCATGATAAATTTGTCGACCACCTTTTCGACCACGTCCATGGGCAGGTTGCCGAACGGGATGGTGGCGTCGAGACGGTTGCGGAACTCGGGCGAGAACATGCGCTCGATGGCCTCGGTGTCGTCGCCTTCGCGTTCGTCGCGCAGGAACCCGATGGTGTTCTTGGCCAGCTCCTGGGCCCCCGCGTTGGTCGTCATGATGAGGATGACGTTGCGGAAGTCCACCGTCTTGCCGTTGTGGTCGGTCAGCTTGCCGTGGTCCATGACCTGCAACAGGATGTTGAACAGATCCGGGTGGGCCTTCTCGATCTCGTCGAGCAGCAGCACGCAGTGCGGATGCTGGTCCACGCCATCGGTCAACAGGCCGCCCTGGTCAAAGCCCACGTAGCCCGGCGGGGCACCGATCAGGCGGGACACCGTGTGGCGCTCCATGTACTCCGACATGTCGAAGCGCAGGAGTTCGATGCCCAACGACCGGGACAACTGCTTGGCCACCTCGGTCTTGCCGACGCCGGTGGGGCCGGAGAACAAGTAGCAGCCAATCGGTTTTTCGGCATCGCGCAGACCGGCACGGGCCAGCTTGATGGCCGACGACAAGGCGTCGATGGCCCGGTCCTGGCCGAACACCATGGTCTTGAGATCGCGTTCCAGGTTGGCCAGCGCCTCGCGGTCGTCGGACGACACCGACTTGGGCGGGATGCGGGCGATCTTGGCGACCACTTCCTCGACGTCCTTGACGGTGACGGTCTTGCGCCGCTTGCTTTCGGGCAGCAACATGCGGGCCGCCCCGACCTCGTCGATGATGTCGATGGCCTTGTCGGGCAGCTTGCGGTCGCCGATGTAGCGGTGCGACAACTCCACGGCCGACCGCAAGGATTCGGCGGTGTAGCGGACGTTGTGGTGCTTTTCGTAGTAAGGCTTCAGGCCGCGCAGGATCTTGACCGCATCCTCGACCGACGGTTCGTTGACGTCGATTTTCTGGAAACGGCGGACCAGCGCACGGTCCTTTTCAAAGTGCCCGCGGAATTCCTTGTACGTCGTCGACCCGATGCACCGGATGGCGCCCGAGGCCAAGGCCGGCTTCAGCAGGTTGGAGGCGTCCATGGACCCGCCCGACGTCGCCCCGGCACCGATCACGGTGTGGATCTCGTCGATGAAGAGGACGGCGTCGGGCATCGCCTCCAGCTCCTTCATGACCGCCTTGAGGCGCTCCTCGAAGTCGCCGCGATACCGCGTGCCGGCCAGCAGGGCCCCCATGTCGAGGGCAAAGATCACCGCCGGCTTGAGCACGTCGGGCACCTCGCCCTTGACGATGCGGCGGGCCAGCCCTTCGGCGATGGCGGTCTTGCCGACGCCGGGGTCGCCCACGTACAGCGGATTGTTCTTTGACCGCCGGCAGAGGATTTGGATGGTGCGTTCAACCTCCATCTCGCGGCCGATGAGGGGGTCGATTTTCCCCTCGGCCGCCTTGCGGTTGAGGTTCACGCAGTAGGCGTCGAGTGCTTCCTGCCCCTTCTTCACCACGTCCTCCTCGGCCGAACCTTCGTCGGCGCCATGAACCGTGCGGGCCCCGGAGTGGCCCGGCCGCTTGGCAATGCCGTGGCTGATGTAATTCACGGCATCGAGCCGCGTCATGTCCTGCTGGCGCAGGAAGTACACGGCGTGGCTTTCCCGTTCGGAGAACAGCGCCACCAGGATGTTGGCTCCGGTGACCTCCTCACGGCCCGAGGATTGAACGTGTATGGCAGCCCGTTGGACCACGCGCTGAAAGCCGGCCGTGGGCGTGGGATCGGCGCCACCCGGCGCGATCAGCCCTTGAAGCTCGGAGTTGATGAATTGCGTGACCTCGTGCGCCAGTTTGTCGAGGTCAACGCCGCAGGCCCGCATCACCGCCATGGCATCGGCGTCGTGTGTGAGGGCCAGTAGCAAGTGCTCCAACGTCACGTATTCGTGCGTGCGCTCGCCAGCCAGGGCGAGGGCCTTATGGAGCGTCTTTTCCAGGTTGCGGGACAGCATCAACCGTTACCCTTCGCTCGATCTTCACTAGCCTAACGGCCGGGTGCCCCTACCGGGTTGCAACAGTTTCCGGGCAGCAGAACCTCCGGCGTCAATCCTTCTCGATGGTGCACTGCAACGGATGCTGTTGCTGGCGCGCCAGGTCCATGACCTGGGTAACTTTCGTTTCAGCCACCTCGTAGGTGAAGACGCCACAGACGCCCACACCCCGCTGATGCACATGCAGCATGATCTGCGTCGCCTCGTCGCGGTTCTTGGAGAAGAACCGCTCCAGGACGTGAACGACGAACTCCATGGGAGTGTAGTCGTCGTTCAGCATCAAGACCTTGTACATCGACGGCTTCTTGGTCTTGGGCCGGGTCCGGGTGGCAAGGCCAGGGCCGGAGGTACGGTCGTCGTCGTCGTCAAAGTCGCTCATGTCGTTCCTGCCGATTACCCAACGGGATTTCCGTTCCGCCGAGTTTATGGGGGCGCAGGCCATATGCAAAGACGTCACTGAAATAATCGCATCCGTTGCCCCGGTGCCAGGCTTGGAAACAGTGGTGGCGGGCCGGGGCCATCGTTCCTTGGTAACCTTGTCATGTCTTCCATATAGGAACGCCGAGGGCGGGGGGCGAGTGCCCTATACGACGGGATGACGCTTTGCACAGAAGACGCAGGCCTCTAAGCCGAAAGCGGCACGACCCCTTCAGCGCCGGATCCCGTCACGCCCGACCTCCAGGCGGAAGTGCGGCCGTTCGCCCTCACGGATGTCGCTCTGCCGCCACAGGTCGCGTGGCATGTCCACGCTCGGCCAGGCAATGTCGGACTGCTCGTAACGCCGGATCACCTCGGGGAAGGTCAGCCCGGCAAACCCCGGCGACGGGTGAACCCAGGCATGAAAGAACCCGGCCCCGGCGCGGCACCCGCTGACCACCCAATAAAAATCCTCGCTGTCCAGCCACAGGCCCTTTGGCGGCGGCGCGAACGCCCCGCTTTCGGCCAAAGCCGCCCACAGCGTGTCCACCCCGGCCCGGCCGAGGCGTTCGGTCGTCGGCCGGCCGCGCATCACCTCGCCCAGCGTCTCCACATCAAACGGACGGTTTACTTGCAACGGGCTGAAGACGTGCGTCTCCAGCACCGGCGCCCCGCCCTGCTGGCGCAGTTCATAGGCCCGCACCTGATCCAGGTAGCGGCCATTGAACACCATGCGCGCCTGATCGCCGCTGCCCGGCCCGCAGGCCCGCCGGATATCGGCCCCGTCCAGGAAGGCGAACCAGTTGAGCTGGCGCGACCCCGGAGTCGCGATATCCGAAGGGCCGCCAGCCATTTCTCCCATCCCGCAGGCCGCCAGAACCAGTCCGCTGAAGGCTACGGTCATGATCCGGCGCCCCCATCCTGCTGAAACCTGCCTTATTCGTGCCATTGGACGGCCATGATCAGTGCGACTCGATACTCCGATAGACACGAAATCTCCTTTTATCTATTGTAGGGGCTGCCTCGAAAAGCAGTCCTCAAAGCCGAAAGATGCCCGACGTGACTGAGCGTTTCGCACCAATCCGCCCCAGGTTTCCCGGCTCCATCTTTGGATTGGGCGTGCTCGTGGCACTCCTGTCCCTGGTTCTGATGGCAGCCTCTGCCTCGCCGGCCCTGGCCCGCTATGCCTCCATCGTGATCGACGTCGAGTCGGGCCGGGTGCTCTATGCGCGCAACGCCGACACCCGGAAGCACCCGGCGTCGCTGACCAAGATGATGACCCTTTACATGCTCTTCGAAGCCATGGAAAAGGGCAAGGCCAACCTCAAGACCCGCCTGCCGGTGTCGGCCCGCGCAACCGGCCAGCCGCCGACCAAGCTCGGACTGCGGCAGGGCGACAGCATCGCCGTGGAAGACGCCATCAAGGCGCTGGTCACCCGCTCGGCCAACGACGTCGCCGTCGTGGTGGCCGAGTTCCTGGGCGGGTCGGAGGTCAACTTCGCCTCCATGATGACCAAACGCGCCCACGGCCTGGGCATGACCAACACCACCTTCCGCAACGCCTCGGGCCTGCCCAACGCGGCACAGTTGTCGACGGCGCGCGACATGGCCACGCTGGCCATCGCCCTGCGCCGGGACTACCCGCAACGCTACCACTTCTTTGGCATCACCAGCTTTCAGTGGGCCGGCAAGACCATCCGCAGCCACAACCACGTGCTGCGCAAGTATGAGGGTGCCGACGGCCTGAAGACCGGGTACATCAACGCCTCGGGGTTCAACGTGGCGACGTCTGCCCGGCGCAACGGGCGCAATCTGGTCGGTGTGGTGTTCGGTGGAAAGACGTCGGGATGGCGTGACCGACACATGATGACCCTGCTCGACAACGGGTTTCAGACCGCCTCCATGATGGCGGCCCTGCCCTCCCCCGGCCGCAAGCCCGATGCCGCGTCCGAGCGTCTGCTGGCCAGCATCGCGGAAAACCCCACCGACGCCCTGCCGCCCGACGACCCGGACGACATCGTCCGTATCATGCCGGCCGGCAAGCCCGCCTCCGGCGCCACGGCAGCCACCTCGGGCACCGCCGTCACCACGGCCACGGCCGCCCTCACCGTCCCAATGGCGACTCAGGCAATCAGCACCTGGGGCGTTCAGGTCGGCGCCTTCTCCGCCTTCACCTCGGCCAGCGAACAGGCCGCCCGCGCCGCCCGAATGCTCCAGGGGGCCGCGCCGGAGAGCCACGCCGCCGTCACCCCGCTGGAAGGCGAAAGTGGCATGATCTACCGTGCCCGCGTCCTCGGCCTGACCAGCGAAAGCGACGCCCGCGCCGCCTGCAACCGCCTGCGCTCCATCGACACCAAATGCGTGGTGGTGCCCCCCGACAACATCGACGTCGCCCTCATCCGCGTGACCGCACCCGCTGCCATGCGCTAAGAGGGCAGGCCAACCGAGACCAAAAAGGCGCTCCGCAGGGGGCGCCTTTTTTGGTGGGTCAGAAAGAAGGATGGGGCAAGCCCCATACCCCGCCGGGGCCATTGGCCCCGGACCCCATGAGGAAGGCATGCGATTCCGGAACGCCAAGCTGCGCGCAGCGCAGTAAATGTCCGGATATGTTTGCCTGCGGCGCAGGAGAAGGTACAGGACCCCTCATGGGTTCCAAGGGCCGCTCGGCCTTTGGCGGGCCTGGGCAGCGCCCATATCTTCCCCTCCTACGCCGGCAGGGCCAGCCCGCAGGCCTCCAGCGCGGCGGTGAGTTGCTGCCGGACGCGGACCAACCCGGCCTCGTCGGAGGCCTCGGCGCGGGCCACCAGGACGGCCTGGGTGTTGGAGGCGCGCAGCAGCCACCAGCCATCGACGGTCCGCACGCGCACGCCATCGACTTCGGAGACCTCGGCACCCTGGTCGCGCAGGCGCTGCTTGACCCCTTCGATGACGGCGAACTTCTCGTCGTCGGGACAATCGAAGCGCAGTTCGGGGGTGTTGACCATGTGGGGCAGCAAGGCAGCCCGTTCGGCCAGCGAACCGGGCAGCCGGGCGACCAGCCCCAGGAAGCGCACGGCGGCATACAGCGCGTCGTCGAAGCCATAGTAATGGTCGGCAAAAAAGATATGGCCGCTCATTTCGCCGGCCAGGGGGGCGCCGGTTTCGGCCATCTTGGTCTTTATCAGCGAATGCCCAGTCATCCACATCAGGGCGTTGCCGCCCAGCCGCGTGACCTCGTCGAACAACATCTGGCTGGCCTTGACGTCGGCGATGACGGTGGCGCCGGGGTGGGTGCGCAGCACGTCCTCGGCCAGCAGGGCAAGGATCTGGTCGCCCCACAGGATGCGCCCGGACCCGTCGATGACGCCCAGGCGGTCGCCGTCGCCGTCAAACGCGATACCCAGGTCGGCCTTCTCGGCGGCCACGGCGGCGGCCAGTTGCTCCAGCGTTTCGGGCATGGTGGGGTCGGGGTGGTGGGCCGGGAAGGTCCCGTCGATCACTTCGTTGAGCAGGACGTGGCGGCCCGGAAGCTGGGCGGCGATCTTCACCATGGCCTCGCCCGCCGCACCGTTGCCGGCGTCCCACACCACGGTCAGGGCGCGGGCACCGCCGTCCCAATCCTGCACCACGCGGGCGACATAGCGGTCCAGCATGGGCTCATCGCGCACGGACCCCTTACCCGTAGCCCAGGCGCCGTCAGCGGCGATGGTCCCCAGGCGCAGGATGTCATCGCCGAAGAACGGCTTGCCGGCCCGCATGATCTTGAAGCCGTTGTGGTTGGGCGGGTTGTGCGACCCGGTCACCATGATAGCCGCGTCGGCCCCCAGCAGCTTCTGCGCCAGATAGAGCATCGGCGTCGGACCAAGCCCGACTCGCACAACCTCCAGCCCGCAGTCGGCAAGGCCGGCGACCACCTGGGCCTCCATGTCCGGCGACGACAGCCGGCCATCGCGCCCGACGCAGGCCAGCCGCCCGCCCGCCTCCACCGCGATGGTCCCCAGCGCCCGCCCGAGGGCATAGGCATCGGCGGGCGACAACGTCTCGCCGACAATGCCCCGCACATCGTAGGCGCGCAGGATGGACGGGTGGAAGGCGTGGGGGGCGTCGGTCATGATGGTCCTAACCTTTACGTGATAACGGTCGGTTCTGTCCGGCCGGTGCGCGCGGCGATCTCGGCCACCGCGCCCGCGACGGCGATCAGGGGCGCCAGGGCCTCCTGGGTGTCGATATCGTGGCGGGCCGGGTCGGGCTCGTACTGCTCGAGGTAAACACGCAACGTGGCCCCCGAGGTTCCCGTCCCCGAAAGACGGAACACCACCCGCGACCCATCGGTGAACATCAGACGTATGCCTTGGTGGGTGGACACCGAGCCATCGACCGGGTCGGTGTAGGCGAAATCGTCCAGGCCCTCGACCGTATAGGGGCCGACAGTCTTGCCGGCCAGACCGGGGCCAATGGCGCGCAGATGCTCGACCAGACCGTTGGCGGCGTCACTGTCCACGCCTTCGTAGTCATGGCGCGAATAGACGGTGCGGCCGAACCGCGCCCAATGCGCGCGCACCAGGGTTTCGACGGACTTGCCGGTGGCGGCCACCACGTTCAACCACATCAGCACGGCCCACAGGCCATCCTTCTCGCGCACATGGTCGGACCCGGTGCCAAAGCTTTCCTCGCCGCACAGGGTGGCCTTGCCGGCGTCCAGCAGGGTGCCGAAGAACTTCCAGC
Organism: Rhodospirillaceae bacterium BRH_c57; assembly: GCA_000961745.1. Taxonomy (GTDB): domain Bacteria; phylum Pseudomonadota; class Alphaproteobacteria; order Rhodospirillales; family Rhodospirillaceae; genus Cauispirillum. Next base: position 9,759 of record LAEA01000194.1, on the reverse strand, counting down.
CGGTCGGGGTTTCCCAACACGGGATGCCCAGCGCGGCGGCCACGCGGTCGGGCGCCCGGCTGGTCGGCATGGACCGCGCGATGCCCTTGAGGCCACCGGCATAGCCGGGGCAGACGGTGGCGTGCTCGGACAGCACGGCCAGACTGTCGGAGGGCGTGACATAGAAATTGCGGCCGAGGATCATGTTGCGGTCGCCGTCACCATCGGACGCGGCCCCCAGGTCCGGCGCGTCCGGCCCGAACAGTTCGTCGACCAACTCCTTGGCGTGGACCAGATTGGGATCGGGGTGATGGCCGCCGAAATCCTCCAGCGGCGTGCCGTTGATGACGGTTCCGGGCGCGGCGCCCAGGCGGTTCTCCAGGATTTCCGTGGCGTAGGGGCCGGTGACGGCGCCCATGGCATCGAACCGCATCCGGAAGCCGCCGTCGAACAGGCGGCGGATGGCGGCGAAGTCGAACAGGGTTTCCATCAACGCGGCGTAGTCGGCCACCGGGTCGATGACCTCCACCACCATGGCGCCCAGGCGGCTTTCACCCAGCGTGTCGATGTCCACGTCGGCGGCATCGAGGATGTGGTACTGCGCGATGGTTTTGGTGCGGGCGTGAATGGCCTCGGTCACCGCCTCGGGCGCCGGGCCGCCGGCCCCGATATTGTACTTGATGCCGAAGTCCTCATCCGGGCCGCCGGGGTTGTGGCTGGCCGACAGGATGATGCCGCCGAACGCCTTGCGCTTGCGGATGACGCACGACGCCGCCGGGGTGGACAGGATGCCGCCCTGCCCGACCAGGACCCGGCCGAACCCGGCGGCGGCGGCCATCTTGAGGATGACCTGCACGGCGGTGCGGTTGTAGTAACGGCCGTCGCCCCCAACCACCAGCGCTTGGCCTGCGAACCCGTCGAGGCTGTCGAAGATCGACTGGACGAAGTTCTCCAGATAATGCGGCTGGGCGAACGCCTTGACCTTCTTGCGCAGGCCGGACGTGCCCGGCTTCTGCCCATCAAAGGGCGTGGTGTCCACGGTACGACTAGTGGCGACGGCCGTCATGGTAATTCCCCCTGCTTTCCCCTGGAAACGAACCTACTTAAGCGTCGCGGCGATATCCCGAATGGCCTCGGCCACCTTGTCGCGCATCTCCGGGCGCTCCAGGGCGAAGCACATGTTGGCCTTCAGGAAGCCGACCTTGTCGCCGCAATCGAACCGCTGCCCATCAAACTGGAGGCCGTGGAACGGCACGTCCTTGATGGTCGCGTTCATGGCGTCGGTAAGCTGGATTTCCCCGCCCGAGCCCGGCTTGGTCCGGCCCAGTTCTTCCATCACCCTGCCGTCGAGCACATAGCGCCCGATGATCGCCATGGTCGACGGCGCGTCGGCCGGATCGGGCTTTTCGACCAGCCCGCGCGCCTTGCACAGCTTGCCGGGCGGACCTTCGAGGTCGAGGATGCCGTACTTGTTGGTCTGGTCGCGGGGCACTTCCTCGACCGCCACGACGTTGCCGCCAACCTCGTTGTAGGCGTCGATCAACTGGCCGATGCACGGCCGGTCGGACATCACCAGATCGTCGGGCAGGATGACGGCAAACGGTTCATCGCCAACAAAGGCGCGGGCGCACCACACGGCGTGGCCCAGGCCCAGCGGTTCCTGCTGGCGGGTGGCCAGGATGGTGCCCGGCTTGGGCAGGCCGCCCAGCAGTTCGTCCAGGGGTTCATGCTTGCCACGGTCGCGCAGCAGCGCTTCCAGTTCCGGCGCGTGGTCGAAGTGATCGACCAGGATGGCCTTGCCCCGGCCCGTGACGAAGATGAAATACTCGATACCGGCTTTTGCGGCTTCTTCGACCGCATACTGGATAAGCGGCTTGTCAACGACGGGGAGCATTTCCTTGGCAACCAGCTTGGTGGCGGGCAGGAAACGCGTTCCCATCCCGGCGACGGGGAAGACGGCCTTGCGGACACGACGGGTCATGAAAACCTCTTGGACGCTGAAACGGTTCGGGTACGGGACCGACCGGCGGAGTCATCAAAACTCCAGTGAAACTTGTGCCATGCCCCCCGAATGCAAGCAACCGAAGCCTGCGCGCCGAAGGGTTACGTTATTTGGATGGCCCCAGAAGAACGGCCCGTGCCTCGTTAAGCTTGGCCGCCATCCATGTGGACCCGCCCTTGTCCGGGTGAGCCTGCGCCATCAGCCGACGATAGGCGGCACGGATGTCGCCGGCAGTCGCGCCGCTGTCCAGTCCCAACACCTCTAATGCTTCATCGTGGGTCATGGTTCCTGTTGAGGAAGCCTTACGCCTTTCGCTGCCCTCTGAATCCCTATCGTCGCCACGCCATTCGGGGTAGGCCCGGTCAAGCCATGCCTCCAGCAGGCGTTGCGAGTCAGCGTCATCGCGCGCCTCCCGCCACAGGTGCAGCGCCTCGGCCTCAGACAACGTGCTCAGGCGACGCCCGGCCAGCAGGCCTTCCAGCACGCGGCCATCCATCCGCCCGTTGGCGTGGTCGAGGGTCATTTCCACATAGCGACTCGATACGGTCGATGCGCCGCCACCGCCACCGCCGCCACTCCCCATGCCCCGGAACGGGTTGCCGCCAAGCCCGGAAAAGGCGCGCCGCGCCATATGCCCAAGCATGAGCAGGCGCACCAGCCGCGCACCCCACGGCACCATCACCGCCAGAGCGGCCAGCGCCCAGCCCATGCGCCCGGTCACCAGCAACAGCAGGAAGGCGATGACCAAGACGCCCAAGGCCGACCATTTCAGGACCCGCAGCACCTGTTTGGGCTCGGCATTACTGAACCACCGGATCATCAGCGCCAAGGCGAACAGCAGGCCGAACCCGGCAATGAAGGCGTAGAGCACTCGACGTTCCCCCTACCCGCCGCGCAGATCGGGCAGCAGCAAGCGTGCCATGCCGCCCTCCCGCGCCGCAAGACGTTCCAGGGCGCCGCGCCCGCCGGCCGCGAATGCCGCCACGGCACGCAGCAACTGGCGCAACTGGTCGGGGCTGTTGGCATCGAACCGACAGCACGCCCCGCCGGTCAGCCGCGCGACGTGGGCGAACACTTCGCCGGCCTGGGAATCTACACCCTCGTGGAACATGAACGCCGGAACACCCAGAAGGCCCAGTTCCCCGGCCGCCCCGGTGACCGGGTCCAGGTCTTCCTCGAAACTGTCGCCGACGAACACCAGGGCGTTGACGCGTTCCTGTTTGGCCTGCCGCGCGGCGTGGCGCAGAATCCGCTCGATCTGGGTGAACCCGGCCTGACAGCGCACCTTGGTCATGGCGCGCAGCAGGGCGTCCGGGTTGGTGGTCCACGGGCTGGCCCGGAACTCCGACAGGCCGCGATAGAACGCCACCTGCATGGACAGGCCGCCCAACGCGGCGGCCTCCTGGAACATCTCGGCCTGGATGGTCATGGCGCGGTTCCAGGCCGGTTGGCGCGACGCCGTGGCGTCCAGCGCGAACATCAGCCGCCCCGGCCCCGTGGACCTGGCTGCCGCCTGGGCCCCTACCTGCGGCAGGGTCCGCACCTTGTCGAGAAACTGGTCGATCTCCGTGCGCGAGGATCGCACCTCCGGGGCGGTCTGGCGGGCACGATCAACAGGCTTGTCGCTCATGACGTCTCCCTGGTCTTTCTCCATCCCCAGAGATAAGCCCGACACCCGCACCATGCCACTAACTCTTAAAGCGGGTCGCTTTTGATGGCTTGGGGAAAGCCCCAAACCCCATTTTCTTCTTCAAGAAAACAAAGGAGGTCTGGAGCATCGCTCCAGGCTGGCGGCAGCCATCCGCGTCAGCGGACCGAACTCTACGCCGCCCGCACCTTCTCATGCGCCTTGCCGATGGCGTCGAGCAACTGGCGGAGTTCCTGGCGGGCGGCGACGTGGGACATGGACATGTCCACCTTCACGCCGTCCTTGTTGAGGTCGAGCAGGGTCAGGCCGGTCAGGAACAGCTCACGGTAGATGACACGTTCGCCCAAACCCTGGATCTGATAAAAGCCGATGCGGTCGGCCAGATCCTTGATGAGCTTTTCCATCACCTGCTTGTTGCGGGCGCTGACATGGGATAGACGATTGCGCAAGACGACCCAGGAGATCGAGCCGCCGTCGCGCGCGGCCCGGCGCTTCTTGATCTCCCACACCATTTCGGAGTAGTGGCTCGGCCCCTTGATCTTCATGGTTTCCGGATCGACCCGCCCAAGCACGTCGAGGTCGATGAAGCTGTCGTTGAGCGGCGTTATCAGGGTGTCCGCAAACGAATGCCCGGCCCGCGATAGATAGTGATCGCTGCCCGGCGTGTCGATCACGATGGTGTCGCAGTGCCCCCGCAGGTGGGTCATGACGTCGAGCAGCTTACCTTCGTCGGTGGCCTGATTGTTGGTCGGCGGGATGGGGAAGTGGTCGGGCATCGGCAGGGTCAGGCCATAGATCTTGGCGTAGGCGTGGCGGTTTTCGATGTAGCGCGTCAGGGTCGCCTGCCGGGCGTCCAGGTCGATGGTACCGACCCGCAGGCCGCCGCGCAGCAGGCTGATAATGAGGTGCATGGCCACGGTGGACTTGCCGGACCCGCCCTTCTCGTTGCCGATCACGATAACATGGGCAGAACCTGGAACATGGGCTGAGCCCGGCGTTGCGTCGACCATTCTTCAAATGTCCTTCTGCGCAGGCCGAAGCCACACGGCGGTATCGTGGAACACCGCGCCGCCGGCCGGGGCGGGCACGTCGGCGCCGACCAGCGCGTTGATGCCGACGCCTTCGATGAAGGCATGATTGGGCCAGATGCTTTCGACCACCACCACGCCGCGCTGAAGCCCGTCGAACGGCCGTGCGTGGACCACCACGGAGCCCCGCCGGTTGCCCAGCCGCACGGTGTCCCCGTCGGTCAGGCCCAAAGCGGCACAGTCCTCGGGGTGGACCAACGCGGTGGGCCGCCCCTCCTGGGCGCGGCTGGTCGGGGTTTCGGTGAAGCTGGTGTTGAGAAAGTTGCGGGCCGGCGCGGTGACCAGCCGGAACGGATGCTCGGTGTCGGCCTGCTCGATGATCGGGGCGAAATCCGGGAAGGCCGGCAACCGCCCGTCATCCAGGCCGATGGCCGCCCAGTCGGCGCGGAAGTGGAACTTGCCATCAGGCTGCGGGAAGCCGTCGGCAAACCGCTTGGCCGCCCCTTGCGGCCCCCGGTCAATCCAGCGCTCGGCCAGCGCGGCGTCAGCCCCGTCATAACCCGACGTTTTCAGAGTCCGGTCGATCAACTCCCAGGCCGACAGGGTGAAACCCTCGTGACGCGCGCCCAGGCGGGCGGCCAGGGCGGATATGACGTCGTGGTTGCTGCGCGCCTCGGCCAGCGGCGGGATGACGGGGCGATGCACCTGCAGGAACGGATGTGCCCCGGCCAGATATAGGTCGTCATGCTCCAGGAACGTGGTGGCCGGCAGGACCACGTCGGCATAGGCCGCCGTCTCGGTCAGGAACTGTTCATGGACGCACAAGAATAGATCGTCGCGCGCCAACCCCTGGCGGACCAGCAGGCTTTCCGGGGCGGTCACGGCGGGATTGCAGTTCTGGATCAGCATGGCGGTGACCGGCGGGCCACCTGACAGGGCCTCGGCGTCGCCGGTCAGGGCGCGGCCGATCTGGCTCATGTCAATCACCCGCGTCGCCGGGTCCAGGGCATCCAGCCCCTCGATCAACGTCTTGTCGATGCCGAACCCGCCCGAGGCCGAGTACAGCGCCCCGCCGCCCTCGTGCGCCCACGCCCCGGTGACCGACGGCAGGCAGGAGGCTGCGTGCATGCTGGCCGACCCATTGCGCGATCGCGTGAAGCCGTAGCCGGCCCGCAGGAAGCTGCGCTTGGTACTGCCGTACAGATGGGCAAACGCGACGATCTGGTCTTCGGGCAGGCCGGTGATGGCCGCCGCCCAGGCCGGGGTGCGGGTTTGCAGGTGGGCTTCCAACCCGGCCGGATCGTCGGTGTAGCGGGCCATCCACGCGCGGTCAGCCATGCCGTCGCGGAACAGGACGTGCATGACGCCACAGGCCAAAGCGCCATCGGTGCCGGGCCGCAGCATCAGGTGCAGGTCGGCCTTCTCGGCCGTCGCCGTGCGGTAGGGATCGACCACCACCAGCTTGGCGCCACGCGTCTTGCGGGCCTTGGCGACCCAGTTCATGACGTGAACCTGGGTGGCAACGGGGTTGGCACCCCACACCACGATGAGGTCCGACAGCGCCATCTCCCGCGGGTCGGTCCCGAAGCGGGCGCCGACACCGGCATCCCACCCGGCGCTGGCGAGGGCCGAGCAGATAGTCTTGCGCTGGCGGGAATAGCCCATAACGTGGCGCAGCCGTTCAATGCCGTCGCGGGCGACCAGCCCCATGGTGCCGGCGTAGAAGTACGGCCACACCGCCTGCGGCCCGTGGTTGGCGGCAGCGGCAGCGAACCCTCCGGCCACGCGGTCCAGGGCCTCGTCCCAGGATACCGGCACGAACTTCCCCTCGCCCTTGGCACCGACACGCAACAGGGGCCGGGTCAGGCGGTCGGGGTGGTGGACTCGCTCGGCATAGCGGGCAACCTTCGCGCAGACGACGCCGTCGGTATAAGGCTGCGCCGCGCCGCGCACCCGGCCGATGCGATCCGGTGCCGTCCGCTCGACATCGAGCGCGCAGGCGCTCGGGCAATCGTGGGGACAGACCGACGGAAGAGTATCGATCACTGCGCCTTTGGAGACTGCGTCTTTGGGCATTGAGCACCATGGAATTTACAGGAACTTGCGCGCAGTCTACAGGCGCGCAAGGGGCAGGTCCATGTTGCAACGAATCCCAGCGCAGTTGAAACCTTGACGCAATGTGCTGTATGAAGCGGAATTGTGCTTCGCACCATACCCGAATCTGGTCCGGGACACGCCGATGACACCCCTGCTGCTACCCACTGCGGCGATGATCGTGGTCATCGTGGCGTCCAACATCCTGGTCCAGCACCCGATCAACGACTGGCTGACCTGGGGCGCCCTGACATATCCCGTTGCCTTTCTGGTCACCGACCTGACCAACCGCAGCCTTGGCGCGGCCAGCGCCCGGCGCGTGGTGCAGGTGGGCTTCGCGGTGGCCGTGGTGCTGTCGGCGGTCCTCGCCACGCCGCGCATCGCGGCAGCCTCGGGCGTTGCATTCCTGGCCGCGCAGCTTCTGGACATCCATGTGTTCGACCGCCTGCGGGCACGGGCGTGGTGGCAGCCACCGCTGGCCTCGTCAGTCGTCGGGTCGGGCGTTGATACCGGCCTGTTCTTCAGCCTGGCGTTCATCGGCACCGGCGTGCCGTGGGTGACGCTGGCGGCCGGCGATCTGCTGGTCAAGCTGGCGCTGGCCCTGGCGATGCTGCTGCCGTTCGGGGCGATTGCCCTGCGCGCCGCCTCACGGGGATAACACCATGGCCGTAAAAAAGTCGCACGAACGCGAAGAGATCGAGCGTTTCCTTATCATCCTGGAAAAGCGCATCCGCCAGTTGGGGGAGACGGTGGCGCTGGCGGCTGACGGTCTCGATCCCGAGTCGGCCGACCTCAGCTTTGCCGACTATGTGCGCAGCCGCGACCTGTCCTCGGAATGCTGGGCGTTTTCCATCGTCATCGAGCGCCGGCTGGACGAGTACACCGGCCACGACAAGGCCAAGCTCATCAGCCGGTTTGATGAGCTGACCATCAACATCTGGACCATGCTGTTGAGCTGTTCGCTATACTTCCTCGACTCCCTGTCGCGGCGGGAATACCTGCCCATCGGATCGCGCGAGATTTTCGTGCGCGAGATCAAGACGCTGTACGACGCCCACAAGCTGCTGGCCGACTCGCGCTACGAGGGGCGCATCACCGACACCTTGCGCCGCCAGCACCACCGCGCCGAACGCATCCTCAACGAAATCATTGAACGCGCACCGGCACTGCTGAACCTGGGCTCCTGAGCCCGTCACACAAATGGGGGGTCCCGTGGCAAAGACACCGCGCGGCCGCGAACGTCGCATTCCAAACCAACGGGAACGCTGCCAGCTTGGCTACAACCTGCTGCGGCAGCTTCTTGGCCGATCCGACCGATCCGACCTGCTCAAGCAGCTCGATGGCCTGAACGATATTGATGACGTGCTGCGGTTCCAGCCGGCCTACATTCCGCTGCTGCTCAATGCCGCCTGGGAACTACGCGGCGAGGCCAAGTTCGCCGACCTGTTCGTGAACGCCGTGACGGGCCAACCCGTGGAAGCGCGGGACGAGCCCATCGCCCCGTGCGGCCGCACCTTCAACGAGGTGATGCAATCCCACCTGTACGGCGCCGCCCGCCTGTACTTCCTGCGCCTCGAACAGGACTGGGCGGCGGCACGGGCGCGCGAGGAGCAGCGCCGCTGGAAGCAACAGCAAGCCAAAAAACGCGCCACCCTGGGCGGCCGCCTGTCAGTCGGCCTCAAGGAACTGACCACCAAGCCCAAGGTGTTCGCCCCCGAAGACTTCCGCGCCGACTACGAGGGTTTCGGCCTGTACGAGGCGATCAAGCCCTACCTGGAGCACGAGTGGCAGTTTCGCTTGGTGCCCCTGTATGCCCGTCTGTCGACCCGTCAGGCCCAGGCCTATGACGAGTTGATCCAGTTTTTCCGCACGCCCAAGGAAATGGAAACCGCCCTGATGGTGCGGTCCGAGGACGTGTCCATGGCGCGCGGCTATTCCCGCGCCCACGCCGAGGCGTTGCAGGGCATCCAGCCGTCCACCAACCGCCGCCCACCGCCCGACGAGGACCCGGCCGAAGCGGCGGCGCGGCGGTCAGCCGCCCTCAAGGACGAGCGGCGGGTGTTCGATCTGCTGCTGACCCGCAACCTGGATTGCCTGGAGGTCCTCAAGGCCATGGGGGCGGGAGCGGATGGGGCGTTGCGGCGGCTGACCACCATCTTCCGCGACGACGTGTGGAGCGTGGTGCGCAACGAAACCTATCTGCGCAACGCCCTGAACTGCCCGGACAACATCGTCGCTGTGCTCGGCCCGTCGTGCCGTGCCATGCCGCCCGAGATCGCAACCATCCTGGGCCAGATCCAGAACCGCATCCTGACCCGCGACCTGCTGACCCTGGCCAAGGAACGATTCCCGGCCAAGGACCTGGAAACCTACCTGTCCGATCCTGACCGCAAGCCGATCTGGAACCAGCTTCCGGCCAAGTTCAACAACAACTACAATTACCAACCCGACGCACCGACCGACAGCGGCAACGCCAAGAACCGCGACAACCTGAGCATGGTGTGCGAGGGCATCTTCTCATCCCTCAAGTCCGGCCAGGTCGAAAAGGTCAAGCCGTGAACCCGAGCGCGCCCGCCGCGCCAACCGTAAAACAACGCGCGAGCGCGTCGGTGGATGTCGCCGTCATCGGGGCGGGCGTGGTGGGCCTCGCCCTGGCCGCCGAACTGGCCCGCCGGGGCCACGAGGTGGTCATCCTGGAGGCCGCCGGAGCCATCGGCACGGGCACCAGTTCCCGCAATTCCGAAGTCATCCACGCCGGGATCTATTATCCGGCCGGCAGCCTCAAGGCCCGCCTGTGCGTCACCGGGCGGGAGGCGCTGTATGCCTGGTGCGCCACCCACGGCGTGCCCACCCGCCAGGTCGGCAAGCTGATCGTCGCCACCGACGAGGCCGAGGCCGCCGCCAATCCGCCGCGCGCTTCTGGCGCAGGAGGTGTGCGGGCTGCGGGTGCTCGACGCGGTCACCTTTCCCGAGGGCGGGGGCACCGGATTTCGCGTCTTTCTTCGCCA
>LAEA01000176.1 GCA_000961745.1 Rhodospirillaceae bacterium BRH_c57 | reverse complement strand
GGGGTCAAGGGGCCGCTCGGCCCCTTGCGGGCGCGGGCAGAGCCCGCCTCTACCCCCAAGGCCCGGAGCGGCTGCGGAACAGCGGGATGTGGCGTTTCTTGAACACCGGCAGCAGGACCATTCCGGCGATGAAGCCGCCGACGTGGGCCATCCAGGCGACGCCCCCCGGATCGCCGGCCGCTGCGGCGACGGCCAGGTTGATGAACTGCAACAGGATCCAGAAGCCCAGCACAACCATGGCCGGGACCCGCAGGGTGGTCACGAAGATGCCCAGCCACACCAGCACCAGGATGCGGGCGCGCGGATAGAGCAGCAGGTACGCCCCCAGCACGCCCGAGATCGCCCCCGACGCGCCGATCATCGGCACCGTGGACTGCACGTCCTGGACGGCGTGGGCGAGTGCCGCGACGATGCCGCACAGCCCATAGAAGACGATGAACCGGCCGTGGCCCATGCTGTCTTCGACATTGTTGCCGAACACCCACAGGTACAGCATGTTGCCGATCAGGTGCAGCCAGCCGCCATGCAGGAACATGCTGGTCAGCAGGGTGCCCAGGGCCGGCACGGTGGTCAGTTCCGGCGGCAACTGCGCGTGGCCGAAGATCACCGCCGGGATGGCGCCATAGCCGATCGTAGCGGCAAAGGCCGCCCGCTCGGGCAGGCTGACCTGCCACAGGAACACGACGATGCACACCGCGATCAGGACAACCGTGACCACCGGCCGAAGCGTGGTGGGGTTATCGTCGTGGAGTGGGATCACCTACCGCGTGCCAGCCGCCGCAACTGCGGCCTCCGGGCGGTCGACCGGGGACGGCACGCCTTCGGGTGGTAGCGTGACCAGGGCGCGGCCGCCGCCCCATGTCACGCTGGCAAAGGTGCCGCAGGCCTGGCACGAGGCGTCCCACTTGGCGGCGCGGGTGCCGCAGGCGGTGCAGCGCCACGCCTCGGGCTCGTGGCCGATGACCTCGACCGCCTGACGCAGCCAGCGCAGGGCGTCGCCGAGGTTGTTGTGCTCGCCTTCCTCCAGGCGGGCCATCAGGCGGGCCAGACGCGGGTCACGCACGCCAGCGTCCACCGGCGCCTTGAGCCGCGAGCGGGCTTGGCCCCACAACTCGGCATCAAGCGCGGCGGCGGCGACCAGCAGGCGGCTTTCCAGGTGTTCGGGATTGGTTTCGGCCAGATGTTCGGCCCGGCTGACCCGCTTGAGGGCGTCCTCGTCACCCCACAGGCCGCGATAGACCTCGGCCAGTTCGGGGTTGGGCGCGCGTCTCCAGGCGTCCTCCACCACCCCGGCCGCCTTGGAGGCGTTGCCCTCGGCGGCGTGGGAACGGGCCAGGCGGATGCGGGCCGGCAACAGGTCGGGATCGGCATCCACCGCCTTTTTGGCCAGACGCGTGGCCTCGTAGGTCTGGCCGCCGGTGATCGCCTCGTCGCACCGGGCGACCAGGATGGTGGCCTTGCGGCGGTTGGCCTCGGCGGCGGTGTACACGCCGCTCTTGCGGGCGGCTTCCAGGGTCACCAGGGCGGGTTCCCACTGGCGGCGCTTGACCTGGGCCTCGAACAGGGCGCGTCCGGCCCAGGCGGCGCGCGGGTTGCGCTCGAACGCGCGGGCGGCGTAATCGATGGCCTCGTCGGTGCGGCCCTCGGACAACGCCTCGTCCATCAGGCCGCGCAGGCCGGCGATCTCGGTTTCCCGGCGGGCCAGCAGCTTGGTGTTGAGGTCGCGGGCGGTCTTGGGGTTGTCGCCGAGCAGGGCGGCGCGGGCCAGCAGCAAGGTGGCGGCCGAGGTGTCGTCGCTGAGGGCATCCTGGGCCTCGGCGGCTTTCTTGCGGGCACCGTAGGAATCTTCTGCGATGATCGCGGCAAAACCATCGGCCAGGGCGGCGAGGCCCTTGCGGCGGCGCTTCTCGCGGCGGCGGCGGCCGAACGCGCCGGGCAGGCCGAGCAGCGTGGCGACAATGCCCCGGATGAACCAGAACACGACGACCAGGACGGCCAGGGCCAGCAGTATCATTGGCACCGAGGTGTCGATCCGCCAGCCCAGCCAGTGCACGGTCACCGCGCCGGGGTTCTCGGCCATCCACACGGCACCGGCGACCAAGAGGCCGACGACAATCAGAAAAGCGATCAGACGCACCATGGGATCAGCCCTCCTGACCGGAAGCAGTTGGGCGACCGGCACCGACACGGGCCAGGGCCTCGGCGGTCAGTTCGGACACCGCGGCATCGGCGGCCAGACGGGCACGGGCGTCCTTCAGCCACGGCGCGGCGGTCTCGGCCGGGGCACCCTCCAGGGCGCGCAGTTCACCAACGGCACCCGACAGGTTGCCGGCCGCCAGACGCTGTTCGGCGCGCGAGACCACGGACGCGGTGGTGTCGCCGACCGCCTCGCCATCGGTGCGCCGCACGCTGACCACCGACAAGGCGCGGTCCATGGTCCGGTTCAGCCAGCTATCGGTCTCGTCGGACTGGGCCGAGGCACGGATGATCTGGTCGGCCTCGGCATTCAGGCGCTGGCGCAGCACGACCAGCGGCGGAACGCCGGCATCGGCATACTCGATGAAGCCTTTGGCGGCGGAGGTCAGCTCGAAATCCTGCGGCGCGGTGGCGCGCACGGCGCGCAGTTCAGCGTCAAACGGTCGCCCGGCAAGGAGCGCCTCGCGCAGTTGCAGCACCGACATCAGGAACGACAGGGCGCGTTCCTGACGGGCGTCGGCGTTGCGCACCTGGGCCTCGACCGCGTTGACCCGGTCGGACAGGGACAGGACGGTGGAGGCGGCGGCGCGGCTGTTCTCCAGGTCACCGACGCGGGCGCCCAAGGCCTGGATGTCCTGGGTGACGTCCTGCCCGGCGCTGGCCTGGGCGAGCTTTTCGACCTGTTGGCGCAGGGCTGCGAGATCGTCCTGGCTGGCCTGGGCCTGCCCACCCTGTTGTCCGCCAGCCTGTTGTTCAACACGGTCGAGTCGGCTTTCCAGGCTGCGCACGGTGGTGCTCATGCCACCCATCGCCTGGCGCAGGTCGGCGATCTCGTCCTGAAGCGCGGTGTCGGTTTCGGCGGCCGGCATGATGCGGGTGGTCCAGGCCTGATACTCGGGCGGCAGGGACCCGCGCCACCAGGGCAGCGAGGCATAGAGCAGGACCAGGATGAGCAGGACCGCGCCGATGGCCACGGCCGCGCGCCCGCCGCCGGACTTGCCGGACGGCTGGGGTTGGTCGGCGCCGGTGATCCTGGGCTTGGCCGGAGAGTCGGGTTTGGCCTCGGGCTTGTCTGTGGCGGCAGAGACCTTGGTGCCCGAGTCCTTGGCGGGAGAGACGCCGGAGGGTGGAACCGCACCAGTGGCCGTGGAGTCCTTTGCCCCTTGGGCCTTGGGCGTGTCGCCGGAGGTTTCAGGCCGGTCACTCCCGGAGGTTTCAGGCCGGTCACTCCCGGAGGCTTCAGGCCGGTCACTCCCGGAGGCTTCAGGCCGGTCACTCCCGGAGGCTTCAGGCCGGTCACTCATGGTGCGCTCTCCCTCGTGGGTCGTTTCGGCCGTATCCGCCGGACGGCGGAGACGGCTGTGGTTGTCGGTGTCGAACAGGGCCAGAAGGGCGTCCTGCTCGGGCCGTGGCGCCACCCGGACGGCGGCAAAAGGAAGGGTGCCCAGCGCCTCGGCCACGGCGGGGCTGAGACAATAGGCCGTAACACTGGAACAAGCGTCCCGCAGATCGCCCTGCTCCGCAAGGGTGGCAAAAGTCTTGGCCGTGCGCGGAGAGTACAGCAGCACCGCGTCAACGGTGCCGGCCGTCAACGCCACCCGCAGGTCGGCCGAAAAGGCCGCCGCGGTGCGCGACTCGTAAAGCTGGACCCGGCGCAGGGTGTAGCCGTCGGCCGCGAGGTCGCCGGCCAGATCTCCGGCCACATGGCTTCCCGCTGCGTGCAACAAGGGGCCGGCATCGGGTTTGAGGGTGGCACGGACCAGGGCGGCCAGGGACGTAACATCGCCATCGGCGGCGCGGACGTCGGCGAATCCCAGTTCACGGGCCACGGTGGCGGTCTGGTCGCCGACCGCGAGGGCGGGGATGTGCAGGGTAACCGGATCGCGGCCAAGCGCCCCAACCAGGGCACGCACCCCGTTGGCGCTGGTCAGCAAAGTGGCCTGGATGCCCGAGGTGTCGACCTCCACCCCGGCGCGCGGGACGATGGCCAGCAGGGGCTCGACCATGACGTCGAGGCCCCGATCCCGTAGCGGTGCGGCAATACGTTCGGCGTCTTCGACCGGCCGCGTCACCACCACGCGCATGGATTTAAACCGGCGGAAGGTCGAGGAAGCCCGGCCCGGCCCGGCGCAACAGTTCCTCGCCAGCCTCGCGGCCGATCGTCTCGGCATCGGCCAGCGGACCCCGGCGTTCAATGTCCAGGCGTTCGGAGCCGTCCACCCGGACGATGCAGCCGCGCAGCCACAAGTCGCCTTCGGGCGTGATCTCGGCCAGCCCGGCGATGGGGGTGCGGCATGACCCGTCCAGGGCACGCAGGAAGGCGCGCTCGCAGACCACGCGGATGGTGGTCTCGGCGTGGGCCAGCGGGGCCAGCCAGCGGTGGGCAGCCTCGTCCTCGGCCCGGCAGGTGATGCCCACCGCGCCCTGGGCGACGGCCGGCAGCATGTCCTCGGGCGAGAAGACGGCGGCGGCGTGTTGGGAAAGGCCCAGGCGGTTGAGACCGGCCATGGCCAGCAGGGTGGCGTCGATGTGTCCCTCCTCAAGGCGGCGCATGCGGGTCTGCACGTTGCCCCTGAGGGATATAACGGAAAGATGGGGGTAGAGGTTCCGCACCTGCGCCCCCCGGCGTAGGGACGCCGTGCCGATCACCGACCCGGCCGGCAGGTCGGCAAGGCTTTTGGCCTTGAGGCACATGAAGGCGTCGCGCGGGTCCTCGCGTTCGACAATGGTGGGCAGGACGATGCCCGGCGGCAGGATGGTGGCGACGTCCTTCATGCTGTGGACGGCGATCTCGATGTCGCCGCGCAGCATGGCGTCGTCCAGTTCCTTGGTGAACAGCCCCTTGCCGCCGATCTCCGACAGCGGCCGGTCGAGCACGATGTCGCCGGTGGTCTTGAAGACCTCCACGCTCACCGCGCCGGGTTCGGCCAAGTCGGCATGGGCGGCCACCAGCGCGTCGCGCACGGCGTGGGCCTGGGCCAGGGCGAGCGGGCTGCCCCGCGTTCCGATTCGTAACTTGGATCTAGTCGTCATAGCTCCAGTGTTGTAAGGGCTGCCTGCACGCATGAAAAGGCCAAAGTGGATGCCAAAGCAGATGATTATCCTTGGGATAGAGACAAGCTGCGATGAAACGGCCGCCGCCGTGGTGCGGGATGACGCGCCGCCCGGCGCCGCCCGCGTGCTGTCCGAGGTGGTGCTGTCGCAGCTTGATGAACACCGGCCCTATGGCGGTGTGGTGCCCGAGATCGCGGCGCGCGCCCACCTCGACCATGTGGATCGTCTGGTGGCCAGCGCCATGAACAAGGCCGGTATCGGCTTTGGCGATCTCGACGCGGTGGCGGCCACCGGCGGGCCGGGGCTGATCGGCGGGGTGATCGTCGGGGTGATGACCGCCAAGGCCATCGCCGCCGTGCATGGCCTGCCGTTTGTGGCGGTCAACCATCTGGAAGGCCACGCTCTGACCGCCCGGCTGTCCGATGACGTGCCGTTCCCCTACCTTCTGCTGCTGGTCTCGGGCGGCCACTGCCAGACGGTGGTGGTTGAGGGGGTGGGGCGGTATCGCCGCCTGGGCACGACCATCGACGACGCGGCCGGCGAGGCCTTTGACAAGGTCGCCAAGATGCTGGGCCTGGGCTATCCGGGGGGACCGGCCGTGCAGGCCGCCGCCGAACGGGGTGATCCCAAACGGTTTCCCCTGCCCCGCCCGCTGAAGGGCCGGGCGGGGTGCGACTTCTCGTTCTCGGGCCTCAAGACGGCGGTGCGCCAGACGGTGGAGAAGCTGCCGCCAGGATCCTTGAGCGACCGTGATGCGGTCGATCTGGCCGCCGCCTTTCAGGCCGCGCTGGTGGATGCGACGCTGGATCGGGTGGGGCGGGCGGTGGCACTGTTCCGTCAGTGCTATCCCGATGGAACGTCCCTGGTGGCCGCTGGTGGTGTCGCCGCCAACGTTCCGCTGCGCGCCGGATTGCAGTCCCTGGCC